>NZ_JBAWDE010000158.1:0-1826 GCF_049590575.1 Pseudomonas sp.
TGAGATAGCGGGAAAAGCCAAAATAAAAATTGGGCGGCAGGTTGACGCGGCGGGTTTGGGCCGCGCTTTTCAGGCGCTGCACCTCGTCGTCCAGATCGTGCTTCCAGGCCACGGGATCTTCCTTTTCGATGGAGCGGAGTTTGTTTTCCTTCGGCTGAAGTTCGGCGCGGATCAGGGGATCGAGTTGCGCCTTGAGCAGGTCGATATTGGCCTGGAGGGCCTTGCCGTTGGAAGCGCCAACGACGATGTTGTGGTTGGTCGAGTATTTGTCAAAATCGGCTTTGGCGTTCGTGACGTCGGTCTGCGCGTCCTGGAGCGCGCCCGACAGGTACCACCAGGCACCGCCGCCCAAGAGGGCAATGACGACAGCCGCGATGATGACCCCGAGGTCAAAGCCGGAAAGATTCAATTTTTTCATGGCTTGGTCGCGTCGGGTTTGAGACGGATGGGCGTCTTGAGCTTGAGATGCATGGAAAATTTCTGCGCGAAGGCGTTCGGGTCGGACTCCGACGTGGTGATGGAAATCAGCGTCGAAGTGAGGTTCTTCGTGTCGATATCGAAATAGGGCAAATCGGCCAGCGCGACGACAAACTCGCGCAACCGCGCGGGATCGACCACTTCGGTCTTGGGGTTGGCATGATAGAGGCCGCTAATGACCAGCATGTTGATCTCGTCGGCCGGAGCGTCCGTTCCCATTCCAGTTTCCAGGCGGGGCGAAGAAGCGGCGCCCGAGGGAGGATTGGAGACGGGAACGAGTTGCGTAATCCAGACGCCATCGGGAATTTTTTCATTCAAGGCGGCGAGAGTCTGCGCCCAGGCGTCGCGCTGCACGCCGAGATCCACGGCGGATTTGAGTGTTTGCCGGAGCGTGTCCTGCTCCTTGGCTAAAATTCCGATCTTGGGAGCCATGGTCTGGAGACTTTGGGTGCTTTCGCGCAGGTTTTTTGCCATGGCCTGCGCCACGGACGTTTGTTGGTAGTAGTAAAGTCCCAGGCAGACAAAGAGGAGCGCCCAGGCGGCAAGCGCCCCGAGGTAGTAGGGTTGTTTGCGCCGTTTATCGGCGCGGGCGGCGAGGGTCGGGGCGTCAAGGGTGACCTCGGCGGGGCAGCTTCCGGTCTCGCGCAAGGCGAGGCCGACCAGTTCCGCCGTGCAACAATTGTTATGCTGAAGGTCCCCCCGGTTGAGGGAGGGGGCCAGGTTCACGTTGCGCAGGGGGTTGAAGTAGGTGACGGGCAGACTGAGTTTGTCGCCGATGAAGAGATCGAGGTAGGGCAACTGGGAGCTGCCGCCGGTGAGGAAAACGCGCTTGAGGGGCGCGCCGTTGAGCGTCGTGCGATAGTAGGCGATGGAGCGATTGATGTCGACGTGGAGGCGGGTCATCGTCGAGCGGATGAGTTTGGAGATGCGCGCGGCATCGGCGTCATCCGGGTCGGCGTAAACCCCGCCGAGGGAGACAAAGCCTTTGCCCTTTTTCAATGTTTCCGCCGCCGTGAAGGGCTCCTGCATTTCATTGCAGATGCTTTGGGAGATTTGGTTTCCGGCGATGGGGACGTTGCGAATCCAGAAGCTGTTTTTTTCGACAAAGACGAGGTTGGTCGACCGCGCGCCCATGTCGATAATGAGGGTGCATTCGTCGGTTTGGACCTCGCTGTAACGAAAAGCGTTGAGGAGCGCAAAAGGGGCGACGTCAACCCGCTTGATCTTGACCCCCACCCGCTCCACGGCCTCGACTTCGGCCTCGATCACTTCCTTCTTGATGGCGACGATGACCGCCTCTGCTTCGCTTCCAGAGATGCGCGTGGGCATCATCTGGTAATCCCATGTCA
>NZ_JBAWDE010000159.1:0-17500 GCF_049590575.1 Pseudomonas sp.
CATTCGCGAGCAAGCCCGCTCCCACATTGGTCTTATGTCTATTCAGTTGCTGAATGCAAGACAACCGGCCTCAGTCAGCTACTCTTGTGCCAGCCCATTCCTTAATAAGAGGCCGCGCACATGAGTACTTCCTCATTCAAGATCGCCCACAAACTGCTGACCGGCGCTGGCGCCATTGAACAGCTGGCTGCCGAACTCACACGCCTGGATGTGGATAACCCGCTGATCGTCACCGATGCCGCGCTGGTCAAGTCCGGTACGGTGGCGCTGGCGCTGGAACACTTGGGCGATCGTTCCTATGAAATCTTCGACCGCGTACTGCCCGACCCGGAAATCGCCATCGTCGAGGACTGCATGCGCGTGTACCGCGAGGGCGGGCATGACGGGCTGATCGGCCTGGGCGGCGGCAGCGCGATCGATATCGCCAAAAGCGTCGCGGCCTACGCCGGTTACCACGGTGCCCTGGCGGATTTGTTCGGCGTCGATCAGGTACCGCGCAAGGGCCCGCCGCTGATTGCCATCCCGACCACGGCGGGTACCGGCTCGGAGGTGACCAACGTGGCGATCCTCTCGGACAAGGCCGCGCAGCTGAAAAAAGGCATTGTCAGCGATTACCTGCTGCCGGACGTGGCGCTGATCAGCCCGCAAATGACCCTGACCTGCCCGCGCAGTGTCACCGCCGCGAGTGGCGTGGACGCGCTGGTGCACGCGATTGAATCCTACCTGTCGCTGAACGCCTCGCCGATCACCGATGCCCTGGCCATCGGCGCGATCAAGCTGATTGCCAACGCGCTGCCCAAGGCCTACGCCAACCCGGCCAACCTGCAGGCCCGCGACGATATGGCCACCGCCAGCCTGATGGCCGGCATGGCCTTCGGTAATGCCGGGGTGGGCGCGGTGCATGCGCTTGCGTACCCATTGGGCGGGCGGTTCAATATCGCCCACGGGGTGAGCAATGCGCTGTTGCTGCCCTATGTGATGCACTGGAACAAGCTGGCCTGCGTGGAGCGCATGCAGGACATTGCCCAGGCCATGGGCGTGAACGTCAGCGGCTTGAGCGTCAACGATGCGGCCGACCAGGCCGTCGAGGCGATGACGCGACTCTGCGCCGCCGTCGAGATCCCGGCAGGCCTGCGCAGCTTCGGGGTGCCCGAGGACGCCATCCCCGCGATGGCCACCGAAGCGGCGGGCATTGAGCGCCTGATGCGCAACAACCCGCGCAAGCTGAGCGCGGCGGATATCGAGAAAATCTACCGGGCTGCGTATTAACCCTTGAGTTAGGTCACGGTGCGCGCAGCAAAGCATGAGGTATACAATGCGCGCCATCGTGATTTAGCTCAAAAAAGGTGCGTCATGCAGCCCTTCGTCATTGCTCCATCGATTCTCTCCGCCGATTTCGCCCGCCTGGGTGAGGAAGTGGACAAGGTGTTGGCCTCCGGTGCCGACTTCGTGCACTTCGATGTCATGGACAACCACTACGTACCCAACCTGACCATCGGCCCGATGGTCTGTGCGGCGCTGCGCAAGTACGGCATCACCGCGCCAATCGACGCGCACCTGATGGTCAGCCCGGTGGACCGCATCGTCGGTGACTTCATCGAAGCCGGCGCGACCTACATCACCTTCCACCCGGAAGCCACGCTGCACGTGGACCGCACCCTGCAATTGATCCGCGAAGGCGGCTGCAAGGCGGGCCTGGTGTTCAACCCGGCCACTCCGTTGAGCGTGCTCGAGTACGTGATGGACAAGGTCGACATGGTGTTGCTGATGAGCGTCAACCCAGGCTTTGGCGGGCAGAAGTTCATCCCCGGCACCCTGAATAAGTTGCGCGAAGCCCGCGCGCTGATCGACGCCTCCGGCCGGGATATCCGCCTGGAAATCGACGGTGGGGTCAACGTCAACAATATCCGCGAAATCGCCGCAGCGGGCGCCGACACCTTTGTGGCCGGCTCGGCGATCTTCAACGCGCCGAACTACCAGGAAGTCATCGACAAGATGCGAGCAGAACTGGCGCTGGCGCGTCCATGAGCGGCTTCGAGCAGCTATTTCCCGGCAAACTGCCGCGGCTGGTGATGTTCGATCTGGACGGTACGTTGATCGATTCGGTGCCGGACCTGGCGGCGGCGGTGGACGACATGCTGCTCAAGCTGGGGCGCAAGCCGGCGGGGATCGAGTCGGTACGTGAGTGGGTCGGCAACGGCGTGCACATGCTGGTGCGCCGCGCCTTGGCCAACCACATCGATGCCGAAGGCGTGGATGAGGTCGAGGCCGAACACGCCCTGGAGCTGTTCAACGCCGCCTATGAAAATGGCCACGAACTGACCGTGGTCTACCCCGGTGTGCGTGACACCCTCAAATGGCTGCACAAAAAGGGCGTGGAAATGGCCCTGATCACCAACAAGCCGGAGCGCTTTGTCGCGCCGCTGTTGGACCAGATGAAAATTGGCCGGTATTTCCGCTGGATCATCGGTGGCGATACCTTGCCGCAGAAGAAACCCGACCCGGCCGCACTGTTTTTCGTGATGAAAATGGCCAATATCCCGGCCTCCCAGTCGCTGTTTGTCGGCGATTCGCGCAGTGATGTGCAGGCCGCAAAAGCAGCCGGCGTGCAGTGCGTGGCCCTCAGTTACGGCTACAACCATGGCCGGCCGATTGCCGAAGAGGCGCCGGCGCTGGTGATTGATGACCTGCGACTGTTAATCCCCGGTTGCTTGGGAGCGGGCGCTGAGATAACGTTGCCCGATATCGATCCGTCCCCTTCTGGAAATTCCATCGTGGTGGTCACTCGCAAACTCTGGATGAAAGTCATCAAGGCCCTGGCCCGCTGGCGTTGGCGCGCCTGACTGATCCTGGCCGCGCTGCGGCACGTTTGCATACCTGACTGTTAGACCCTCACGCCACGAGGCACACCATGATCCGCGAAGAATTCCTGCGTTTGGCCGCTGCCGGCTATAACCGCATTCCCCTGGCCTGCGAAACCCTGGCCGACTTCGATACGCCGCTGTCGATCTACCTGAAACTGGCCGACGCGCCCAACTCCTATCTGCTCGAATCGGTGCAGGGCGGCGAGAAATGGGGCCGTTACTCGATCATCGGCTTGCCGTGCCGCACCGTGCTGCGCGTCCACGACCATCATGTGAGCATCACCCATGATGGCGTCGAGATCGAAAGCCATGACGTAGAAGACCCGCTGGCCTTCGTCGAAACCTTCAAGGCGCGCTACAACGTGCCGACCATTCCCGGCCTGCCGCGTTTC
This sequence comes from Pseudomonas sp., assembly GCF_049590575.1. Lineage (GTDB taxonomy): Bacteria > Pseudomonadota > Gammaproteobacteria > Pseudomonadales > Pseudomonadaceae > Aquipseudomonas. The sequence goes on from NZ_JBAWDE010000159.1 coordinate 3,257, forward strand.
AACGGCGGCCTGGTAGGGTATTTCGGCTACGACTGCGTGCGTTACGTGGAAAAACGCCTGGGCCAATGCCCGAACCCGGACCCGCTGGGCGTGCCGGACATTCTGCTGATGGTCTCCGATGCGGTGGTGGTGTTCGACAACCTTGCCGGCAAGATGCACGCGATCGTGCTCGCCGACCCCTCGCAGGCCGACGCCTTCGAGCAAGGCCTGGCCAGCCTCGAAGCGCTGCTGGAAAAACTGCGCCAGCCGATCACCCCGCGTCGCGGCCTGGACCTCAGCCGTCCACCGGCGGCCGACCCGGTGTTCCGGTCAAGCTTTACCCAGGATGACTACGAGCGCGCGGTCGATACCATCAAGGAATACATCCTTGCCGGTGACTGCATGCAGGTGGTGCCGTCGCAACGCATGTCCATCGACTTCAAGGCCGCGCCGATTGACCTGTACCGTGCGCTGCGTTGTTTCAACCCGACGCCGTACATGTACTTCTTCAACTTTGGCGACTTCCACGTCGTCGGCAGTTCGCCGGAAGTGCTGGTGCGCGTCGAGGACAACCTGATCACCGTGCGCCCGATTGCCGGTACACGCCCGCGCGGCGCGACCGAAGAAGCGGATCTGGCGCTGGAAGAAGACCTGCTGAGCGACGACAAGGAAATCGCCGAGCACCTGATGCTGATCGACCTGGGCCGCAATGACACCGGGCGGGTCTCGGAAATCGGTTCGGTGAAGCTCACCGAGAAGATGGTGATCGAGCGCTATTCCAACGTGATGCACATCGTCTCCAACGTCACCGGCGAGCTGAAAGCCGGCTTGACCGCGATGGACGCGCTGCGCGCGATTCTGCCGGCGGGCACCTTGTCGGGCGCGCCGAAAATTCGTGCGATGGAAATCATCGACGAGCTGGAGCCGGTCAAGCGTGGCGTCTACGGCGGCGCCGTGGGGTATTTCGCCTGGAACGGCAACATGGACACCGCCATTGCGATTCGCACGGCCGTGATCAAGGACGGGGAGCTGCATGTGCAGGCCGGTGGCGGGATTGTCGCCGACTCGGTGCCGGCCCTCGAATGGGAAGAAACCCTGAACAAGCGCCGCGCGATGTTCCGCGCTGTTGCGCTGGCTGAACAGACCCCCAATTCCTGAGGTTTCCCCCATGTTGCTGATGATTGATAACTACGACTCCTTTACCTACAACGTGGTGCAGTACCTGGGCGAGCTGGGTGCCGAGGTCAAGGTGGTGCGTAACGACGAACTGACCGTGGCTGAAATCGCTGCCCTGAACCCGGAACGCATCGTGGTTTCGCCAGGCCCGTGCACGCCGAGCGAGGCGGGTGTTTCCATCGAAGCCATCAAGTATTTCGCCGGCAAGCTGCCGATCCTCGGCGTGTGCCTGGGGCATCAGTCCATCGGCCAGGCCTTTGGCGGTGACGTGGTGCGCGCGCGCCAGGTGATGCACGGCAAGACCAGTCCGGTGTTCCATAAGGACCTCGGCGTATTTCAGGCACTCAACAACCCGGTGACCGTGACCCGCTACCACTCGCTGGTGGTCAAGCGCGAAACCCTGCCGGACTGCCTGGAACTGACCGCCTGGACTCAGCTGGAAGACGGTTCGGTCGATGAGATCATGGGCCTGCGCCACAAGACACTGAATATCGAAGGGGTGCAATTTCACCCCGAGTCGATCCTGACCGAGCAGGGCTACGAGCTGTTCGCCAACTTTCTCAAGCAGAGCGGCGGCACGCGCTAAGGACTTTCCATGGATATCAAGACTGCCCTGAGCCGTATCGTCGGCCATCTGGACCTGAGCACCGCTGAAATGAGCGATGTGATGCGCGAAATCATGACCGGCCAGTGCACGGACGCGCAGATCGGCGCGTTCATGATGGCGATGCGCATGAAGAGCGAGAGCATCGACGAGATCGTCGGTGCCGTGTCGGTCATGCGCGAGCTGGCGGACAAGGTCGAACTCAAGACCCTCGACGGTGTGGTCGACGTGGTTGGCACCGGCGGCGACGGTGCGAATATTTTCAACGTGTCGACAGCCTCGTCTTTTGTCGTGGCGGCGGCTGGTTGCACCGTGGCCAAGCACGGTAACCGCGCGGTGTCCGGCAAGAGCGGCAGTGCCGACCTGCTGGAAGCGGCCGGCATCTACCTGAACCTGACCCCGGTGCAAGTGGCGCGCTGCATCGACAACGTCGGCATTGGCTTTATGTTTGCCCAGTCGCACCACGGTGCGATGAAGCACGCCGCTGGCCCGCGCAAAGACCTTGGCCTGCGTACCCTGTTCAACATGCTTGGCCCGCTTACGAATCCGGCCGGTGTGAAGCACCAGGTAGTCGGCGTATTCAGCCAGGCGCTGTGCCGCCCGCTGGCAGAAGTCTTGCAGCGTCTGGGCAGCAAGCATGTGCTGGTGGTGCACTCCAAAGACGGCCTGGATGAATTCAGCCTGGCCGCACCGACCTTTGTTGCGGAACTGAAGAACGACCAGGTCACCGAATACTGGGTCGAGCCCGAAGACCTGGGCATGAAAAGCCAGAGCCTGCACGGCCTGGCGGTCGAAAGCCCGGCGGCGTCGCTGGAACTGATTCGCGATGCCTTGGGGCGTCGCAAAACCGAAAACGGCCAAAAGGCCGCGGAAATGATCGTACTTAACGCGGGCGCGGCACTTTATGCGGCCGACCATGCCTATAGTCTTAAAGAAGGCGTCGCGTTAGCCCACGATGCGCTGCACACCGGCCTGGCTCGTGAAAAACTCGAAGAGCTGGGAGCATTCACCGCTGTATTCAAGATGGAGAATGAGGGATGAGTGTGCCGACTGTTCTGGAAAAGATCCTGGCCCGCAAGGTTGAAGAAGTCGCCGAGCGTCGCGCGCGCGTCAGCCTCGCCGAGCTGGAAGCGCAGGCAAAAGCCGCTGATGCACCGCGTGGTTTTGCCAATGCATTGATCGCCCAGGCCAAGCTCAAGCAGCCTGCGGTGATTGCTGAAATCAAGAAGGCTTCGCCGAGCAAGGGCGTGATTCGCGAGATCTTCATTCCTGAAGATATCGCCAAGAGCTACGAGAAGGGCGGGGCGACTTGCCTGTCCGTGTTGACCGACATCGACTACTTCCAGGGCTCCGACCTGTTCCTGCAGCAGGCCCGTGCCGCGTGCAAACTGCCGGTGATCCGCAAGGACTTCATGGTCGACCCGTACCAGATCGTCGAAGCCCGTGCCCTGGGCGCCGACTGTGTGCTGCTGATCGTGTCCGCCCTGGATGACGTGAAGATGGCCGAGCTGGCGGCCGTGGCCAAAAGCGTCGGCCTGGATGTGCTGGTGGAAGTGCACGACGGCGATGAGCTGGAACGTGCGCTGAAAACCCTCGACACACCGCTGGTGGGCGTCAACAACCGTAACCTGCACACCTTCGAAGTCAGCCTGGAAAACACCCTCGACCTGCTGCCGCGGATTCCGCGTGATCGCCTGGTGATCACGGAGAGTGGCATCGTCAACCGTGCCGATGTGGAGCTGATGGAAATCAGCGGGGTGTACTCGTTCCTGGTAGGCGAGACCTTCATGCGCGCCGAGAACCCGGGGGCGGAGCTGCAACGCCTGTTCTTCCCGGAGCGTGGTGTGGCGGTGAGTGGTTCCACTCTCGATTGATGTGAAATGCGATCAAAGTGTGGGAGGGGGCTCGCCTCCGATGGCAGGGTGTCAGGCAATGCATGTGCTGGCTGACCCACAGCAATCGGGGGCGAGCCCCCTCCCACATTTGGTTTTGTGTGCGTTCAGGGAGGTAGGTGTTTGATGGCTCAGCCGGTAAGAATGACTGTTGAAGCGGGGCTTGCCGCGGAACAAGCGTTACTGGCTGCGGTTTGCGCGGGCAAACAGGAGTTCGGCCTGCTGTTCTGGCAGCCCATCGATCAAGCCCTGGTGATGCCGCGTCGTTTAAGCCGGTTGCCGGCATTTGACGCGGCCAGCCAAATCTCGGCGGACGCCGGTTGGCCTGTGCTACTGCGCGAAACCGGGGGCGAGCCGGTGCCGCAGTCGGGCGCCACGGTGAATATCGCACTGGTCTACGCACCGCCGCGCAGTGAAGGCGATCAAGGCCGTATCGAAACCGGTTACCAGCGTTTATGCCAGCCGATCTGCGATGTGCTGATTGAGTTGGGCGGCGACGCTTCGGTCGGTGAAATCGACGGGGCGTTCTGCGACGGTCGCTACAACGTCAACCTCAACGGTCGCAAGATGGTCGGCACCGCTCAGCGCTGGCGCCAAAGTGGTGGCCGCCCGGTGGGGTTGGTGCACGGTGCCTTGTTGCTGGAGAACGACCGCGAGGAGCTGATCGCGGCGGTCAATCGTTTCAACCAAGCCTGCGGCCTCGACCAGCGGGTGCGGGCCGACAGCCATATCGCGCTGCACGAAGCCTTCCCCGCGCCTGACGCAATCAGCCGGCTGGATACCCTGTACCGTCAAATGCTGGCCAGCTTGCTGCCGGGTTAACGGGTGCCAAACACCACCATCGTCTTGCCTTTGACGTTGACCAGGTTGCGCTCCTCCAGATCCTTGAGCACGCGGCCGACCATCTCCCGCGAACAGCCGACAATCCGCCCGATTTCCTGGCGAGTGACTTTGATTTGCATGCCATCGGGGTGGGTCATGGCGTCGGGTTGCTTGCACAACTCCAGCAGGCAGCGGGCGACGCGGCCGGTGACGTCAAAGAACGCCAGGTCGCCGACTTTGCGCGTGGTGTCGCGCAGACGCTGGGCAATCTGGCCGCTCAGGGCGTACAGGATGTCGGGATCGTGCTGGGCCAGTTCGCGAAATTTGGTGTAACTGATCTCGGCCACTTCGCATTCGACTTTGGCGCGTACCCATGCGCTGCGTTCCTGCTCCTTGCCGGCCTGTTCAAACAGCCCCAGCTCGCCGAAGAAATCCCCGGTGTTCAGGTAGGCGATGATCATTTCACGGCCGTCTTCATCCTCGATCAGGATGGTGACCGAACCTTTGATGATGAAGAACAGTGTTTCGGAGCGCTCGCCCGCGCAGATGATGTTGTGCTTGGCCGGGTAGCGCCGGCGCTGGCAGTGCATCAGCAGCTTGTCGAGATTCTTGATCTTGGGTATGGGCGTAAGGGCAACCATGGTTGTATCCCGAAAAGGCAGCGCGGTCGGAGTTGTTGTAGTCGTTGGTATCGGCATTGATACGAATTGTATAAATGGTATCAATTAGCCATCGAATTGGCGCCAGCTTACCAGACACATTCTGTCTCGATTAGCCAATTTGCTGGGGAAACCCTGTAATTGATCGCTTTGATGGGAAACTCTGACGCTGGTGGGGCCTGTGCTAAGCTGGCGACCCTTTTTTAGCAGTGGAGTCTGGGCGATGAAGGCACGCATCCAATGGGCGGGCGAAGCCATGTTCCTCGGTGAGTCGGGCAGTGGCCATGTGGTGGTCATGGACGGTCCACCCGAAGCCGGTGGCCGTAACCTGGGCGTACGTCCGATGGAAATGCTCCTGCTCGGTGTAGGCGGTTGCAGCAATTTCGACGTGGTCAGCATCCTGAAAAAATCCCGCCAGGCCGTGGAAAGCTGTGAAGCTTTCCTGGAAGCCGAGCGCGCCACTGAAGACCCCAAGGTGTTTACCAAGATCCACATGCACTTCGTGGTGAAGGGCCGGGCGCTGAAAGAAGCCCAGGTCAAACGGGCCATCGAGCTGTCGGCTGAGAAGTACTGCTCGGCCTCGATCATGCTGGGCGCGGCCGGTGTGGCGATCACCCATGATTACGAAATCATCGAGTTGGGTTGATTGATGTAATCCGCGGACAAAAAAAGGGCGCCTCGATGGCGCCCTTTTTTGGTTTAGATTCGATACGTGCTTTTGGTCATGACCTTGGCCAACACACTCATGCCAAACCGTACCGGCGCCGGGAAGCGGAAGCCGCCGGCATCCAGCGCGCTTTCTGCGTGGTGTTCTTCATCGATGCGCATCTGTTCAAGAATCGCCCGGGACTTTTCGTCCTCGGCCGGCAGTTGCTCCAGGTGCTCATCCAGGTGTTTGCACACCTGGTGCTCCGTCGCCGCGACAAAACCCAGGCTGACCTTGTCGCTGATCAAGCCGGCAGCTGCGCCGATGCCAAACGACAGACCGTAGAACAGTGGGTTGAGCACGCTGGGGTGGCTACCCAGTTGGCGGATGCGTTGTTCGCACCAGGCCAGGTGGTCGATTTCTTCCTCGGCCGCATGCTCCATGGCCGCGCGTACCTGCGGCAGCTTGGCGGTCAGGGCCTGGCCCTGGTACAGCGCCTGGGCGCAGACTTCGCCGGTATGGTTGATGCGCATCAGGCCGGCGACATGGCGGGTCTCGGTCTCGCTCATCTGGGCTTCGGGCTGCACGATGGCGGGCGACGGGCGGTACGGTTGGCCGCTGAAGGGCAGCAGCGTGCGCATGGCCATGTCGGCTTGCAGCAACAGACGGTCAATCGGCGAGTAGTGACGTTGGGTAGTCATGCTGACCTCCGGGAAGAATCTCGGCGGCCAGTTTACCGCAAGAGAGGGCGAAGCGTTTGCGCTGAGTCAAGGACACGGGGTCGCATGCCATGGGAGGCGGCGACCCTCATCCGTATATCAGCCCGGCGGCCAGTTCATCTGGCGCTGACCCAGCACGTGCATATGGATGTGATAAACGGTCTGCCCGCCGTCTTCATTGCAGTTCATGACCACGCGAAAGCCGTTCTCGCAACCCAGCTCCACCGCCAGGCGTTGAGCGGTGAACAGGATATGGCCGGCGAGGGCCTTGTCTTCTTCGGTCAGGTCGTTGAGGGTGCGGATGGGTTTTTTCGGGATAACCAGAAAATGCACCGGCGCCTGGGGGGCGATGTCGTGGAAGGCCAGGACTTGATCGTCCTCGAAGATGATCTTCGCGGGTATTTCTCTGTTGATGATCTTGGTGAACAGAGTATCCACAGCTGTTTCTCCATTGTGAAAGGGCAGGGTGAGTGTACTTGGCCGGTCAGCGCGAGCAATAGGCCTTGTTGATCGCCCCGGCGATCTTGCGGGTCAGCCAGCGCGGGCTGAAACGCGGACTGAAGGCGATCCAGCGGTTGCGTCGACCGGGAATGATCAGGGCTTTGTTCTTCTCGAGTGCGCGTACGGTGTAAAGCGCCACTTCTTCCGGGCTCATCAGTTTGTCACTGCGCTCGAGCTTGGCGGTGTCCATTTGCGCGGTGCCGTAGAAGGCGGTGCGAGTCGGGCCGGGGCAGAGCACCGAGACCTTGATCCCGCAGGTTTTCAGTTCCTCGCGCAGGCCTTCGGAGAAGTGCAGTACATAGGCCTTGCTGGCGTAGTAGCTGCTCATCCAAGGGCCGGGCTGGAACGCTGCAACCGAGGCGACGTTGAGAATCTGTCCGCCACCCTGCAGCGCCATGGCATTGCCAAGGGCGTGACACATGCGGGTCAGGGCGAGGATGTTGACCTCGATCAGGTCTTGCTCAGTCATCCAGTCCTGCGCCAGGAACGGCCCGCTGGTGCCGATGCCGGCACAGTTCACCAGCAAGTCGATATGGCGTTCGCCTTCTTCAAGCTCCAGCAGGAACCCGGACAAACGCAACGGCTCGCCGAGGTCGCAGGCCCGAAACAGCACTTCGACGCCAAAGCGTTGGGTCAATTCGATTGCAATGCTTTCCAACTGATCACGCTGGCGGGCCACCAGAATCAAGCTGCGGCCGCGACGGGCCAATGCTTCGGCCAAGGCCAGGCCGATGCCGCTGGAGGCACCGGTGATCAGAGCGTAACGGGTCATGCCTTTCTCCATCGCAACGCCCGGCCTGTGATGGAGGCATCACAGGCGGCGGGCGTTTCTTTACTGTTCTGGAGAGTCTACAGGTTCGGCCGCTTCGTCAGCACTTTGCGCATCGTCTTCCTCGACGGTAGTGGCCTGGTCGGCGTCATCGTCAGAGGTGATGGAGCTGCTTTCGTAGCTGCTGTCCATGTTGGCTTCGAGCTGGTTCAGGTAGCCGTTCATACCCAGTGTGACCACGATGGCCAGCATTACCGGGATAAACGCCAGCCACAGGGTGGCCAGGACTTTTACCGCCGTGGAGTTGCGCGGTGGTGGCGCACCGTACTGGTTGGCGCCTGCGTTACCCGGCAAGACCAGCAACAGGATCGGGAATACGCTGTTGACCAGAGGGACCAGGTTGAGCAAGTACAGCCAGCCGGACCAGCCCAGGTCATGCAGGCGCTGCACGCCGATTTGCACGCTGACCCACACAAGCGCAACAAACAACGCGAGACCCAGCAGCACACCGATGATCATGCCCAGCGTTGGCGAGGCAGTGGCCACGGCAAAGCCGACGGTGCTGATGATGCCACCGGCAACCAGCATCGCCAGGGTCAACACCAGCGTCCAGGCCAGATAGCGCAGGCGACCGATACGCCCGTGGATGGTGAACACCTTGAGGGTGGCGTATTCAGGCAAGTCATCGCCCACGGCGGCGCGCGGCGGTGCATACGGCGAAGCGGCGGCGCGGGAGAAGTCAGTGGAGCCCGTCTCGTGGGTTTCGGCCAGGCTGAAGGCCACTGGCTGTTCGGCTTCGATACGTGCATCGACCCCGGCGTTTTTCAGCGCAGTGAGGTAGGTGTCGGCGTCCGGGCGCGACAAGTCGCGTTTCAGCGCGACCGGGCGGCCGGTGAAGAGCTTCTCGATGGCGTCGACATCACTCTTGAACAGCTCGGCCAGATTCAGTTTGGCGGTGGTGCTTTCGACGCCCGGAAGCAAGGCCCCATCAAACACAATCTTGAAACGGTTGTCGCTCATGCAGGCATCCTTGTCACTTATTCAGGGAAGTTGTGCAGGCCTGCTCAAGCGGCAGGCCTTGCGGTAGGTTCAGCGTGGCCAGCGCAACTGTGTCGCCTGCTCGCGCGCCTTGCGGTATTCGGCATCCAGGCGGGCAACGAGTTCATCCACGCTGGGCAAATCATCAATCTCACCAACGCCCTGGCCGGCGGACCATACGGTCTTCCAGGCCTTGGCTTCGTCGCTCAATGGCTTGAGCTTGGAGCCGAAGTTGACTTCGCCTTTGCCTTGCAGCGCGGCGAGGTCGAAACCGGCGTTTTCCAGGCTCTGGCGCATAAAGCTTGCGGGCACGCCGGAGACAGCGGGAGTGTGCACGATGTCGGCGGCGCGCGATGTGAGCAGCATCTCTTTATACGCATCCGGGGCATGGCTTTCGGTGGTGCCGATAAAACGCGTGCCGAAGTAGGCTAAGTCGGCGCCCAGCAGTTGCGCGGCGAGTATCTCATGCCCATGGTTGAGGCAGCCGGCCAACAGCAGGGTTTTATCGAAGAATTGGCGAATCTCGGCGATCAGCGCAAACGGGCTCCAGGTCCCGGCATGCCCGCCAGCGCCTGCGGCCACGGCGATCAGGCCGTCTACACCGGCTTCGGCGGCTTTCTCGGCATGCCGCCGCGTAGTGACGTCGTGAAACACCAGGCCGCCATAGCTGTGTACGGCGTCCACCAGTTCCTTGACCGCCCCCAGGCTGGTGATCACGATCGGCACTTTGTGCTCGACGCAGATCGCCAGGTCAGCTTCCAGCCGTGGGTTGCTGTTATGCACGATCAGGTTGACGGCATAGGGCGCGGGGTTGTCCAGCTGCGCGAGGCCCGCTTCGATTTCTTCCAGCCAGGCCTTGAAGCCACTGCTTTCGCGCTGATTGAGTGCCGGAAAACTCCCGACCACTCCGCTGCGGCAGCACGCCAGGACCAGTTGCGGGTTGGAAATCAGAAACATCGGCGCAGCCACTACGGGCAGGCGCAGACGTTGTTCGAGCAAAGCGGGCAGCGACATTGGAGGACCCCCGAGTCATTGAAATTAGAACGGTTTGACCACGACCAAAATTACGATAGCCAGCAATATCAGAACCGGCACTTCATTGAACCAGCGATAAAAGACATGGCTGCGGGTGTTTTCGCCACGTGCGAAACGTTTTACCTGCGCGCCGCACATGTGGTGGTAGCCGATCAGCAATACGACCAGGGTCAGCTTGGCGTGGATCCACGCACCGGATTGAAAGATGGCGGGGTTGAGGTAGATCAGCCAGGCGCCGAACACCAGGCTGGCGACCATCGCCGGGCCCATGATGCCGCGGTACAGCTTGCGCTCCATGACGCTGAAGCGTTCCTTGCTGACGGTGTCTTCGCTTTGAGCGTGGTAGACGAACAGGCGCGGCAGGTAGAACAGCCCGGCAAACCAGCAGACGATACTGATGATGTGGAAGGCTTTGATCCATAGATAGAGCATTTCTAGTTATTCCCAGGTTCACGGTAACTGAAGATAGTAGTGGCTCATGCGCCCGTACGTCACGTTGACGGTTGTCGCAGGGCGATACGGCCCCTATTATCGACGGCTTTCCAGTGGGTTCGTTGAGGGCAGGTTTATGGTCAAGGTCGGTATCGTCGGCGGCACGGGTTACACCGGTGTCGAATTGCTGCGTCTGTTGGCTCAGCATCCGCAAGCTGAGGTGGTGGTCATCACTTCCCGATCCGAGGCCGGGCTGGCCGTGGCCGATATGTATCCGAACCTGCGAGGCCACTACGACGGCCTCGCGTTCAGCGTTCCGGACATCAAGACCCTTGGCGCCTGTGACGTGGTGTTCTTCGCCACGCCACACGGTGTAGCGCATGCGCTGGCCGGTGAGTTGCTGGCTGCCGGTACCAAGGTGATCGACCTGTCGGCTGACTTCCGCCTGCAGGACGCTGATGAGTGGGCCAAGTGGTACGGCCAGCCGCACGGCGCGCCAGAGCTGCTTGAAGAGGCGGTGTACGGCCTGCCGGAGGTCAATCGCGAGCAGATCAAGCAAGCGCGCCTGATCGCCGTGCCGGGTTGCTATCCGACCGCCACGCAGCTGGGTTTCCTGCCATTGCTGGAAGCCGGGCTGGCGGATGCTTCGCGCTTGATCGCAGACTGCAAATCCGGAGTGAGCGGTGCCGGCCGTGGTGCGGCAGTCGGTTCGCTGTACTCCGAGACGTCGGAAAGCATGAAGGCCTATGCCGTAAAAGGGCATCGCCACCTGCCGGAAATTCGCCAGGGTTTGCGTCGTGCAGCCGGTAAGGATGTGGGCCTGACCTTTGTGCCGCACCTGACGCCGATGATCCGCGGCATTCACTCCACGTTGTACGCGACCGTGGTTGATCGTTCAGTGGATCTGCAGGCGCTGTTTGAAAAGCGCTACGCCAATGAACCGTTCGTCGACGTGATGCCGGCGGGCAGCCACCCGGAAACCCGCAGTGTGCGCGGCGCCAACGTGTGCCGGATTGCGGTGCACCGTCCACAGGATGGTGACCTGGTCGTGGTGCTGTCGGTGATCGACAACCTGGTCAAGGGCGCGTCGGGCCAGGCGGTGCAGAACATGAACATCCTGTTCGGCCTGGATGAAAAGCTCGGCTTGGCCCACGCGGGCATGCTGCCTTAACGGGGTTTAGCCGTTGAGCAAAAGGCCCGCTGATCGGGCCTTTTGTGTTTTTAATGGCGGCGGCGCAGATTGATATACCGTAACAATAGTTGACCGCTTTTCTAGGAGAAGCGGATAATGCCCGCCATCACGCATATGGCGGCGCTACGCCGGGAGATTATCAGCATGAGCGTTGAATCCTTCACCCCCACGGCTTTGCAATTCACCCACGGTGCTGCGCACAAGGTGAAGAGCCTGGTCGATGAAGAGGGTAATGATCGCTTGAAGCTGCGCGTATTTGTTACGGGCGGCGGTTGTTCAGGGTTTCAGTACGGTTTTACCTTCGATGAAGATGTGGCCGACGATGACACCATCGTTGAGCGCGAGGGCGTGAGCCTGGTCGTGGACCCGATGAGTTTCCAATACCTGGCAGGAGCCGAGGTGGATTACCAGGAAGGCCTGGAAGGCTCGCGTTTCGTGATCAAGAACCCTAACGCCACCACTACTTGTGGTTGCGGGTCTTCGTTCTCGATCTGATCGACAGCCTGATCTACACCCGATAGAAGAACGCCGCTTGGCTTTGATCGGCCAAGCGGCGTTTTGCTGTCCGCAGATTCTCTGGGTCAGTTGGGGTAGATTGCGCCGAGTACCCGCAGCCCGCGTGCGCCAGTGACGCTTGGGCGGTTGGCGGCGATGCCTTCCAGGCAACAATGGGCCAGCCAGGCGAAGGCCATGGCTTCGACCCAGTCCGGGTCCACCCCGTAGGAAGCGGTGCTGCTGACCTGCGCAGCCGGGAGCAGGGCGGCCAGACGGCTCATCAGCGCGCCGTTGTGAGCGCCGCCGCCGCAGACCAGCAGGGTCTCGGTCTGGGTTTGTGCGGTTTGCAGCGACTCGGTGATGGTCTGCGCAGTCAGTTCCAGCAAAGTGGCCTGTACGTCCTGCGGCTCGAAGGCGGGTAAACGCCCAAGGTGTTGCTGCAGCCATTGCAGGTTGAACACTTCACGCCCAGTGCTTTTCGGGCCTTTGGTCACGAAGAACGGGTCGCTGAGCAGTGCCGCGAGCAGTTGAGGTACGACCTTGCCGCTCGCCGCCCACTGGCCGTCGCGATCAAATTGTTCGCCGCGTTGCAGGTGAATCCAGGCATCCAGCAGCACATTGCCCGGGCCGCAGTCGAATCCGGCTACAGGCTTGCCGGTCTCGATCAGGCTGAGGTTGCTGAAACCTCCCACATTCAAAACGGCACGGTTACCGCTGCGTTCACCAAACAAGGCTTCATGAAACGCTGGCACCAGTGGCGCGCCCTGGCCACCGGCTGCCACATCGCGACTGCGGAAATCACTCACCACCGTGATGCCCGTCAGCTCGGTGAGTAAGGCAGGGTTGCCGATCTGTACGGTGAAGCCCCGTGCGGGTTCGTGGCGGATGGTCTGGCCATGGCTGCCAATTGCACGAATGTCCTGGGGCTTGAGGTTTTGCTGGGCGAGCAGGGCGTGTATGCCCTGGGCCGCAAGGTTCACCCAGTTGTGCTGGGCAATGGCTGAACGGGCGATCTCATCCGGGCCGCTGGCGCACAGGCCGAGCAGCTCGGTGCGCAGTGCGCTCGGCATGGGGATGTAATGCGTGGCGATCAATTTGATCGCCGGGTCTTGTTCGATGAGGGCAATGTCCAGGCCATCGAGGCTGGTCCCGGACATCACACCTATATAGAGCGGCATACCCTTAGCGCTTCGCCGAGGCAAGCAGGGTGGAGCGCTCCTGGTCCATGCGCGCCATCAGCGGCTGGCTCTGTTGCATGAAGCGCGCACGCTCGGCCTTGGCAATCGGATCGGCCATCGGCAGCTTCTGGCCGAGTGGGTCGACGTGCACGCCATTAACCTGGAACTCGTAGTGCAAGTGCGGCCCGGTGGACAGGCCGGTGGTGCCGATATAGCCGATCACCTGGCCTTGCTTAACGGTGCCGCCAGTCTGCACGCCTTTGGCGAAGCCTTGCATGTGGCCATACAAAGTACGGTAAGTGTTGCCGTGCTGAATGATCACCGTGTTGCCGTAACCACCGCGACGCCCGGCCAACAGTACTTTGCCATCGCCGGCTGCCTTGATCGGTGTGCCGCGAGGGGCTGCATAGTCCACGCCTTTGTGGGCGCGGATTTTGTTAAGGATTGGATGCTTGCGGCCCATGGAGAAACGCGAGCTGATGCGCGCGAAGTCCACCGGCGTACGGATGAAGGCCTTGCGCATGCTGTTGCCATCGGCCGTGTAGTAGCTGCTGTTGCCTTGCTTGTTGGTGTAACGCACGGCGGTGTAGGTCTTGCCGCGGTTGGTGAAGCGCGCGGAGAGGATATTACCGGTGCCGACCACTTTGCCGTTGGCCACTTTCTGCTCGTAGATCACGTCGAATTCATCGCCCTGGCGGATGTCCTGGGCGAAGTCGATGTCGTAGCCAAACACGCTGGCCATGTCCATGGTCATGCTGTGTGACAGGCCGGCGCGCGCCGCGGATTGCGACAGCGAGCTGTTGATTACGCCGTGCACATAGGCAGAGCGCATCACTGGCTTGGTGGTGATGCGGTTAAAGGCGAAGCCTTTGGGGCCTTTGGTCAAAGTGATGCTTTCGAGGTCGCTGATAGTGCTGTGCAGGTTGTTCAACTGGCCGTCAGGCGTGAATTCGAACTCGAGTTTCTGGCCGTGCTTGAGTTGGGAGAACTGCCTGGCTTTTTTATCGCTCGCCAACACCTCATTAACAGTTGCAGCGGGCAGGCCGACTTTCTCAAACAGGGTCGACAGCGTGTCGCCTCTGGCCACGACCACTTCGCGGTGTTGAG
>NZ_JBAWDE010000159.1:22500-25127 GCF_049590575.1 Pseudomonas sp.
CGAGCTTAACCGAATAGGGGAGGCGTAGCGAAAGCGAGTCTTAATAGGGCGTCTAGTCGCTGGGAATAGACCCGAAACCGGGCGATCTATCCATGGGCAGGTTGAAGGTTGGGTAACACTAACTGGAGGACCGAACCGACTACCGTTGAAAAGTTAGCGGATGACCTGTGGATCGGAGTGAAAGGCTAATCAAGCTCGGAGATAGCTGGTTCTCCTCGAAAGCTATTTAGGTAGCGCCTCATGTATCACTGTAGGGGGTAGAGCACTGTTTCGGCTAGGGGGTCATCCCGACTTACCAAACCGATGCAAACTCCGAATACCTACAAGTGCCGAGCATGGGAGACACACGGCGGGTGCTAACGTCCGTCGTGAAAAGGGAAACAACCCAGACCGTCAGCTAAGGTCCCAAAGTTATGGTTAAGTGGGAAACGATGTGGGAAGGCTTAGACAGCTAGGAGGTTGGCTTAGAAGCAGCCACCCTTTAAAGAAAGCGTAATAGCTCACTAGTCGAGTCGGCCTGCGCGGAAGATGTAACGGGGCTCAAACCATACACCGAAGCTACGGGTATCACGTAAGTGATGCGGTAGAGGAGCGTTCTGTAAGCCTGTGAAGGTGAGTTGAGAAGCTTGCTGGAGGTATCAGAAGTGCGAATGCTGACATGAGTAACGACAATGGGTGTGAAAAACACCCACGCCGAAAGACCAAGGTTTCCTGCGCAACGTTAATCGACGCAGGGTTAGTCGGTCCCTAAGGCGAGGCTGAAAAGCGTAGTCGATGGAAAACAGGTTAATATTCCTGTACTTCTGGTTATTGCGATGGAGGGACGGAGAAGGCTAGGCCAGCTTGGCGTTGGTTGTCCAAGTTTAAGGTGGTAGGCTGAGATCTTAGGTAAATCCGGGATCTTAAGGCCGAGAGCTGATGACGAGTTAACTTTTAGTTAACGAAGTGGTTGATGCCATGCTTCCAAGAAAAGCTTCTAAGCTTCAGGTAACCAGGAACCGTACCCCAAACCGACACAGGTGGTTGGGTAGAGAATACCAAGGCGCTTGAGAGAACTCGGGTGAAGGAACTAGGCAAAATGGCACCGTAACTTCGGGAGAAGGTGCGCCGGTGAGGGTGAAGGACTTGCTCCGTAAGCTCATGCCGGTCGAAGATACCAGGCCGCTGCGACTGTTTATTAAAAACACAGCACTCTGCAAACACGAAAGTGGACGTATAGGGTGTGACGCCTGCCCGGTGCCGGAAGGTTAATTGATGGGGTTAGCTAACGCGAAGCTCTTGATCGAAGCCCCGGTAAACGGCGGCCGTAACTATAACGGTCCTAAGGTAGCGAAATTCCTTGTCGGGTAAGTTCCGACCTGCACGAATGGCGTAACGATGGCGGCGCTGTCTCCACCCGAGACTCAGTGAAATTGAAATCGCTGTGAAGATGCAGTGTATCCGCGGCTAGACGGAAAGACCCCGTGAACCTTTACTATAGCTTTGCACTGGACTTTGAATTTGCTTGTGTAGGATAGGTGGGAGGCTTTGAAGCGTGGACGCCAGTCTGCGTGGAGCCAACCTTGAAATACCACCCTGGCAACTTTGAGGTTCTAACTCAGGTCCGTTATCCGGATCGAGGACAGTGTATGGTGGGTAGTTTGACTGGGGCGGTCTCCTCCTAAAGAGTAACGGAGGAGTACGAAGGTGCGCTCAGACCGGTCGGAAATCGGTCGTAGAGTATA
Source organism: Pseudomonas sp. (assembly GCF_049590575.1). GTDB lineage: Bacteria > Pseudomonadota > Gammaproteobacteria > Pseudomonadales > Pseudomonadaceae > Aquipseudomonas. The sequence goes on from NZ_JBAWDE010000159.1 coordinate 24,225, forward strand.
AAGGCAAAAGCGCGCTTGACTGCGAGACAGACACGTCGAGCAGGTACGAAAGTAGGTCTTAGTGATCCGGTGGTTCTGTATGGAAGGGCCATCGCTCAACGGATAAAAGGTACTCCGGGGATAACAGGCTGATACCGCCCAAGAGTTCATATCGACGGCGGTGTTTGGCACCTCGATGTCGGCTCATCACATCCTGGGGCTGAAGCCGGTCCCAAGGGTATGGCTGTTCGCCATTTAAAGTGGTACGCGAGCTGGGTTTAGAACGTCGTGAGACAGTTCGGTCCCTATCTGCCGTGGACGTTTGAGATTTGAGAGGGGCTGCTCCTAGTACGAGAGGACCGGAGTGGACGAACCTCTGGTGTTCCGGTTGTCACGCCAGTGGCATTGCCGGGTAGCTATGTTCGGAATAGATAACCGCTGAAAGCATCTAAGCGGGAAACTAGCCTCAAGATGAGATCTCACTGGAACCTTGAGTTCCCTGAAGGGCCGTCGAAGACTACGACGTTGATAGGTTGGGTGTGTAAGCGCTGTGAGGCGTTGAGCTAACCAATACTAATTGCCCGTGAGGCTTGACCATATAACACCCAAGCAATTTGCGTCGAAAGGCCAGATTGCGGTGTGTGAAGACGATACAAACCGAAAGTTTGATACCTCACAAAACACCCGCTGTCACATACCCAATTTGCTGAAGCGAGACCATTTGGTCACGACTCAGTACCCGAATTTCTTGACGACCATAGAGCATTGGAACCACCTGATCCCATCCCGAACTCAGCAGTGAAACGATGCATCGCCGATGGTAGTGTGGGGTTTCCCCATGTGAGAGTAGGTCATCGTCAAGATTAAATTCCAGAACCCCTGTTTGCTAACGCAAGCAGGGGTTTTGTTTTGGGCGGTTGGAAA
>NZ_JBAWDE010000160.1:0-10025 GCF_049590575.1 Pseudomonas sp.
GCTCCGTACTACCTGTTTTCGGCCAGCGTGGTTAACGGGGCGCCTAAGATCAAAATCAAGATCAAGATCTACAGCACGGCGGCCTGAAAGCCGACCTGAGTGGTTGGATCAAAGGCAGTTACGTGTAGGAGCGGGATTGCTGGCGATGCGGGCGCCTCGGTTGATCAGTGGCACTGAGTCGATGCCATCGCCGGCAAGCCAGCTCCCACAGAAAAGCAGATCAGCTTGTGCTGTAGATCTGCTTCTGCTCTGCGCTCTTGATCTGCTTCAACCACTCAGGTCGGCTACTAGGCCGCCGTGCTGTAGATCTTGATCTCAGGCGCCCCGTCAAACACGCGGGCACACCGAGCCTAGGCGAGGTGCCGAGTATTGGGGCAAGAGCATTTGGTTACTTTGGGCTGGGCCGGCATTCCGGCTCTTTTCCAAAAGTGACTCGCCGTAAGGGCGAAACCATAGGCGGCCGTGACCGCAGCACCGGATATGTACCCAACCAACGTGAACAGCCCCCCTACCCCCCCGCAATCCGCTTAAGCCCCACCACCATCAACCCCGCCCCCACCCCCATCGCCAACAAAAACAACGGATAAGACACCCACCACGGCGTCCCCGCCGTCATCATGCTGAACTCCGACATCCCGCCAATACTCGCAATCAAATTCAACGGCAAAAACACCACGTTGATCAACGTCAGCTTGCGCAGCAGGTTATTCATACTGTTGTTCATCAAATTGCCACGCGCGTCGATCAACCCGGAAAACACATTCGAATAAATCTCCGCCTGTTTGTAGCACTGGTGATTCTCAATGATCAGGTCATCAATCAGCCCCAACACCTCAGCACTGAAATGCTCCTTCTCAGCATGGTTACGCAACCGCGACAACACCGCGCCATTGCTGTGCAGCGCGTTGATGTAATAGATCAGGCTCTCGCTGAGGCTGAACATCTGCATCAAGTGATGGTTACTCATGGACGCGTTGAACTGTTGCTGCAACTCCCGCGCGACCAGCTTGATCACCTTTAGGTGGCCCAGGTAGTGGTGAATGTTATTCAGCAACAGGTCGAGCAATACATCCAACGGCGTGTGCAACGGCCGGCGTTTGCCGAGCCCGCTCAGCGGGGTTTCGTCGGGGGCGATCACCAGCAGGCGGCCGGGTGAAAACAGCAGCCCGCAGGACGAGACTTCGAACACCAGGTTGCCGCCACCGGAATAGTTCTCCGGGCGTTTCCAGATCAGGAACAGGTTGTCGGGGTGGAACTCGATGCGTGAGACTTCATCCGGGTCGAGCGCCGAGGCCAGTGCGTGCTCATCCAGCTTGTGGTGGTCACGCAACCATTCACGTTCGGCCAGGTCGGGGTTGTTGAACAACAGGATCGGGGCGTCGTCGCTATCCCCGCTGCACAACGTTCCATCGGTCAGTTCAAAGCGCTGGATCATCGCGACTCACCAGACCTGGCCCTGACGCTTCAACTCCAGGCGCCGTACAAATTCCTCAAGCACCAGGCCATACAGGTCGTCTTGCAGGTAGGCGTCTTCGATACCGGCATCCATGTTGGGGTTGTCGTTGACCTCGATCACCACCACCTTGTCGCCGGACTGCTTGAGGTCGACCCCGTAGAGGCCGTCGCCGATCAGGTTGGCGGTCTTGACCGCCAGCTCCACCACCGCCTTGGGCGCTTCATGGACCGCCAGGGTGCGGCACTCGCCGTTGATGTCCTGGCCGATGGCCTTGTGGTTGTAGATCTGCCAATGGCCCTTGGACATGAAGTACTGGCAGGCAAAGATCGGTTTGCGGTTGAGCACGCCGATGCGCCAGTCGTACTCGGTGTAGAAGAATTCCTGGGCCAGCAGCAGTACCGAATGCTCGAACAGCTCGGCGGTGGCTTTTAGCAGGGCCTCCTGGCTTTCAACCTTGATCACGCCACGGGAGAAACAGCCATCGGGGATTTTCAACACCAGCGGAAAGCCCAGGCGCTCGCCGACCCGCTCAAAATCTTGCGGTCGCTCCTTGTAGAGAATCTCGGTGGCGGGCATGCCCAGTTGATGGCTGTTGAGCAGGTCGGTGAGGTAGACCTTGTTGGTGCAACGCAGGATCGACGCCGGGTCGTCCATCACCACCAGCCCTTCGCTTTCGGCTTTCTTGGCGAAACGGTAGGTATGGTTGTCGACGCTTGTGGTCTCGCGGATCAGCAAGGCGTCGTATTCGGCCAGGCGTGCGTAGTCCTTGCGCTCGATCAGCTCCACATCTATGCCCAGGCCCTTGCCCACACGGATAAAATTGTCCAGGGCTTTGGCGTTGGAGGGCGGCAACTGCTCCTGGGGGTCATGCAGGATCGCCAGGTCATAACGGGCCAGGCGGCGCGAACGCGGCTGGCGCCAGATTTTGCGGCTGAAGTTGTCGAGGGCGTGGGCAAACTGATCTTCCTGATCGTCGCGCAACTTGTGCAATACGCCGGACTTGACCCCTTCGATGTGCCAGCCGTTATTCTTTCTGAACTCAACTAACAAGATCGGGCACGGGAAGGTTTCAAACAACTGGCGGGCCAACTCCTGCAACGGCTCTATATTGGTTCGACCAAAATACAGTGTCAGGGTAAAGCCTTCGGTATTGCTGTAAAGATGATGATTCAAAGCTTTGTCGAGGGTTTTATCCAGGTCATCCAGCGACAAACCATACAGCGACTTTTTGGTCAGTTCGCTGATGGTGCGCACCGACGGAATCACCTTGTGCCCGCGCGCCTCAGCCAGCAGCGAGCAGTAGTAGCCATGCCCCAGGTACTTGTAGCTGCGGCATAGGTTGATCACCTGGACACGCTTGCCCGTCTCGCTTTCGCGGGTTTGCTCGAGGTATTCCTGGGCGGTGACGATGTCTTCGCTGGGGAAGTAGGAGGCCCAGTCTTCCTTGCGCTCGACAATAATCACGACCTGGCTGGCCCCTTTCGGTGGTACGGAAAAATAACCCTGATTAGTTATTGTCGCCGCGACAGTTTGCTCGGATACTTCACGCCAATGACCTTGTACCGCCGACATAATATTTGATCCGCTTTAGAGAACTCGACCTTTTCTATTAAGCACGATCTTTTAGAGAAGTCCCGTTTCGTTACGCAACTTTTACGGCGGTCATATGGCTCTTTTCTTTCGCGTTGCATTACCCGATGACGTGCCTGCATTAGTGGCACTGGAACAACACTGTTTCACTACCGACCGGCTCTCGGCGCGCAGTTTCCAGTGGATGGTCAGCCGCGCCCACGGCCAGTTGCTGGTGGCGGAACAGGACGAGCAACTGCTCGGCTATGCGCTGGTGCTGTTCCATCGCGGCACCTCGCTGGCGCGGCTGTACTCCATCGCCATCGCCGCCCACGCTCGCGGCATGGGCCTGGGCAAACAGCTGCTGAGCCGCATCGAAGCCTGCGCCGTGGAGCACGACTGCGCCTACCTGCGCCTGGAAGTGCGCACCGACAACCCCGGCGCCCTGGCCCTGTATGAACGCAACGGCTACCGGCGCTTTGCCCTGATCAATGACTATTACGAGGACCACAGCCCTGCCCTGCGCCTGGAAAAACGCATCCTCCAGCACCAGGATGCGCGCCCGCAAAGCGTGCCGTATTACCAGCAAACCACCGACTTCACTTGTGGCGCCGCCTGCCTGCTGATGGCAATGGGCGCACTGATGCCGGAGCGCCTCGCCGCACGCCGCGAAGAACTGCAGATCTGGCGCGAAGCCACCACCGTGTTCATGACCGCCGGCCACGGCGGCTGCAGCCCACAAGGCCTGGCACTGGCGGCGTGGCGCCGGGGTTTCAAGGTGCGGATGCAGGTGAACGTGCGCGGGCCGTTGTTTCTCGATGGCGTGCGCGACCTGCACAAAAAGGAGGTGATGCGCGTGGTGCACGAAGCCTTTGAAGAAGAGCTGGCCGGCAGCGACGTCCAGCAGGTATTCAGCGGCGCGCTGGATTTACCCCAGGTTTTGCAGGCGGGCGGGCAGCCGCTGGTGTTGATCAGCAGCTACCGCCTCACCCGCTCCAAGTCGCCGCACTGGGTGATCGTCACCGACTGCGATGACGATTTTGTCTACCTGCACGACCCGGACGTGGACCACAGCCAGCACCGTCAGCCCCTGGACTGCCAGCACCTGCCGGTCAGCCATGGGGCGTTCGAGCGCATGTGCCGTTTTGGCAACAACAAGTTGCGCGCGGCGGTGGTGGTCTTCAAGCCACCTGCTTGATCCCGGCCTTGGCTTCCAGCTCGCGCACCAGCGGCAATACACGTTTGCCGAAATACTCGACTTCCTCCTGGAAATGCAGGAAGCCCGCGAGCACCAGGTCCACCCCCACGGCCTTGAGCGCCACGATGCGCCCGGCGATTTGCTGCGGGGTGCCGATCAGGTTGGTCTTGAAGCCATCGTTGTATTGCACCAGGTCTTCAAAGCTGGACTTGGCCCAGTTGCCTTCGCCTTCCGGCGAGGCCTTGCCCGCCTGTCTGGCCGCGTCGCCAAACGCATTCACGGCTTCCGGGTCGGCCTTGTCGATGATTTCCGCAAGCACCGCGCGCGCTTCCTCTTCGGTGTCGCGGGCGATCACAAACGCGTTGACCCCGACTTTTACCGAATGGTTATTCGCCGCAGCCTTGGCGCGAATATCATCGACCTGAGCCTTGATGCCTTCCGGGGTGTTGCCGTTGGTGAAGTACCAGTCCGACACGCGCGCCGCCATGTCCCGCGCCGCGCGCGAACTGCCGCCCTGGAACACCTCCGGCTGGCCCAGCGGCTTGGGCTTGAGGGTGTAGTTGTTGAAGCGGTAGAAGTCGCCCTTGAAGGTGAAATCGTCCTGGGTCCAGATGCCTTTGAGGGCACGGATAAACTCTTCGGAACGGCGATAGCGCTCGTCGTGTTCCAGCCAGTGTTCGCCGATGGCCTGGAACTCGCCCTTGAACCAGCCGCTGACGATATTCACCGCGATGCGGCCATTGGTCAGTTGGTCGATGGTCGCCAATTGCTTGGCCGCCAGCGCCGGTTGCCACGGGCCGGGCAGGATCGCGGCGATCACTTTGAGGGTGGTGGTCGCCGCCAGCAGCGCATGGCTGAACGCCACCGACTCATGCTGGTTCTCGGCGCCGTAGCCGGCGGTGAAACGGATCTGTGTCAGCCCGTACTCGAAGCCGGCGGCCTCGGCCAATTGCGCCAGTTTGCGGTTGTAGTCGATGCCCCAGTGGGTGCGTTGCTCGATCTTGCTGACCACCAGCCCACCGCTGACGTTGGGCACCCAATAGGCAAATTTCACGGCTTGCTGACTCATCGAACGCTACCTCGTACACAGGGATGTACCCAGGGTTTGAGCAGCAAGCGTGCCAGCCACAGGCAAACGCCCACCCCATGCGGGCTGCACTGGATAATCGGGGATGGATGGGCTGGAACGCGCCTGTTGAGGATCGGACCGGTTTGTCGAATCACTGTTGCTGGGGCAACAGCAGGCGCGGCGATTGCCCTGTAAACACTGGGGCTGGCACCCGGCACGGAGTGTGCAATCACTCTCGGCATTGATCACTGCCCGGAGCCTCCTGCCATGACCGAACACCACGTCATCAACCCGCTGTCCACCGGCGTCGACTACCCGACCCTGGCCGCACGCTTTCGCCCGATCTTCCAGCGCATCGCCGAGGGCGCGGTGGCGCGCGAACAGACCCGCACCCTGCCCCACGAGCCGATCGAATGGCTGAAACAGGCGGGGTTCGGTGCCGTGCGCGTGCCGGTGGAATACGGCGGTGGCGGCGCTTCGTTGCCGCAGTTGTTCGAGTTGCTGATCGAACTGGCGGAAGCCGACTCCAACGTGCCCCAGGCCCTGCGCGGGCATTTCGCGTTTGCCGAAGACCGCCTGAACGCGCCGCCGAGTGCCGGTCGCGACCTGTGGTTCAAACGCTTCGTCGACGGCGATATCGTCGGCTGCGCCTGGACTGAAATCGGCGCGGTGGCCATCGGTGATGTGGTCACCCGGGTCAGTCCGGACGGTGAAAACTGGAAACTCAATGGCGAAAAGTTCTACAGCACCGGCAGCATCTTCGCTGACTGGATCGACGTGTACGCCCAGCGCAGCGACACCGGCGGCGATGTGATCGCCGCCACCCGCGCGCGGCAGCCGGGCGTGGTGCACAGCGACGACTGGGACGGCTTTGGCCAGCGCACCACCGGCAGCGGCACCTCGCGCTTTAGCGATGCAGTGGTGGAAGCCGAAAACGTGATCGACTTCGCCACCCGGTTCAAATACCAGACCGCATTTTACCAGTTGGTGCTGCTGGCCAGCCTGGCGGGGATCGGGCGCGCAGCGTTGCGCGATGTGGCCCATCAGGTGCGCAACCGCAAGCGCATCTACAGCCATGGCAATGCGCAGCATGTCAGCCAGGATGCGCAGATCCAGCAGGTGGTGGGCGAAGTCGCCGCGTGGGTCTACGCCGCCGAGGCCAGCGCGTTGAAGGCCGCCGTGCCGGCGCAACGGGCCTATCTGGCACGCTTTGGTGGGGACGAAGCCGCGGAGCGCGAGGCCAATGTGGCGGCCGAGATTGAGTCAGCGACGGCGCAGGTGGTGGTGTCGGAATTGATCCAGCGCACCACCAGCGAGTTGTTCAATGCGCTGGGCGCGTCGGATGTGCGCCAGGGCAAATCCCTGGACCGGCATTGGCGCAATGCGCGCACGGTGTCGTCGCACAACCCGGTGATCTACAAGGCGCGGATCGTCGGCGACTGGGTGATCAACGCGACCGAGCCGCCGTTTGTGTGGCAAATCGGCAACGGCCCGGCAAAAACCTGAAGCCGCGCGCGGTCAAAACTGTAGGAGGGGCAAGCCCTCTCCCACACTGGGATTGCGTGCAGTTTTAGAAGGCGAGTTTGTAGCCGATGGTCATCAGCATGATTGCCAGGCACGGGCGCAATACGCCGTCGGGGACTTTGCCGGTCATGTGGCTGCCAAGGTAGATGCCCGGCAGCGAGCCCATCAGCAAAAAGCCCAGCAGGTGCCAGTCCATATTGCCCATACCGGCGTGGCCCAGGCCCGCCACCAGGGTCAGGGGCACGGCGTGGGCGATCTCGGTGCCCACCAGGCGGCGCGTGGCCAGGAACGGATACAGGATAAACAATGCAACGGTGCCCAAGGCGCCGGCGCCGATGGAGGTCAGGGCAACCATGGTGCCCAGCACCGCACCGGTCACCACGGTCAACCCATTCAGGTTGCGCGGGTTCATGTGGTAGTCATCGCCCGCGTGCCGCTGAGCGAACGCCAACAAACGTTGCTTGAACAGGATCGCCAACGCCGTCAGCAACAACACAAAGCCCAGCGCCTGTTTGATCACCGCGTTCATCGCGCTGGGGTCGGTGTGCAGGCTGGCCAGAAACCACAGGGTCAGCAATACCGCCGGCACGCTGCCCAGGGTCAGCCAACCGGTAATGGTCCAGTCGATGTTCTTGTTCTTGCTGTGCACCAGCACGCCACCGGACTTGGTGATGGCCGCATACAGCAGGTCAGTGCCCACGGCCGTAGCCGGGTTGATGCCGAACCACAGCAGGATCGGGGTCATCAGCGAGCCCCCACCCACGCCGGTCATGCCCACGATAAAACCAACGATCAAGCCCGCAATGACAAAACCAAAATTACCCACTTCCATTACAACTACCCGCGGCCTTATAAATTTCTGGCCGCAGGATAGCGATTTTTCTTATAACGACTTATATCAATATGATCTGACTTTATGCCTTTTCTGCCAGTCGTTGACACACATAGGCCTGGGTCTGATAGGGAAAGGCCACGGTGTCCCGCCCACGCAAGTCGGGATGGGTGTCGATCAATTCATGCAACTGGGCCGTGACCTTGACCTTCTCAGAGTCCGGCAGCGCGGCGATAAAACTCACGGAGAGGAAACGATCCATGATCACCTCCTGGGGGCTGCCCACATGGTGATAAGGAAAACAGGTCATTTGCGGTGGGGAAAAATACTCACCGTTGAAGGCTTCGCGCCAGCGCCCGCTATGAAAACGCGGCGTGTCGCCCTCGTAGGGCGTGATGATCTCGGTGATCGCCGCGACCCAGCCCACGGTCTCGTCGCGCACATTCCATACCAGCCCGAGGCGGCCTTCAGGCTTGAGCACGCGGTGAATTTCCTGCAGCGCAGCCAGGGTAGAAAACCAATGGAAGGCTTGCGCGCACACCACCGCATCGGCGCTGGCGGTGGGCAGCGGGATGGATTCGGCGGTGCCCTCCACCAGGCGTACGTCCGGTAGCAGCTTGCGCAACTGCGCGCCCATCGCCGCCACCGGTTCGACCGCGATCACCGTCGGCGCCAGGGTGCTGAGCAGGCGCGTGAACTTGCCGGTGCCGGCGCCCAGGTCGATCACCGTGGACCGCGCGTCAACGCCGAGCACCTCGGCCAGCCAGCCCGTCAGTTGGCGTGGATAGCCCGGCCGGCCTTGGGCGTAGGTCACGGCCTGGGTAGAGAAACCTTGCTGAGCAGACGTGTGCACACCAGTCATTGCCAATCTCTCCTCGGGTAAAGCGGGGGCACAGTGTGCGCCTTCAAAACTTTATTTTCTAATTGCTGCATCCGATCGCGCCCGTGGTGGGTAGTCCTCACAGTAACCCCGCTGTTTTACTGAAACGGAGAAACACCCATGAACGCTAAAGCACTGCTCTGCCTGACCGCCCTGCTGGCCGCTGCCCCCAGCGCCTTCGCCCAGACCGGCTTGCCCGACAGCATCAAGGTACCGGCCGGCCATAAGGTGGCGCTGGAAACCACCGGCGTCGGCGAAATAACCTACGAATGCCGCGACAAAGCCAACGCCGCCGGCCAGACCGAGTGGACCTTCGTCGGCCCCAAGGCCGTATTGAATGACCGCAGTGGCAAGCAGGTCGGCACCTATTTCGGCCCGCCCGCCACCTGGCAGGCCAAAGACGGCTCGAAAATCACCGGCACCCAGCTCGCCGTGGCGCCATCGAGTGCCGGTAACCTGCCGTATCAACTGGTCAAGGCCAACCCCGCCGAAGGCAAGGGCGCGATGAGCGGCGTGAGTTACATCCAGCGGGTCGCGCTCAAAGGTGGCGTGGCGCCGAATGCCGCGTGCACCGCCGCCAACAAGGGAGCGCAGGAAGTGGTGAAGTACCAGGCCGACTACATTTTCTGGGCTGCCAACTGAGCAAACTCGGCTACGCTGCCTGTGGCGAGCAAGCGCACTCGCCACAGGGTTGATTGGGGAATGTACGTGTTTGATTACGAAGCGTGTTTGCTGGCCTGCGCCCGTGGCGATCAACGGGCGCTGCGCCAGCTGTATGAGCAGGAAAGCAGCCAGTTGCTCGGCGTGGCCATGCGCATCGCCCGTGACAAATCCCTGGCCGAAGATATCGTGCATGACGCGTTTATCAAGATCTGGCGCGGCGCCGCCAGCTTCGACCCCGCACGCGGCTCGGCGCGGGGCTGGGTGTTCAGCGTGACGCGCCATATGGCGCTCAATTACATGCGCAACCGCCATCGCGATGAGCCCTTGGGCGACGCGCATGAGCAACTTGCCGATTCCACCCGGGACACCTTTGAATTCACGGCCCGCGCAGGCCAGCTCCACACCTGCCTGGAACACCTCGACTCGGCCCGTCGCGCCTGCATCCTGCATGCCTACGTCGACGGCTTTTCCCACAGCGAAATCGCGCAAAAGCTGGGCACCCCGCTGGGGACCGTCAAAGCCTGGATCAAACGTAGCCTCACCGCGCTGCGGGAGTGCATGGCATGAACGAAACACTCGACGAACTGGCCGGCGAATACGTGCTCGGCACCCTGCCCCTTGAGCAGCGCGCCGAGGTGGAACAACGCCTGCTGCATGATGTGCCGCTGCGTGCGGCGGTGGACGCCTGGGAACAACGGCTATTGCCGCTGACGGCCCTGGCCGAACCGCTGCCACCCTCTTCCCGGCTGTGGCGGCGCATCGAACACACCCTGAAGCCGGCCGATCAGCCGGTGCCGTGGTGGAACCTGCTCGCGCTGTGGCGCGGGCTGGCCG
>NZ_JBAWDE010000161.1:0-5761 GCF_049590575.1 Pseudomonas sp.
CATTCGCGAGCAAGCCCGCTCCCACAAGGAGACCTTCATTGAAGTTTCAATTTGCGTTCGCCCTGTTGTTCGTCAGCGCCACGGCCAGCGCTGCACCCCCAGCCACCCTCGCCCCACTGCTCACCAGCATCGCCGAACGCCTGGCCATCGCCGACCAGGTCGCGCTGAGCAAATGGGACAGCCACAAGGCCGTGGAAGACCGCCCACGGGAACGCGATGTGATCGCCAGCGCAAGAGCCCAGGCGCCCGACTATAAAGTGGCGCCAGACGCAGCGGAGCAGTTCTTCAGCGCCCAGATCGAAGCGAACAAACTGGTGCAATACACCCGGCTGTCCGACTGGCAGTTTCAAGGCAAGGCACCCGATACCCCACGCCCTGATCTGGCCGGAAAGATCCGTCCCCAACTGGACCAACTGCAAAAACGCCTGCTGCAGCAACTGGCGGACTTCAGCCCCGAACGCAGCAATCCGCAGTGTCCGCAGTGGTTGGCACTGGCCGTACACGAGCCACGAAACGACCCGTTGATCCAAATCGCCATGGCCCGCGCCACGGCCGAACTGTGTGTCTATACACCCTGACGGACCAGGGCCTGTTCGTTGCAGGCCCTTTCCCGCATCATCGCCAAATAGCGGAAATGGCTTACATATCCCGGGTAGCTGCGCCACTAGGATGCAGCGTCTAGCCGCCACCCGCCGACGTACTTTGCGATGAATCCCACCTGCAAATCCCTGTGTTCGCTGACGCTGATGCTCAGCCCGTTGAGCGGAGCAGACGTAAGCGCCACCCCGCCAACCAACGACTTCGAGCCCACCTCCTGGACGGTGGAGGCGCCCTACCGAGACAGCAAAATGATCAGCGCACGAATTGACGGCGTGGCTGCCCACGCTGACGAGACCAGCATCGCAATCCTGCACGTCGCCTGCTATCGCACCCCTCTGCGCCCGATAATCTCGTTTTATACCCATACGGATGAACTGCGCTTCAACCCCAACATCTATGAAGGCCCTGACGCTCGATCAACCGGCCCCCTCAACCTGACGACCGGCGCACTTCCCCCCCATACTTACCGCGTAAACGGCTATTACAGTGCCGAGCCCACGCATCAACATGGCGTGCTGTTCAAATTCACAATGCCCGCCAATCGCCGAGAGCTGCGCGAGTGGATCAGCGCTGATATGGGCGGCCAAGTGATCAAGATAAAACTGCCTTCCGCGCTCCCAGGCGATGCGCCTTTGACCGCCGAATTCGTGCTGCCCCATGACAGCGGCGGCCTGCGTGAGGTCATCACGCCGTGCCTCAACAATCGAAAAACCACACCCAGAAAAACCTCCTGAACCCAGCCGACTTCACACAACCATTCCCTGCCTGACTCACTGGCAGGAAAGCCGTTTCGAGCTTTCCTGAACAGTCAGGCCAAATCCGCACTATATTGGTGCGAGACACTGCACACTTCCCACCTGCCCGGCCCATTTTGGTTCGAAACTTCCCGATCAAGCTGGCAGAACGCCACAGTTTCGCGCCTTAAACCCCTATTTCAGTGGTTTAACGCTTCTTTTCGGAGCCTTGGTTTGGTTTTTGCATTTTCCTTGTATCAGCGTGTGCCTCAAGCCCGCGCCTTGCTCCAAAAGAGGTCCTGATGACCATCAGCGATGCACTGCACCGTTTGTTACTCGACAACCTGACCACCGCGACCATCCTGCTCAATGACGACCTGCGTCTTGAGTACATGAACCCGGCGGCGGAAATGCTCCTGGCCATCAGCGGCCAGCGCAGCCATGGGCAGTTCATCAGCGAATTGTTCACCGAGTCGGCCGAAGCCTTGAGCTCATTGCGCCAGGCGGTGGAGCAGGCACACCCGTTTACCAAGCGCGAAGCGATGCTCACCGCGCTGACCGGCCAGACCCTGACCGTCGACTACGCCGTGACCCCGATCCTGAGCAATGGCGCTACCTTGCTGTTGCTCGAAGTGCACCCGCGCGACCGCCTGCTGCGCATCACTAAGGAAGAAGCGCAGCTGTCCAAGCAGGAAACCAGCAAGATGCTGGTGCGCGGCCTCGCCCACGAGATCAAGAACCCCCTCGGCGGTATTCGCGGCGCGGCGCAGCTGCTGGCCCGGGAGCTGCCGGACGAGAACCTCAAGGACTACACCAACGTCATCATCGAGGAGGCCGACCGCCTGCGTAACCTGGTGGACCGCATGCTCGGTTCCAACAAGCTGCCGTCGCTGGCGATGACCAACGTGCACGAGGTGCTCGAACGCGTTTGCCACTTGGTCGAGGCCGAAAGCCAGGGCTGCATCACCCTGGTGCGCGACTACGACCCGAGCATTCCCGACGTGTTGATCGACCGCGAACAGATGATCCAGGCGGTGCTCAATATCGTGCGCAACGCCATGCAGGCCATCAGCAGCCAGAATGAGCTGCGCCTGGGTCGCATCAGCCTGCGCACGCGCGCCCTGCGCCAGTTCACGATTGGCCATGTGCGCCATCGCCTGGTGACCAAGGTCGAAATCATCGACAACGGGCCGGGCATTCCGGCGGAACTGCAGGAAACCATTTTCTTTCCCATGGTCAGTGGCCGCCCGGACGGTACCGGGCTGGGCCTGGCCATTACCCAGAACATCATCAGCCAGCACCAGGGTCTGATCGAATGTGAGAGCCATCCCGGCCACACCACGTTCTCGATCTTTCTGCCTCTGGAACAAGGAGCCCCATCGACATGAGCCGTAGTGAAACTGTCTGGATCGTCGATGACGACCGTTCTATCCGCTGGGTCCTCGAGAAAGCCTTGCAACAGGAAGGCATGACCACCCAGAGCTTCGACAGCGCCGACGGGGTGATGAGCCGCCTGGCGCGTCAGCAGCCTGACGTGATCATTTCCGATATCCGCATGCCCGGCGCCAGCGGCCTGGACTTGCTGGCGCGGATTCGCGAGCAGCACCCGCGCTTGCCGGTAATCATCATGACGGCGCACTCGGACCTGGACAGCGCTGTCGCGTCCTACCAGGGCGGCGCCTTTGAATACCTGCCCAAGCCGTTCGACGTGGACGAGGCGGTGGCGCTGGTCAAGCGCGCCAACCAGCACGCCCAGGAACAACAGAACCAGGAAGCCCCACCGGCACTGACCCGTACCCCGGAAATCATCGGCGAAGCGCCGGCGATGCAGGAAGTGTTTCGCGCCATCGGGCGCTTGAGCCACTCCAACATCACCGTGCTGATCAACGGCGAGTCGGGTACCGGTAAAGAGCTGGTGGCCCACGCTCTGCACCGTCACAGCCCACGGGCGGCCTCGCCGTTTATCGCACTGAACATGGCGGCGATTCCAAAGGACCTGATGGAGTCCGAGCTGTTCGGCCATGAAAAAGGCGCGTTCACCGGCGCGGCCAACCTGCGTCGCGGGCGCTTTGAGCAGGCCGACGGCGGCACGCTGTTCCTCGATGAAATCGGCGACATGCCGGCGGATACCCAAACCCGCCTGCTGCGCGTACTGGCCGACGGCGAGTTCTACCGCGTCGGCGGGCACACGCCGGTCAAGGTCGACGTGCGCATCATCGCCGCGACCCACCAGAACCTCGAAACCCTGGTGCATGCGGGCAAATTCCGTGAAGACTTGTTTCACCGTCTGAACGTGATCCGCATCCACATCCCACGTATGTCGGACCGTCGCGAAGACATCCCGACCCTCGCCCGCCACTTCCTCAGCCGCGCCGCCCAGGAGTTGGCCGTCGAGCCGAAGCTGCTGAAGAGCGAGACCGAGGAATACCTGAAGAACCTGCCATGGCCCGGCAACGTGCGCCAGCTGGAGAACACCTGCCGCTGGATCACCGTGATGGCGTCCGGCCGCGAAGTGCATATCAGCGACTTGCCACCAGAGCTGCTGAGCCTGCCGCAGGATTCGGCCCCGGTGACCAACTGGGAGCAGGCGCTGCGCCAGTGGGCCGACCAGGCCCTGGCACGCGGCCAATCGAACCTGCTGGACAGCGCCGTGCCGGCGTTTGAGCGGATCATGATCGAAACCGCCCTGAAGCACACCGCCGGCCGCCGCCGCGACGCCGCTGTGTTGCTGGGCTGGGGGCGCAATACCTTGACGCGCAAGATCAAGGAGTTGGGCATGAAGGTCGATGGCGGGGATGACGACGAGGGTGATGAGGGCTGATCACAGCCTTTTCATCCAATGAAACCTAATGTGGGAGGGGGCTTGCCCCCGATTGCGGTGTATCAGCCACACAACCGCTGACTGACACACTGCTATCGGGGGCGAGCCCCCTCCCACATTTGAATCTCCTGCACGTTTGGATCTCCACAGGCTTCAGAACGTGCACCGCTTCAATGCACCATGAACCGGCATCGGGCACAGCTCCAACGCCTGAAACGACCAAATCATTAACAAAAAATGCATCGCCAAAAACACCAAAGCCCCGTAGTCCGGGGCTTTGCGCTTTATGGCGTGATTTTTTGGCACAAATTGCAAACTCTGGCACGCGCCCTGCAATAACCCAGTACTACCCAGTTTCGGGGACCTTGGTACAGGCAGGCCGAGAATCCCCTCTTTACATCCGGGGTGCTTGATGCGAACCGCGTCGCGCTCCACACGCTTTGGGGAACCTCGGTACAGGCAGGCCGGGGACTCCCTCTTTAACACCGAAGCTCGTTGCAGCTTCACCCCGTTTTGGGAGCCCTGGTACAGGCAGGCCGGGAACTCCCTTCTTTACACCCGGGGCTTATGCGGCACAGCGCGCATAGCTCCAGCCCGTTTTGGGGACCTTGGTACAGGCAGGCCGGGGATTCCCTCTTTTATTCCTCCCGGAGATGGATCTCCAGCCGCCAGCGGCCATCAGCCTCCTCGCCCTTCCACTCCCCACGCAATGGCCGAGCCGCCACCAGGTTCAGCAGCAAGCCGCCATCGGTCTTGCGGACTCGCCAATTCACGTCCTTGTCATTCACCTTGAGTTGCCCGCCGGCGGCCTTGCCCTGCGCGTCAAACAGCAGCGCCACGGTGCCGTCGATATGCTCGCCGTGCAGCTTGGGTTCGCTGTTGAACCACACCACCACGCCATCCGCAGCGGTCTCAACCTGTTGCAGCTCGACCGGGTCGGGGGTGGTCAGGCGGCCGATCATCAAACCCACCATCAAGCCGACAATCGCCAATGAGCCCATGACCCTGGGCAATAGCTTCGGCCTTGGGTCGTCTTCGGGGGTAGAATGCAGCGCATCTTTGCCTTCGGAGCCGTGCATGTTTCACGTCATCCTTTTTCAACCAGAAATTCCGCCGAATACCGGCAACGTTATCAGGCTGTGCGCCAACAGTGGCTGCCACCTGCATTTGATCGAACCGCTGGGCTTCGACATGGACGACAAGCGCCTGCGTCGCGCCGGGCTGGACTACCACGAGTACGCCACCTTGCAGCGCCATCCCGACCTCGCCAGCTGCCTCGAAAGCCTGGGCCACCCACGGCTGTTCGCGTTCACCACCAAGGGCTCGCGGCCGTTCCATGATGCCAGCTTCGCCGAGGGCGACGCCTTCCTGTTCGGCCCCGAAAGCCGAGGCCTGCCGGCGGACGTACTCGACGCCCTGCCCGACGGCCATCGCCTGCGTTTGCCGATGCGCGAGGGCTGCCGCAGCCTGAACCTGTCCAACACCGTGGCCGTCGCGGTTTACGAAGGCTGGCGGCAACTGGGGTTCAAGTAACACTGCATAACGAATGTGGGAGCGGGCTTGCTCGCGAAAGCGGAGTGCCAGTCAACAAAGATATCGACTGAAG
>NZ_JBAWDE010000162.1:0-3615 GCF_049590575.1 Pseudomonas sp.
GGGGAAAGCATTCCAAATGTGGGAGCTGGCTTGCCTGCGATAGCGGTAGTTGCAGCAACACTGCTCAAAAAGTGAACACCAGAATCAAAAGCGCCACCTTTTAGCGCGTCGCAAACAGATAAGTAGCTCCCGAACGATTTACCTTCCGACCACCCGTCACCCGTGCGTGTGGTGACAGACTTTCCGAAAGCCCTCAAAGCGCCTTCCCACAAGTGCTACCGATCTGCTCACACCCCGTGGGCAGGCGCGCTTGCACGCCATTTTCGAGGCATATCCCGCACTTCCCGCGCGGCTTATATAGACGCGTCATCAGGTCGTTTTCAGGAGTTATTGAATAGTCATTCAAATTTAGGCATGGCATTTGCTCTATCTATTCAAAGCGTCGCCTCACCGAGGACGAGCGCAATAACAAGAGCCTCGCCTGAGGCCATCACCCGCTTTGTGTGAGGAGATACCGCGATGACGACGTTCAACTCAGGGGCTCAACCCCAGAACCGTGCGCCTCAATCCATCGGCTTTTTGCTGCTGGACAATTTCACGCTGATTTCCCTGGCGTCAGCCGTGGAACCGCTGCGCATGGCTAACCAGTTGTCCGGCCGCGAGCTGTATCGCTGGACCACGTTGAGCGTCGACGGCAACCAGGTGTGGGCCAGCGACGGTCTGCAAATCACCCCCGATGCTTCCATGCACAAAGCCCCGGCCCTGGACACGGTGATCGTGTGCGGCGGCGTGGGCATCCAGCGCACCGTCACCCGCGAACACGTGTCGTGGCTGCAAAGCCAGGCGCGCCAGTCGCGTCGCCTCGGCGCGGTGTGCACCGGCAGTTGGGCCCTGGCCTGCGCCGGTCTGCTCGATGGGTTTGATTGCAGCGTGCACTGGGAATGCCTGGCGTCGATGCAGGAAGCGTTCCCCCGCGTGGCCATGAGCACACGCCTGTTCACCCTCGACCGCAACCGTTTCACCAGCTCGGGCGGCACCGCGCCGCTGGACATGATGTTGCACCTGATCAGCCGCGACCATGGCCGCGAACTGTCGGCGGCCATCTCCGAAATGTTTGTGTATGAACGCATCCGCAACGAACAGGATCACCAGCGTGTGCCGCTCAAGCACATGCTCGGCACCAACCAGCCGAAGCTGCAGGAAATCGTCGCGCTGATGGAAGCCAACCTGGAAGAGCCGATCGACCTGGACGAACTGGCGGTGTACGTCGCCGTGTCGCGGCGCCAGCTGGAGCGGCTGTTCCAGAAATACCTGCACTGTTCGCCGTCACGCTATTACCTGAAGCTGCGCCTGATTCGTGCGCGGCAGCTGCTCAAGCAAACGCCGATGTCGATCATCGAAGTCGCATCGGTCTGCGGGTTTGTGTCCACGCCGCACTTCTCCAAGTGCTACCGCGAATACTTCGGCATTCCACCGCGCGATGAGCGCGTAGGGTCGAACACCACCCAACAGGTGGCGATGATGCCGATTCCGCAAGCGTTGGTGTTGTCACCGTTGTCGGGGCCGATGTCGGCGTTGAGCCAGGCGCGCAATGAGTCGACTTTCGCCAGTGTGAGGCTGTAGACCGAGGCGCCTGCTTCGGGGGCAAGCCCCCTCCCACATTTGAATGCATTCACAGATCAAAAGGTGGGAGGGGGCTTGCCCCCGATAGCGGTTTTTCAAGCGCCGGAGTTCTGCTTGAACTGCATCAACGCCGGCAACAACTGCTTGTCGATCGCCTGTCGCACCGCCGGCAAAATCGTCGCCTTGCCGGTGTACATCTGCTCCACCATGCCCTTGAGCGCCTTGGCCCTGGCTTCGCTCAAACCGCGCACCGCACACTCGCAGGCCTGCTCGGCGGTCGCACCGCTGGACACTTCAAAACCCAGCGAGCGCAGTTGGCTCAGCAGGTCATCCTGGTCAATCAAATCCGCGTGCATCATGACGTTTATCCTGGTGTAGGGAGCGGGGTCTGATCTGGATTCTGGTAGGCCCTTGGCCGGTCGGCAAGGGCGGAACGCACGAATGGCTCAGATGGCTATGAGCAGGTCGTTTTCGGGGTTTCTTTTACGCTAGCGTTTCGGCGGTAATCCGATCACTCGGCCGAGCAGGGCAGGGCGCGCCAGGTCGGCTTGCGCGGCACTGATGGCCGTGAGCCTTTCCAGGGTCGCCTCGGTAAACGGCGCCGAGTGCGGGCCGGCCAGGTCCACGTGCAGCAGCATCTGTTCATTGCCGGCCAATTCTTTCTCATCACCGACTGAATGCAGGCTGTGATAGAGGTGCAGGCGCTTGGCGTCGTGGGCGATCAGTTGCGTATGCACTTCGACCTCGGCACCGAGCTTCACCTCGTGCAGGTAGTTCAGGTGCAGTTCAAGGGTGAACAATGAATGGCCGCTGGCTTCGCGGTTTTCACTGTCCAGCCCCAGCGTGTCCATCAGCGCGTCGGTGGCATAGCTGAAGATCAGCAAATAGAACGCGTCGCGCAGGTGGCCGTTGTAGTCCACCCAGTCCGGGAGGATCTGGGTCGTGTAGGTGGTCAATGCAGGCATGACATGACTTCCGGGTCTGTACTCGGTCAAAAATGTGGGAGCGAGCAAGCCCGCTCCCACATTGGTTATTCTGCGAAGCTCATACCGTGCTTGGCCTTGGTAGTTTTTACCGCCTCCAGCACCGCCAGCAGGCAATCATCACGATAGCGCTCCAGCGCCGAAATGCTGTGGCTGCCCAGCTGCTCGCGGGTGCCGTCGACCACATCGTCGATCAACTTGTCGGTCAACTCCGGTGCCGGCAGGTACGTCCACGGCAACTGCAACGCCGGGCCGAACTGCGCCATGAAGTGCCGCATCCCGGCATCGCCGCCCGCCAGAGTGTAGGTGAGGAAGGTGCCCATGAACGACCAGCGCAGCCCCGCGCCAAAACGGATTGCGTCGTCGATTTCGCCGGTGGTCGCCACGCCGTCGTTCACCAGGTGCAACGCCTCACGCCACAGCGCTTCGAGCAGGCGGTCAGCGATAAACCCCGGCACTTCCTTGCGCACGTGCAGTGGGCGCATACCGAGGGATTCGTACACCTTGATCGCCGCCTGAATCGCTTCCGGTGCGGTGTTTTTGCCGCCCACCACTTCCACCAGCGGCAACAGGTAAACCGGGTTGAATGGGTGGCCCACCACGCAGCGTTCCGGGTGGGCCGAGCCCTCGTAGAACTCGCTCGGCAACAGGCCGGAAGTGCTCGAACCAATCAATGCATTCGGCTTGGCCGCCGCGCTGATCTTGCTGTGCAGGTCCAGTTTCAGCTCCAGGCGTTCCGGGGCGCTTTCCTGAATGAAGTCGGCGTCTTTCACGCACTCTTCGATGGTGGCGACAAAGCGCAGGCGGTCTTGCGAAGCGCCCGGTACCAGGCCTTGTTTCTCCAGGGCACCCCAGGCATTTGCGACGCGTTTGCGCAGGGCCGCTTCGGCACCGGGCGCCGGGTCCCAGGCGACCACATCCAGGCCGTGGGCCAGGGCGCGGGACACCCAGCCGCTGCCGATAACGCCGCTGCCCAGGGCAGCGAAGGTTTTGATTTCGGTGATAAAGCTCATGGCAAATTCCTAAGGCGTTCGATGATCCGTTGTGGGAGCGGGCTTGCTCGCGAATG
>NZ_JBAWDE010000163.1:0-5215 GCF_049590575.1 Pseudomonas sp.
GGGTGTAGGCGCACAGGCCATTGTTGGACGCCGGGCCACGCCCGCTCGACCAGGTTTCTTCCGCCAGGCCAAAGGCCGCAAAGCTTGCGGCGGTCGCGGTGCCGGCGCCGTTGGATGAGCCCGAGGCGAACGGCGCGGTCAGGTAGTCGGCGTTATACGGGCTTTCGGCGCGGCCATACACACCGCGCTGCATGCCGCCATTGGCCATCGGCGGCATATTGGTCTTGCCCAGGCAGATGGCGCCACCGGCGCGCAGGCGTTCGATGGTGAAAGCGTCGCGCTGAGCCACGAGTTTGGCAAAGGCCGGGCTGCCCGAGGCGGCAGTCAGCCCTTTGACCAGGTAACTGTCCTTGGCGGTATAGGGAATGCCATCCAGCGGCCCAAGTGTTTCGCCCCTGGCCCGGCGTGCATCTGAGGCCTCGGCTTCCTTCAAGGCTTCGGGGTTGCGCACGACCACGGCGTTGAGTGCGGTAGCGGTCTGCGGGCCGTCATAGGCATCGATGCGCGCCAGGTAAGCCTGGACCAGTTCAACGGCAGTGGTCTGGCCGGTTTCAAGCGCCGCGCGCAAGTGGGCAATCGAGACTTCGGTAACTTGCATCAGGTTTTTTTCGCCGCCTTCAAGTGGGGGTATGGCGGCAGTCTACGGACAGATATTTCACAAAACCAGTGCGGCGGCTGCCTTGCTCGGGTTCTCGCGACGTGCTGATAAGCAGGCGCGCACGCCACGACAAGCCCACTCACCCTTAAGGGTTCAGAAACGCCTGGTAGTTCTCTTTGGTGATCTGCTGGTAAGGAATGGTCAGCTCCGCCACGTAGGGCTGTTTTTTCACCATCTTTATCGCCAGGTCAATCGAGCCCACGGCCTGGCCTTTGTTGTCCTGATACGCGGTCACCAGCAATTGGCCTTTCTTCACCGCATCCAGCCCGGCCGCGCCGCCGTCACTGCCGGCGACCAGGATGTCTTTACCCGGCTGCATGCCGGCCTGGCTGATCGCCATGGCGGCGCCGATGGCCATCTCATCGGCGTTGGCTGCCACTGCGTCGATTTTGCGTCCGGACACGATCCAGTTGTTCATCAGGTCAATCGCCTTGCTGCGTTGCCATTCGGCGCTCTGTTCCTCGACGATCTTGATGTCGGGGTAGTCCTTGAGTACGTTTTTAACCCCCTGCGTACGGTTGTGGGTGGCGTTGTTGGACAGCAGCCCGAGCATGATCGCCAGGTTGCCCTTGCCGCCCATTTTCTCGGCCAGGTAGCGCATCTGGATCTCGCCCGCCTTGACCTCATCCGAGCCCACATACCCCACGCCAGGTGGCACTTGCTTGAACTCGGGACGGCGGTTGACGTACACCAGCGGGATCTTCGCGTCCTGGGCATTGACCGTCATTTTCTGCGTAGCGGCGGTGTCCACGGCGTTGACGATAATCGCGTCCATGCCCTGGGCGGTGAAGTTCTGCACCTGGTTGAGCTGGCGCACCACGTCGCCCTGGGCGTCTTCGAATTGCAGGGTCACGCCGGGCAACTGCTTGGCGTGGGCGGCCATGTAGTCACGCATTTGTGCGAGGAACACATCGTCGACCTGGGCGATGCTCACGCCGATCCGAATATCGGCCAGCGCCCATGGGCTGACGGCCAAGGTCAAGAGTGCCGCAAGGAAGTGTTTTTTCATGGTGTTGCTCCGTTATTTTTGTTGTTGTCAAAGCATCAGAATTCACGCCTGGCGCTTGGCCCGCAGGTGCGCCACGGCCTCGGCGAAATCGGCATACACCCAGCGTTCTTTAAGCGCTTGCAGCATCAGCTCCTGCCCAGTCTGCGGGGCCAGGCCCTTCAGCGGTGGGTCGGTGTCGAGGTTGGTCGGGAAGGAATAACCGTCGGCGGTGCAGGCAACCACCGCTTCGACGGCCTGGGCGTCCAGGGCGGGATTGCCCAGCAGCGCCGGGTACACCGCGAGCATCATGCGGTCGCGGTCGAGGGCTTCCATCGGCTTGCCAAGCGCCGAGGAGATCTGCAGCAGGTTGGCCATGCGCTGGCAGTCGGCCGTGCGGTTGGTGCCGGCCGCATGGAACAGCGCCGGGTTGAAGAACAGCAGGTCGCCCTTGCCCAATGGCAGCTGCACCGCGTGCCGTTGGAAGTAGTCGATAAATTCCGCGCGCCGCCAAGCCAGGTAGCCCAACGGGTATTGCTGGGAAAACGGCAGCAACTGGGTGGGGCCGCTCTCCAGCGGCATGTCCGAATGGGCCACCGCGCCCTGTAGCGTCAGGTACTGGGACAGCTGATGCAAGGGCAGGGGAAAGCGCTCGACCACCTCGTCTGTCTGGAAGCCCAAGTGATAGTCGCGATGCGGCTGTTGGGCCTGACCGCCAGGGTGCACCACGTTCACTTGCGCCGTGACCTGATAACCCGGGCCCAGCCACGCCTCGGCAATCAGCCCCAGCAGCGGGTTGGCGTAGTACTCGACAAACGACGCCGGCGACTGCAACGCGGCCTTTTGCAGCGAGTTCCAGATCCGCCCGTTACTGCCGGCCTTGGCAAAATGGTCGGCGGCCACAGCCTGCATGGCCTCGTGGGCAAAAATCGCCTCGAACACCTGGCTGTGGCGGTCCACCACTTCCAGGTCTTCATAGGCGCGGCGCACCACCATGACGCCCGGACCCTCGCGAAACAGGCGGTGCAGTTCATTCATCACCGTGCGGCGGTCGCTGTTGCGCAGTATCTGGGCCTGATAGATCGGCACATTGCTCAGCACTTCAGCTGCCAGCGGATAATCCTCGACACGCGCCTGCTGCGCGCACACCCGGTCGAAATCCTCGATGTGCACCGCGTCTGCGCTTACGAACGCCGACATCACACACCTCCTGGCAGGCTCAGGGCCTGATGCGGTTGCGGGCTGCCGCCATCGGTGCAGCCGACCACGCCTTGCTCCAGGTCGATCACTGAACCGGTCATCATCCCCGACTCACGGGACAGCAAAAACGCCACGCTTTGCGCCACTTCCTCGGGCTTGAGCAAGCGCCCGAACGGCTGCGCGCGTTCGGCCTTGGCCAACCAGCCGTCCTGCGCGCCGTGGTACTGGCGCTGGATTTCGTCCTCGTGGGGGGTATCCATCCAGCCGATGTTCAAGCCGTTGACGCGGATGCGGTTGCGCAGCGCACTGAACGCGACGTTCTTGGTCAGGATCGCCAGCGCGCCCTTGGACGCCGCATAAGCGCTCAAGAAGGACTGCCCGCCATGCCCGGTGACGCTCTGGATATTCACCACGGCGCCTTCCACGCCGTTGCTGATCATCAGTTTCAGCGCTTCCTGCATCAGGAAAAACGGCGCACGCACGTTCACCGCCATCAGCCGATCGAACAGCTCGGGCGAGGTGTCCAGAATGGTCCCGCGGTCCGACATCCCGGCGCAGTTCACCAGCCCGTGCAAGGTGCCGAAATGGGTGCGCGCGGCGGCGATGATCGCGCGGCAATCCTCGACCTTTTCCAGGTCGGCCTCGACGAAAAATGCCTGGCAGTCCAACGCTGCCAGCTGCCGCACCTGTTCTTCGCCCTGGGCGCGACGCCGCCCGCAGATGATCAGCCCGGCCGCACCCCGCCGGGCCAGGGTGTGGGCCACCGCCGCGCCCAGGCCCTGGGTGCTGCCGGTGACGACAAAGTATTGGCCGCTGAACGAGCGGGCGAGATCGGTGAGGGGCATGCGGTTCTCCTGGGTTTTTGTTTTTTGGTCACTCGGCTCGACGCCGGGCAAAACTGAGACTAGCATTGCCAAACCTCAGTAACGCCTAAAAAAGACCTCAAAAACGCCTCAGGCCAAACCTATGCTCGAACGCGCAAAACACTTCTCCATCAAGCAGCTCGCGACCCAGGCGGGCGTCAGCAAAGCCACGGTCGACCGCGTGCTGCACCAGCGCGGCAGCGTGCACGCCCAGACCCGGCGACGGATCGAGCAGGCGCTGGATGAGTTGGAGGCCCAGGAGAAGAACGGCCTGGCCGTCGGGCGTACTTTCCATGTCGACGTGATCATGCACACGCCGCAGCGCTTCAGCGCGGCGGTACAGGCGGCGATCGTCGCGCAATTGGCCAGCCTGGCGCCGTTCCGGATTGCACCGCGGTTTCACCTGTTCGAAGAAATCGAGCCCCAGGCCATGCACGATCAATTGCTGCGCTGCCTGGAAACCGGCAGCCAGGGCGTGGTGCTCAAGGCCGCCGATGAGCCAGCGGTGAACCAGGCGGTCAAGCAGCTGGTTGCGGCGGGGATTCCGGTGGTGACATTGGTCACGGACCTGCCGCACAGCGAGCGTATCGGCTATGTGGGCATGGACAACCGTACCGCCGGCCAGACCGCCGCCTACCTGATGTCGCGTTGGTTACCGGCGCAGCCCCAGGACGTGGCAGTGGTGATCGGCAGCGAGCTGTTCCGGGGCGAGGAAGAACGCGAGATGGGCTTTCGCGCCTGGCTCCGCGGGCGCGCCGCGCACCTGCGGGTGTTGGATATCGGTGGCGGCTACGGCGTGTACGACCGCACGTTTGAGCGGGTCACCCAGGCGTTGCACCGGTACCCAAACCTCAGGGCGGTGTACAGCGTCGGCGGCGGCAACCTGGCGATTGTCGACGCCTTTGCCGCCCTTGGTCGCCCGCTGGACGTGTTTATCGGCCACGACCTCGACGCAGAAAACCGTCAACTGCTGATCGACGAGAAAATTGCCGCGATCATCGACCATAACCTGCAGATCGATGCCCGCCACGTGTTCCTGCACATCCTGCAGTACCACCGGTTATGGAAGACCGGGCCGATTGCGCCGTCGCAGGTGCAGATCGTTACGCCGTTCAATCTTCCGAGCTGACGCCTCATCAAAAACACTGCTCCCTTAAAAACAACATCAGGAGTTCAACCATGCTACGTATCGCCGTTCTAGGTGCCGGGCGTATCGCCAAGATCCACGCCGCCAACGTCGCGGCTCACCCGAATGCCACGCTGGTACTGGTGGCCGACCCGTGGCGCGAAGGCGTCGATGCGCTCAGCCGTCAATTGGGCTGCGAGGCGGCCTACGATTGCGCGGCGGTGCTCAGCCGCGAAGACATCGACGCCGTGGTCATCGGCACGCCCACCGACACCCACATCGACCTGCTGCTGGCCGCCGTGGCGGCGGGCAAGGCGGTGCTCTGCGAGAAACCCATCGACCTCGACCTGGCCAAGGCCCGCAGCGCCGCCCAGGCTGTGGAG
>NZ_JBAWDE010000164.1:0-4010 GCF_049590575.1 Pseudomonas sp.
GAAAAGTGCGATGAATCAATTTGCGATTCTGTACGGAGATCGATTTATCAGGCCAACCTGGTAAAAGCACGGCCTGCCTCAGGGCAGGCCGTTACCGGCCCGCACACAAAAAAACTGACAGTCCCGCAACGGATATCCCCCAATCCAACAGCAACCAAAAAATCACCACTGAGCCCGATGCGACCCCAACTCCCCCGCCGGCAAATCCCACTGCAACGGCGTGCCACTAACCGTCACCGGCGCCAACAAACGATGCGCCTGGCCCCAGGCCGTCTGCTCAACCACCACCCCCTGATCCCCCGGTTCCTCAGCCCGCAACGCAGGTTGCTCGGGAACCTGCCCCGCCTCCACCAACAACTTTGCCGTACGCGCCAAAGACAACCGCGCAGATCCACCTCGTCCAGACTTCAACCGTTCGCTTAAAGCGCGAATCGCACTGGCCGCCATCAAATACCCGGTCCCATGATCCAGCGCCTGCACCGGCAGCGGCACCGGTTTGTCCGAGTGTTTCCAGGCCATCCCCGCGTCGGCAATCCCGCTGCTCATCTGCACCAGGCTGTCGAACCCCCGACGATTACGCCACGGCCCACTCCAGCCATAAGCATTCAGACTCACGTCGATCAGGCCTGGGGCAATGTGGTGCAGGGCATCTGCGCTGTAGCCGAGTTGCTCGAGGGCATCCGCACGATAGCCGTGGAACAGAATATCGGCGTCCTTGAGCAAACTCTCGAACAGCTGCCGCCCGTCGAGGGTTTTCAGATCCAGGCGCGCGCAGCGTTTGCCCAAGGTCATTTCCGGGACCACCCCTGGTTCATTCCAGGTGGGCGAGTCGATGCGCAGTACATCCGCGCCCAACCCTGCCAGAAAACGACTGGCCACCGGCCCGGCCAATACACGTGTGAGGTCCAGCACCTTGAGCCCGGCCAGGGGGCGCGCCACCGAGCCGAGCCAGACTTTGTCGGTAATGGTGTTGAAGGTCTGGCGCTGCACCAGGTCTTCGGCATTCACCGCCAACCCTTGCGGGTGCTGCTGCCAGGCTTGCCACGAACGCATTTGCGCCGCACAGCCACCGGCATCGACAACCGCCTGTTCCAACTCGGCGACGTTCCACGCGGCGACCTTGCTGGCCATGTCGGTGCGGTCGGCGACTTGGCCCAGCACTCGCTCAGCGGCGGCACGGTGATGCGGGGCGTTGGTGTGCAGGCGAATCCAGCCGTCGGCACCGGTGTAGTCGCCGGCCACCGGGTCCCACAGCGGCGGCGTTTGCCAACCCACCGGGCGAATCGAGGATGAGAACCAGAATGAGCCGAGGCGCCGGTCAACCGTCACGCCTGGCAGGCGCCCGGTCTGTTGCAGGATCAACTCGGCCACGGCCTGGCCGGCGGCACCGATGCTGGCGCTGGCCAGGTCGGTGACGGCGAAGGCCGAGGGCAGGGCGCCGGCTTCAGTCAGGGCCAGCGCGGTGTGTGGCAGCTCGAGTGCGGCTTGGATGGGGGTCAGCAGGTCAGTCATCAAAGGCCCTCCGTAAGAGAAGGGCCACTATAGAAGATCCTCAGGCCGGTGTGACAACCCCTGGCTCCAATGGCAGGTCGATACTGGCGACAAAACCGCCCTGGGGATGATTGGCCAGGGTCAGGCTGCCGCCATGGCGCTCCGCCGCGCGCCGCGCAATCGCCAGGCCGAGGCCATGGCCCAGGGCGGTCTGGCCGGGGGCGCGGTAGAATGGCTCGCCCAATTGGCTGAGGTGCTCGGCGTCCACGCCGGGGCCGTGGTCGCGCACGCTGATCAGAATACGCTCGCCCTGGCGCTGCGCCTGCAACTCGATGGCCTGGCCCGGCGGGTTGAAGCGCTGGGCATTGCGCAGCAGGTTATCCACCGCGCGTTCGATCATGGTCGGCCAGCCCTTGAGGTGCAGGTCGGCCCCAGCGTGCAGTTGCACGGTCTGGTCCGGCGCGCCGAGCTGGGCGTCTTTTTGCAGGGTCTTTAGCAGCGCGTTGAGGTCGACGTCCTCAGCACTGGCGTTGTCGGCATCGACGCGGGCCAGCACCAGGATTTCGCTGATCAGCGCTTCCAGGCGGTCGCATTCGCGGGTCAGGCGCGGCCAGAGCTTCTCGCGCTCTTCGGGGCTGGCGCGTTCGGCCAGGGCCAGCGCGATGCGCAGGCGCGCCAGAGGTGAGCGCAATTCGTGGGACACATCACGCAGCAATTGGCGCTGGCTGCCGATCAGGCTTTGCAGACGCGCGCCCATGCGGTTGAAGTCGGTGGCGAGCACGCCGAATTCGTCGCGTCGGTTAGCCAGTTGCGCCAGGCTGTTCTGCTGGTAAGTGGCCTGGCCGAGGTCATGCACCGCGCCGCGCAAACGGCTGAGCGGGCGAGTAATGGACAACGTCACCAACAGGCTGAACAGGGTCAGCACCACCAGGGCGATCGCCAGCGCGCTCAGCGGCCACAGCAGGCTGTTGCGGTGCCAGGCGTCCAGCTCCGGGTGGGGAATACGGTAGATCAGCAGGTAGGAGTTGCCGGTTTTTTCGCTGGTGTATTCGGCGGTCAGGCGACGCCAGGGCAGGTGGCTGTCCTTCTGGTCATTCTGGCGTTCCTCCAAGGCAGCGGCTCGGCGCGAAAACGTCCCGCGCACCACCGGCTCGCCGGCCTCGTTGAGCACTTGCACGTCGACGTGGTACTGGCGCTTGCGCTGTTGCAGCAGCTCCTGCGAGGCCTCCTCACCCTGGGATTCGTAGAGCTGGGTCCACTCTTCAGCCAGGTTATTCAGGCCGGGATGCCGGCTGAGAATCCACGCATCTTGATTAAGCATGTGCCCCAGCAGGATCGACAGCCCGGCAACCAAGGCGATGGCCAGCCAGAAGCTGGCCAGGATGCGCCAGAACAATGAACGCACAGGAAACCCTCAAACAGGAAAAGCCCAGCGGCGCGAGCCACTGGGCTGGGGAAGTACCGCTAGAGCATTATTGCGCTTTTTGCGGCTGTTGCGCTTTCCAGGCCTGGAATTCCTTCCATTCGGCGCGACGCTGTTCCTGCTTCTTGACGATCTCGTCGAACTTCTTCTGCTGGTCAGGCTTGAGCACGGCACGGATGTCGGCCTGGGTTTTCTGCTTGCCGGCAGCGATCTCATCCTGCATGGCTTTCTGGTCAGCGGCCGGGAGTTTGTCCAGGTACTTTTTGACCAGGTCTTTGCGAGCGTGCCATTGGTCGCCCATCAGCTTGCCGATTTGCTCGCGCTGTTCCTTGCTCAGGTCCAGTTGGCTGAAGGGGCCGCCTTTGCCACGCGGACCGTGTTCACCGCCGTGGCCCGGGCCACCCATCATGTGGCCTTCAGGGCCGCCCATCGGGCCTGGGCCTTCTGGCATAGCAGCCATGGCAACGGTCGGCAGGGCAGCGGCGAACATCAAAGCGATAAGGGTCTTGCGCATGGTGATTCTCCTGTCTCTATTCCGGTGAGTCCGGATGTGAGTAGATTACTCAGATCAAGGTCAGCGGCGGTCAGGTGTCGGTAAAGCTTGCGTAAAGAGGGGTTTGTTGTGAACTGACAAAACTATTCGGGTTCGGATATTCAAATGTGGGGAAAATGTGATGCTTAGAGGCTGTAGTAGTAGCCGCGGCTGCGCAACGCCACGATCCGTGGCCGGCCATCCGGGTGCGGGCCGATCTTTTTGCGCAGGTTGCTGACGTGCATGTCCAGG
Organism: Pseudomonas sp.; assembly: GCF_049590575.1. Taxonomy (GTDB): domain Bacteria; phylum Pseudomonadota; class Gammaproteobacteria; order Pseudomonadales; family Pseudomonadaceae; genus Aquipseudomonas. The sequence continues at coordinate 3,699 of NZ_JBAWDE010000164.1, forward strand.
CTGCGGTCGTAAAGCGTCAGCTTGCGGCCGAGGGCGATTTGCGCCAGTTCCTGTTTGTCCAGCGGCTCGCCGGGTTGGCGCAGCAGGGCTTCGAGCAGGCGGCTTTCGGAGACGGTGAGAGTGAATTCCTGTTCGTCGATGCTGACCACGCCGCGCACCGGGCTGAAGCACAGGTCACCGAGTTCCAGCTGGCTGGACACAGCGGCCGGGTGGCTGCGGCGTAATACGGCACGCAGGCGGGCGGTCAGCTCGCGCGGGTCGCAGGGTTTGGCCAGGTAATCGTCGGCGCCCAGTTCCAGGCCGAGGATGCGG
>NZ_JBAWDE010000165.1:0-5335 GCF_049590575.1 Pseudomonas sp.
GGGCTTGCTCGCGAATGCGGACTGACATCCAACAGTGATGTCGACTGAAACACCGTTTTCGCGAGCAAGCCCGCTCCCACATTTTGATCTTCAGTGTTTGATCTATTTCAGCCAGCGGACCACCGCACGCTTACCAATCCAATAGGAGCATCACCCCTATGAGCGTGCACGAACTCAAACGTCCACTGGCCGTGGAATGGCCCGCCGAGTTGCTCGGCAACCTGCCCAAGGCGCTGGACCAGTTGCGCCACTGGGCGCAGATCACCCCGCTGCACACCGCGTTGCGCCACAAACGCCAGGGCCAGTGGTATGCCTGGCGCTGGATCGACGTGTTGCGCGATGTCGAGCGCTTGGCCGACGGTTTGCGCCAACAGGGCTTTGCACAGACGTCGCGGCTGGCCCTGAGTGGGGCATTCGAGCCCAACCTGTTGCTGCTGGCCCTGGCTGCGCAAACAGTCGGCGGGCAGGTGCTGACCCTCGCCGATGGCCTGGAAACCGAGGCGTTGCAACAGCAGTTATGGCGCATCCGCCCCAGCCATTCCTATGTGCAAGGCCGGCAGCAGGCGCGGCATTGGCAGTCCGCCAACCCATTGGATTTTGCCCTGCTACTCGGCCCTACGGAGCCCGCGCAGCAGTTGCAGCGCTGGTGGCGGCCGAGCGGCGAAACCCTGTTGTGGAGCGAGGAGGGCACCCAGTGGCAGGGCGGCCTGGCCGTGGTGCTCGAGCAATGGCTGAACAGCGGCCACGGCCTGGCGTTTCCGGAAAGCCTGGCCTCGGCGCAGCGCGATCGCAGTGAGGTGGCGCCCACCGGTCTGCTGCTGTCGCCAGAACGCCTGCAGCATGTGGCCGACGCTATCGAAAGCCGCCTGGCGCCCCACGGCACCTGGCGCCGACGCCTGTGCGACTGGGCCATCGCGCATCCGCAAAGCGGCCTGCGCCGGTTACTGAAAAACCGCGTGCGCCACCTGCTGGGCTTTCAGCGCCTGGCGTCTATCTGGCAGCCGCCGAGCACGCGCAAAACCGGCGGCGACCCGGCGTGGCTGGCTGAATTCAAACGGGACATCGCATGAGCCAGGCCATTCTCCAAGTGCGGGATATCTCGCTGTCATTCAAAGGGGTCAAGGCGATCAATGCCTTGTCCTTTGAGGTGCAGCGCGGCGAGATCTGCGCGCTGATCGGCCCCAACGGCGCCGGCAAAAGCTCGTTGCTCAATGTGCTCAACGGCGTGTACCGCTTCGATGCCGGCGAGATCGTCTTCGAGGCGCAGCACTTCCACCGTATCGACCCTTTGGGCGCTGCGCGCCGTGGCATTGGGCGTACGTTCCAGAACAACGCGTTGTTCAAGAAGATGAGCGTGCTCGACAACATCCTCACCGGCCTGTCGCGGCACATGCGCACAGGCTTTATCGAACAGGCGCTGGGCCTGCCGCGTGCGCGGCGCGAGGCCGAGGCGTTCCGCCTGCGTGCCCAGGCCATCCTCGAATTCCTCGAACTGCAGGCCCACCGTGACGTGCTGGTGGGCAACCTGTCCTACGGCTTGCAGAAGCGAGTGGAACTGGGCCGCGCCCTGATCGCCGGGCCCACCCTGTTGCTGCTGGACGAACCCATGGCCGGGATGAACGCCGAAGAAAAACACGAGATGGCGCGCTTCGTCGCCGATGTGAACCGCGACCTCGGCACCACCGTGGTGTTGATCGAGCACGACATGGGTGTGGTGATGGGCCTGTCCGACCATGTGGTGGTGCTCGACTACGGGCGCAAGGTCGGTGACGGCACACCGGCCGAGGTGCAGGCCAACCCCGAGGTGATCGCGGCCTACCTGGGAGTCGCACACGGATGACCTTCTTCTTTGAAACCCTGCTCGGCGGCCTGCTCGCCGGCACCATGTACTCGCTGGTCGCGATCGGCTTCGTGCTGATCTACAAGGCCAGCGGCGTGTTCAATTTTGCCCAGGGCTCGATGCTGCTGTTCGCCGCGCTGACCTTTGTGAGCCTGCACGATCAGGGCGTGCCGTTTGCCCTGGCGTTGCTGCTGACGGTGATCGTGATGATCGTCGGCGCCTTGCTCATCGAGCGCCTGGTGCTGCGGCCGCTGGTGAACCGTTCGCAGATCACCCTGTTCATGGCCACTCTCGGCCTGTCGTTCATCATCGAAGGCCTGGCCCAGGGCTTGATGGGCTCGCAGGTGCGCGCGCTGGACCTGGGCATCGACGACGTGCCGCTGTTTGTCGGGCCGCTGATGCTCAGCCAGTTCGACCTGATCGCTGCGGCGGTAGCCGTGGTGCTGGTGACGGTGCTGGCGCTGCTGTTCAACAAGACGCGCATTGGCGTGTCGCTGCGCGCCGTGGCGGATGACACCACGGCGGCGCTGTCGATCGGCATCAACCTCAACCGTATCTGGCAGATCGTCTGGGCGGTGGCCGGCATCGTCGGGCTGGTGGCCGGGCTGCTGTGGGGCGCGCGCCAAGGGGTGCAGTTTTCGCTGTCGCTGGTGGTGCTCAAGGCCTTGCCGGTGTTGATCATCGGCGGCTTTACCTCGATTGGCGGGGCGATTGTCGGCGGGCTGATCGTCGGTGCGGCGGAGAACCTGGCCGAGGTGTATATCGGCCCGCTGATCGGCGGCGGCATCACCCCGTGGTTTGCCTATGTATTGGCGTTGGCCTTCCTGTATATCCGCCCCGCCGGTTTGTTCGGCGAGCGCGCCATCGAGCGAGTCTGAAACCATGTCGATACCCGTTGCTCAAGAAACCGCGCCGTTGTTGCTGATTCAGCGGCGCGTGCCCTGGGGCCTGATCGGCCTGCTGGCGCTGGCCTTTGTGGTGGTGCCGCTGTGGGGCAATGACTATTGGCTGAATGCAATCCTGATTCCGTTCCTGGTGCTGTCGCTGGCCGGGCTGGGCCTGAACGTGCTCACCGGCTACACCGGGCAAACCTCGGTCGGCGCCGCCGGCTTCATGGCCGTGGGCGCGTTCGCCACCTACGGTTTTCTATTGCGCCTGCCCGAGCTGGGCTTGCCGGTGGCGCTGCTCGGTGGCGGCATTCTCAGCGCGCTGGTGGGGCTGCTGTTCGGTTTGCCCAGCTCGCGGATCAAGGGTTTCTACCTGATGGTCACCACCCTCGCGGCGCAGTTTTTCCTGGAGTGGGTGTTCGTCAAGTTCCCCTGGTTCTACAACTACGGTTCGTCCGGCACGATCTCAGCGCCCAAGCTCGCGCTGTTCGGGCATGACCTCAACACACCGCTGGGCCGTTACCTGCTGACCCTGGTCACCGTGCTGCTGCTGACCTGGACTGCCATCAACCTGGTGCGCAGCCAGGTCGGCCGCAACTGGATGGCGATCCGCGACATGGACACCGCCGCCGCCGTGGTCGGCATCCCGGTGGTGCGCTACAAGCGCCTGGCCTTTGCGGTCAGCTCGTTCTACCTGGGCATTGCCGGCGCGCTGTGGGCCTTTGCCTACCTGGGCACGGCCAGCGCCAGCAGCTTCGATATCAACCGCTCGTTCCAGATCCTGTTCATCATCATTATCGGTGGCATGGGCAGCATCGCCGGCAACTTCGTCGGCGCGGCGTTTATCAGTTTGCTGCCGATCGTCCTCAGCCATGCCGGGCAGGCGCTGTTCGGCGGTTCGGTGGATGCGGGGCAGTTGCAGAACCTGCAGAAAATCATCTTTGGCGTGTTGATCATCGTGTTCCTGATCAAGGAACCCGAGGGTTTGATTCGCCTGTTGCACAACCTGCGTGACCGTCTGCGGCAGTGGCCGCTGCGTTTCTAACCCCATTATGAGAATTCCCATGCGTGCATCCGTGAAACGTTCCCTGGTCGGCGCCGCCTTCGCGCTGGCCGCCCTGGCCGGTGCTGTGCCCCAGGCGATGGCCTCGCCCGACCAGCAATTCATCCCGTTGGCCACCTACCGCGTCGGCGCCTATGCCTCCAGCGGTGTGCAGGTGTGGGCCGGGATGATCGACTACCTGCGCTATATCAACGAGGTCGAAGGCGGCATCAACGGGGTCAAATTGGTCTGGCAGGAATGCGAGACCGAATGGACGGCGGAGAAGGGCATCGAGTGCTACGAGCGCTTCAAAAATGGCCTGGATGGCGCGCCGGTCGCGGTCTACCAGCCCAACGGTGCGCCCGCCGCGTATGCCCTGAGCGAGCGCGCGGAAGTCGACAAGATCCCGCTGATCACCCTGGGTTACGGCCGCACCGAGGCCACCGACGGCACGGTGTTCCCGTACAACTTCCCGGTGATGCTGACCTTCTACAGCGAGGCTTCAACCCTGGTGAACTACATTGCCCAGCGCGAGGGCGGGTTCGACAAACTCAAGGGCAAGAAGATCGCCACGGTCTACCACGACTCGGCCTATGGGCGCGAAACCCTCGGCCCGCTGAAACTGCTGGCCGAGAAATACGGTTTTGAAAATATCCAGATTCCGGTCGCCGACCCCGGCAACGAGCAATCGGCGCAATGGCGCCAGATCCGCCAGGCCAACCCGGACTGGGTATTCCTGCGCACCTGGGGGGTTTCCACCCCGGTGGCGGTCAAGACCGCCGCGCGCTTCGGCTTCCCGGTGGACCATATCATCGGCGATATCTGGGCCAGTTCCAGCGAAGACGTATTGCCCGCCGGCGCTGCCGCCAAGGGTTACCTGGCGCTCACGCCATACCCGGCCGGCAGCGATTTCGAGATCCACAAACGCCTCAAGCAATACGTCCTCGACAAGGGCCACAGCGACCTCAAGGACCTGAAAAACTTCGGCAGCGTCTACTACAACTCCGGGCTGGTGAACGCCGCCGTGGCGGTGGAAGCGATCCGCACCGGCCAGGCCAAGTTCGGCAAGCGCCCGCTCAACGGCGAAGAAGGCCGCTGGGGCCTGGAGCACTTGAATATCGATGACGCGCGCTTGAAGGACATGGGCTACCTGGGCCTGATGCAGAACCTCAAGCTGTCGTGCCGCGACCACGAAGGCGGCGGCTCGGCGCGGGTGCAGCAGTGGGACGGCGCCAACTGGGCGCTGATCAGCGACTGGATCGCCGCCGACCGTGCCTTGCTGCGCCCGCTGATCGATGAAAAATCCGCCGCGTTCGCCAAGGAAAAAGGCCTGACGCCGCGCACCTGCACCGGGGACGAATAAGCCATGAGCCAGCCCGCCACCGACTCCGCCAGCCCGTCGTTGCTGACGGTCAACGATATTGAAGTGATCTACGACGGCGCGATCCTCGCGGTGGCCGGGGTGTCGCTGAGCGTGCCCAAGGGCGCCGTCGTCGCCTTGCTCGGCGCGAATGGCGCCGGCAAGAGCACCACGCTCAAGAGCCTGATGGGCGTGGTGACGCCGCG
>NZ_JBAWDE010000166.1:0-13495 GCF_049590575.1 Pseudomonas sp.
GGCCGGTGCGGCTGCGGCAGCAGGAGCAGCGGCAGCAGCGCTGCCCTCTTCGATCGAGCCCAGCACCTGGTTCGACAGAACGGTAGCGCCCTCTTCGGCAACGATTGCGCCCAGTACGCCGTCAGCCTCGGCCAACACTTCCAGAACGACTTTGTCGGTCTCGATGTCGACGATCAGGTCGTCACGCTTGACGGCCTCGCCTGGTTTCTTGTGCCAGGTGGCAACGGTGCCATCGGCAACCGATTCCGGGAATGACGGGGCTTTGATTTCGATAGCCATTATCTGTGGGTCCTTAAAATTCGGTTTCAGTCAGCGCGAAGGCGTTAAACAGTGAAAGCATCTTGCAGCAGTTTTTCCTGCTGCTCGGCGTGCATCGACGCATAACCACACGCAGGTGCAGCAGAAGCATCACGACCGGCGTACTCAAGGCCAAGGCCTGTCTTGTGGTTACCGATGCTGCGACGCAGGTGATGCTGGCTGCTGTACCACGCGCCCTGGTTCATCGGTTCTTCCTGACACCACACCACATGGGTGAGGTTGGTGTAAGGCGCGATGGCCTCCATCAGGTCGTCTTCCGGGAACGGGTAAAGCTGCTCGATCCGCACGATGGCGATGTCTTCGCGGCCTTCGGCACGGCGTTTTTCCAGCAAGTCGTAGTAAACCTTGCCGCTGCACAGCACCAGGCGAGTGACCTTGGCGGCGTCCAGCGTGTCGATTTCTGGAATAACGGTCTGGAACGAACCGTCGGCCAGATCTTCCAGGGTCGAGATGGCCAATTTGTGACGCAACAGCGATTTCGGGGTCAGCACTACCAGCGGCTTGCGCAGCGGGCGGATCACCTGACGACGCAGCAAGTGGTAGATCTGGGCCGGCGTAGTCGGCACGCACACCTGAATGTTGTGCTCGGCGCACAGCTGCAGGTAACGCTCCAGACGGGCCGAGGAGTGCTCCGGACCCTGACCTTCATAACCGTGTGGCAGCAGCATGGTCAGACCGCACAGACGACCCCACTTGTGCTCGCCGCTGGTGATGAACTGGTCGATAACCACCTGGGCACCGTTGGCGAAGTCGCCGAACTGGGCTTCCCAGATCACCAGCGCGTTTGGCGTGGTGGTCGAGTAACCGTATTCGAACGCCAGTACGGCTTCTTCGGACAGGAACGAATCGTACAGGTCGAAACGTGGCTGGCCTTCGTACAGGTTCTGCAACGGGATGTAGGTGCCCGCGTCTTTCTGGTTGTGCAACACCGCGTGACGGTGCGAGAACGTACCACGGCCGATGTCCTGGCCGGTCATGCGGATCGGGTGACCTTCGAACGCCAGGGTCGCGTACGCCATGGTTTCGGCGTAACCCCAGTTGATCGGCAGGCCGCCGGCTTGCATTTTCTGACGATCTTCGTAGATCTTCGCAACCTGGCGCTGCACCACGAAACCATCTGGAATTTCCAGCAGTTTGGCAGACAGTTCCTGCAGGGTTTTCAGATCAAACGAAGTGTCGTGACGCGCAGTCCAGGCGTGGCCCAGATAAGGACGCCAGTCCACGAACAGCTCTTTGTTCGGCTCTTTGACCAGGCTTTTTACAACATGCAGACCGTTGTCCAGCGCGTTGCGGTATTCATCGATCTTCGCCTGAACACGCTCATCGTCAACCACGCCGGCCTTGGTCAGGCTTTCAGCGTACAGCTCACGGGTGGTGCGCTGCTTGGTGATCTGCTGGTACATCAACGGCTGGGTGCCGCTAGGCTCATCCGCTTCGTTGTGCCCGCGACGACGGTAGCAGACCAGGTCGATCACCACGTCACGCTTGAACTGCATGCGGTAGTCGATGGCGAGCTGGGTCACGAACAGCACGGCTTCCGGATCATCACCATTCACATGGAGGATCGGCGCCTGGATCATCTTGGCAACGTCGGTGGCGTACTCGGTAGAGCGCGCATCCAGTGGGTTGCTGATGGTGAAGCCGACTTGGTTGTTGATGACGATGTGAATCGTGCCGCCCGTCTTGAAGCCGCGAGTCTGCGACATCTGGAAGGTTTCCAGGACCACGCCCTGACCGGCGAATGCCGCGTCACCGTGGATGGAAATCGGCAGGACCTTCTCACCGGTGGTGTCGTTGCGACGATCCTGGCGAGCACGTACCGAACCCTCGACCACTGGAGAAACGATTTCCAGGTGGGATGGGTTGAAGGCCATGGCCAGGTGAACTTCACCGCCGGTGGTCATCACGTTGGACGAGAAGCCCTGGTGGTATTTAACGTCACCGGAACCCAGCTCGACCTTCTTCTTGCCTTCAAACTCGTCGAACAACTCGCGCGGGTTCTTGCCGAAGGTGTTGACCAACACGTTCAGACGACCACGGTGAGCCATGCCGATCACGATTTCCTTGGTGCCGTAGGAACCGGAACGCTGGATCAGCTCGTCGAGCATTGGAATCAGGCTTTCGCCGCCTTCCAGGCCGAAACGCTTGGTGCCCGGGTATTTGGTACCCAGGTATTTCTCGAGACCTTCAGCCGCGGTCACGCGCTCCAGCAAGTGGCTGCGCACGTCGGCGGACAGCACCGGACGGCCACGCACACCTTCCAGACGGTGCTGGAACCAGTGGCGCTGCTCGGAATCGGTGATGTGCGTGAACTCAGCGCCAATGGTGCGGCAATATGTCTGCTGCAACGCTTCGTGAATTTCGCGTAGGCTCGCTTCCTCTTTGCCGATGAACAGGTCGCCGGCACGGAAGGTCGTATCAAGATCGGCATTGGTCAAGCCGTAATGATTGATCGACAGGTCAGCAGGTGCAGGACGCTTCCAGAGCCCCAGCGGGTCAAGCTGGGCCGCCTGGTGGCCACGCATCCGGTAGGCCTGGATCAGTCGCAATACTTCAACTTGCTTCTTTTCATGCTCGCTGCTCACGCTACCGGCGGAAACCGGCTGAGCGCGGCGCTGGTTCTTTGCCAGCAGCACAAACTGATCGCGAATTGTTGCGTGCGATACATCGGTGGCAGCGTTGCCGTCTGAAGACAACGTCTGAAATTTGGTGCGCCATTCTTCTGGCACAGCGTTAGGGTCGTGCAGGTAGAGCTCATAAAGCTCTTCCACATAGGCAGCGTTACCACCTGAAAGATAGCCGCTGTTCCACATGCGCTGCATCACGCTTTCTTGCATGCTTGGTCACCCTCGATTTGGGGACACCACCGGCGAAAACACCGAGTTTGCTTGCAAAAGGCCAAGTGCAGCGACCAAAACAAGCCACTTAGGATCACGCTGATAGTTCGGGTACCAACCCGAATGCCCCTGCTTGTCTCATTTCTTCAAAATAAGAGCCGCGGCTTTGTAAGTCGCTGCTCAAGTTAAAACTACGGCGCCGGTTGAAGCCTGCGCCGCAGCATTTACGGGCACAACGGTCCTGCTTTGCTACAACGTCTGTTACACGCCGCTTTGCAGCAGCATGTTACGGATGTGACCAATGGCCTTAGTCGGGTTCAGGCCTTTGGGACATACGTTGACGCAGTTCATGATCCCGCGGCAGCGGAATACGCTGAACGGGTCATCCAGTGAAGCCAGACGCTCGGACGTCTTGGTGTCACGGCTGTCTGCCAGGAAGCGGTACGCTTGCAGCAGGGCAGCTGGACCCAGGAACTTGTCCGGGTTCCACCAGAAGGACGGGCAAGAGGTCGAGCAGCAAGCGCACAGGATGCACTCGTACAGACCGTCAAGCTTTTCACGCTCTTCCGGGGACTGCAGACGCTCGATGGCCGGAGCCGGCGTGTCGTTCTGCAGGAACGGCTTAACTTTCTCGTATTGCTTGTAGAAGATGCTCATATCGACGACCAGGTCACGGATAACCGGCAAACCTGGCAGAGGACGAACGATCAGCTTGTTACCCTTGACCACGGCGGACAGCGGCGTGATGCACGCCAGGCCGTTTTTGCCGTTGATGTTCATGCCGTCGGAACCGCAGACACCTTCACGGCAAGAGCGACGATACGAGAAACCTTCGTCCTGCTCTTTGATCAGTGCCAATACATCCAGCACCATCAGGTCTTTACCACCGGTATCGACCTGGAATTCCTGCATGAACGGCGCAGCGTCCTGATCAGGGTTGTAGCGGTAAACACTGACTTTCAACATGGCAGCCACCCTTAGTAAGTCCGAATCTTCGGTTCAAACGTCGGAACCGTCTTCGGCGAGAAGTTCACGGCACGCTTGGTCACGCGCTTGTCACCCGGGAAGTACAGGGTGTGGCACAACCAGTTTTCGTCGTCGCGATCTTCAAAGTCCTCACGAGCGTGAGCACCACGGGATTCTTTACGAACCTCGGCGGCAATCGCAGTCGCTTCAGCCACTTCAAGCAGGTTTTGCAGCTCAAGGGCTTCGATACGAGCGGTGTTGAATGCCTGGCTCTTATCGTTGATCTTGACGTTGGCGATGCGCGTGCGCAGGTCGGCCAGCTGGGCGATGCCCTTCTGCATGTATTCGCCGGTACGGAACACACCGAAGTAGTTCTGCATGCAGCTTTGCAGCTCGCGACGCAGGGTAGCCACGTCTTCGCCATCAGTGCGCTCGTTCAGAGCGTTCAGACGCGCCAGGGCAGCTTCGATGTTGGCGTCGGTCGCGTCATCGTATTCGATGCCGTCGGTCAGAGCCTTCTCGAGGTGCAGGCCGGCAGCGCGGCCGAATACCACCAGGTCGAGCAGCGAGTTGCCGCCCAGGCGGTTGGCACCGTGTACCGATACGCACGCCACTTCGCCGACCGCGAACAGACCATGGATGATCTCGTCCTGGCCCTCGGCATTCTGGGTGATCGCCTGGCCGTGAATGTTGGTCGGCACGCCGCCCATCATATAGTGGCAAGTCGGAACAACCGGAACCGGAGCAACCACCGGATCAACGTGAGCAAAGGTCTTGGACAGCTCGCAGATACCTGGCAGGCGGCTGTGCAGGACTTCTTCACCGAGGTGATCGAGTTTCAGCAGCACGTGGTCGCCGTTAGGGCCACAGCCGTTGCCGGCGATGATTTCTTTAACCATCGAGCGCGCAACCACGTCACGACCCGCCAGGTCTTTCGCGTTCGGAGCATAACGCTCCATGAAACGCTCGCCATGCTTGTTGATCAGGTAACCACCTTCACCACGGCAACCTTCGGTCACCAGTACACCAGCGCCGGCGATACCGGTCGGGTGGAACTGCCACATTTCGATGTCTTGTACCGGTACGCCGGCACGCAGTGCCATGCCGACGCCGTCACCGGTGTTGATCAGGGCATTGGTGGTCGACGCGTAGATACGGCCTGCACCGCCAGTCGCCAGAACCGTAGCCTTGGCGCGGATGTAGGTGGTTTCACCGGTTTCGATGCAGATCGCGATCACACCGACGAACTCGCCTTGTGCGTTCTTGACCAGGTCAACCGCGTAATACTCGTTCAGGAACGTGGTGCCGGCTTTCAGGTTGCCCTGATAAAGGGTGTGCAACAGCGCGTGACCGGTACGGTCGGACGCGGCGCAGGTACGGGCAGCCTGCCCGCCTTTACCGTAATCCTTCGACTGACCGCCGAATGGACGCTGGTAGATACGGCCTTGCTCGGTACGGGAGAACGGCAGACCCATGTGGTCCAGCTCGAACACCGCGGCCGGGCCTTCCTGACACATGTATTCGATAGCGTCCTGGTCACCGATGTAGTCGGAACCCTTGACGGTATCGTACATGTGCCAGCGCCAGTCATCGTTCGGGTCGGCGGAAGCGATGGCGCAAGTGATGCCACCCTGGGCCGATACGGTGTGGGACCGCGTCGGGAACACCTTGGTGATCACGGCAGTCTTGTGACCGCCCTGGGCCAGCTGCAGCGCTGCGCGCATGCCAGCACCGCCGCCACCAATAATGATGGCGTCGAATGAAATAGTTGGAATGTTAGCCATGAATCAGATACCCCAAAGAATCTGCACACCCCAGACGAAGTAAGCGAACATCGCAATGCCGCAGACTGCCTGGAAGAGGAAACGTACTGCAGTCGCGGACTTGCCCAGCGCCATCGGCGTCAGGTAGTCGGTCGCGATGGTCCACATGCCGACCCAGGCGTGTGCGCCCAGGGCTACAAGTGCCAGCAGACTGAAGATTCGCATCGCATTGTGGGCAAACAGGCCGTGCCATTGCTCATAGCCGATGCCCGGATTTGCGACGAGGTATCCGATCAGGAAAATGAAATAAGCCGCGAGAACAACCGCAGACACACGTTGTGCCATCCAGTCATAGAGGCCCGAACGCGACAGGTTCGTAACGCTGGTTACCATATCCAAACTCCTGCGAGAACGATCAGCACCACGGAAATGGCGATGATGATTTTCGAGCCCAGGCGGCCGCCTTCCAGCGTCTCACCGATGCCCATGTCCATGATCAAGTGGCGCACACCGGCTACCAGGTGATACAGAAGAGAGGACAGGAGGCCCCATGCTACGAACTTGGCCAGCGGGCTGGTCAAGCATGCCTTCACCTCGGCGTATCCTTCCTCGGAACCCAGGGATTTGCTCAATGCATAAAGCATGATGCCCAAGCCCAGGAACAGGATGATGCCGGAAACACGGTGCAGGAACGACGTAACGCCGGTGATGGGGAGTTTGATGGTCCTTAGGTCTAGGTTTACAGGTCGTTGGCTATTCACGGCTTTTTTTCACACTGAAGAGCCCCTAACAATCAGGGCAAAGTTGTTGGGGAGTGCACTGGTCAGGTAAGCACCACCCAGGGAGTGCGACCCCCAATGAAAGCAAGCCCAAAAGCCCTTGGCGGTCGGTGGCCGAGTATAGACAGTTAGGTTACTAATGACAACGCGCGCTCCTCACCCTAATAGCGGATTGCGCTGGCGGTATAAAAGGCGTAAATGGCAGTCAATTTCGAGGAAAAAGTACGGTTAAAGCCTTCTGGTGCAAGACTTTAGGCAAATTGACATCTGGATTTATATCAATATAGTGGTGCGGGCCCTGCGTGGGGGGTCTGTCTGATGATTTGAAGCATAAATAGGAGGCCACATGGCTGACAAAAAAGCGCAGTTGATCATCGAGGGCGCAGCCCCCGTCGAGCTGCCCATTTTAACCGGCACCGTTGGTCCCGATGTTATCGACGTACGGGGCCTGACGGCCACGGGCCGTTTCACATTCGACCCAGGCTTCATGTCGACCGCCTCTTGCGAGTCGAAGATCACCTATATCGATGGCGATAATGGCATTCTGCTTCACCGCGGCTACCCGATCGAGCAACTCGCCGAACAGTCGGACTACCTGGAAACCTGTTACCTGCTGCTAAATGGCGAATTGCCAACAGCCGAGCAAAAAGCCCAGTTCGTCAGCACCGTGAAGAACCACACCATGGTTCACGAGCAGTTGAAGACCTTCTTCAACGGCTTCCGTCGCGACGCCCACCCGATGGCCGTCATGTGCGGCGTGGTCGGCGCCCTGTCGGCCTTCTATCACGACTCCCTCGACATCAATAACCCGCAGCATCGCGAAATTTCCGCGATCCGCCTGGTTGCCAAGATGCCGACCCTGGCCGCGATGGTTTACAAGTACTCCATGGGCCAACCCATGATGTACCCGCGCAACGACCTGACGTACGCGGAAAACTTCCTGCACATGATGTTCAACACCCCGTGCGAGATCAAACCGATCAGCCCGGTGCTGGCCGCCGCGATGGACAAGATCTTCATCCTCCACGCCGACCATGAACAGAACGCCTCGACCTCTACCGTGCGCCTGGCGGGCTCTTCGGGTGCCAACCCGTTCGCCTGTATCGCCGCCGGCATCGCCGCACTGTGGGGCCCTGCCCACGGCGGTGCGAACGAAGCCGTACTGACCATGCTCGATGAAATCGGCGATGTCTCGAACATCGACAAATTCATCGCCAAGGCCAAGGACAAGAACGACCCGTTCAAGTTGATGGGCTTCGGTCACCGGGTCTACAAGAACCGCGACCCGCGCGCCACCGTGATGAAGAAGACCTGCGACGAAGTGTTGAAGGAACTGGGGATCAAGAACGATCCGCAACTCGAACTGGCCATGCGCCTGGAAGAGATCGCCCTGACCGACCCGTACTTCATCGAACGCTCGCTGTACCCGAACGTCGACTTCTACTCGGGGATCATCCTCAAGGCGATCGGCATTCCAACCAGCATGTTCACCGTGATCTTCGCCCTGGCGCGGACCGTGGGCTGGATCTCCCACTGGAAAGAAATGCTCTCCAGCCCGTACAAGATTGGCCGCCCGCGCCAGCTGTACACCGGCTACGAGTCGCGTGATATCACCAAGCTGGAAGATCGCAAGTAAGCACTCTTTAGCTGCACCGAAAACGGCCTCCCTCAGTGGAGGCCGTTTTTATTTGTGTCGACTGACCTACCCCCATCGAGGGCAAGCCCCCTCCCACATTCAACTGCATTCCAAATGATGTACTCGGTTAACTGTGGGAGGGGGGCTTGCCCCCGATGGCATTGGCACAAGCACCTCATATCCCCCAGACAAAAAAAATGCCCCGGCCTTTCGACCGGGGCATTTCTTGTTCAGCAACAACCCTTAGTGGTTGACCGCCCCACTCGCCCCCAGGCCAGTCTGCGAACGCACAAACTGCGGGAAGTACAGCGCACGCTCTTTCTCTGCCGCCGCCGACTTGTCGGTGATGGAGAAGAACCAGATGCCGACGAACGCAATGATCATCGAGAACAGCGCCGGGTACTCGTACGGGAAGATGGCTTTTTCATGGTGCAGGATCGAGACCCAGATGGTCGGGCCGAGGATCATCAGGCCCACAGCACTGACCAGGCCCAGCCAGCCACCAATCATCGCGCCACGGGTGGTGAGGTTTTTCCAGTACATGGAAAGCAGCAGCACCGGGAAGTTACAGCTGGCGGCAATCGAGAACGCCAGGCCGACCATGAACGCGATGTTCTGGCTTTCGAACAGGATACCCAAGCCGATCGCCAGCACTGCCAGGGCGATGGTGGTGATCTTCGACACGCGAATCTCATCCTTTTCGTTGGCCTTGCCTTTCTTGATCACGCTGGCGTACAGGTCATGGGACACCGCCGAAGCACCCGCCAGGGTCAAACCGGCAACCACTGCCAGGATGGTGGCAAATGCCACGGCCGAGATGAAGCCCAGGAAGATACTGCCGCCCACCGCGTTGGCCAGGTGCACCGCCGCCATGTTGTTACCGCCCAGCAAGGCGCCTGCTGCATCCTTGAACGCCGGGTTGGTGCTGACCAGCAGGATCGCGCCGAAGCCGATGATAAAGGTCAGGATGTAGAAGTAGCCGATGAAGCCGGTGGCGTACAGCACGCTCTTACGCGCTTCCTTGGCGTCGCTTACGGTGAAGAAGCGCATCAGGATGTGCGGCAGGCCGGCGGTACCGAACATCAGTGCCAGGCCCAGGGAGAATGCCGAGATCGGATCTTTCACCAGGCCGCCCGGGCTCATGATCGCTTCACCTTTAGGGTGAACCTTGATCGCTTCGGAGAACAGCGTGTTGAAGTCGAAGTTGACGTGCTTCATCACCATCAGCGCCATGAACGACGCACCGGACAGCAGCAACACCGCCTTGATGATTTGCACCCAGGTCGTCGCCAGCATGCCGCCGAACAGCACGTACAGGCACATCAGGATGCCGACCAGAATCACCGCCACATGGTAATCAAGGCCGAACAGCAACTGGATCAGCTTGCCGGCACCGACCATTTGCGCGATCAGGTAGAACGCCACCACCACCAGCGAACCACAGGCCGAGAGGCTGCGGATCTGGGTTTGGCCCAGGCGATAGGACGCCACGTCGGCAAAGGTGTACTTGCCCAGGTTACGCAGGCGCTCGGCGATCAGGAACAGAATGATCGGCCAGCCCACCAGGAAGCCGATCGAGTAGATCAGGCCATCGTAGCCGGAGGTGAACACCAGCGCGGAAATACCCAGGAAGGACGCCGCCGACATGTAGTCACCGGCAATCGCCAGGCCATTCTGGAAACCGGTGATCTTGCCACCCGCCGCATAGTAGTCGGCCGCCGAATTATTGCGCTTGGAAGCCCAGTAGGTGATGCACAACGTCGCGCCGACAAAGGCCACGAACATCAGGATCGCTGCAATATTCAGCGGTTGTTTGTGCACTTCACCCGTCAATGCATCCGCCGCCCAAACGGCAGGCGCGAAGACCGAAGCGCCGAATACAGACAGTAGACGCCGGATCATTGCGCAGCCTCCTTGAGAATCGCATTGTTCAGGTCGTCGAATTCGCCGTTGGCGCGTCGTACGTAGATGCCGGTGAGGATGAAGGCCGAGACAATCAGCCCGACCCCGATCGGGATTCCCCACGTGATGGATGAGCCGGGGCTGAGCTTGGCTCCCAGCACCTGTGGCCCATAGGCGATAAGCAGGATGAACCCGGAGTACAGCCCGAGCATGATCGCCGAGAGAATCCAGGCGAACCTTTCCCTTTTTCGTACCAGCTCCTTGAAACGCGGGCTGTTTTGAATCGAGAGGTAAATGCTGTCGTTCATTGTTTTTATCCTCGCAGCACAGCTTTTTATTATTTTGGAACGTATCCACTGTATTCGGCTGCAGGAGAGGTTCCAGACGACCTTAGTCTTAGATCGAGTGTAGCGAGGGTTTGCGGGGCTGCAGAAAATGTGGCGGCGCATGAAGCCAATGTGGGAGGGGGCAAGCCCCCTCCCACACAGGTACCGCGGGGGATGTTACTTAGCGATCCACTCCGCTACACGCTCAGGGTGCTTGGCGACCCAGTCCTTGGCCGCTGCATCTGGCTTGGCGCCCTCTTGAATGGCCAGCATGACTTCGCCGATTTCATCCTTGGAGGCCCACTGGAATTTCTTCAGGAAGGCGGCGACTTCCGGCGCTTTCTTCTCCAGGCCCTTGCTGCCGATGCTGTTGACGGTTTCAGCAGCACCATAAATCCCTTTTGGATCGTCGAGGAAACGCAGTTTCCACTTGGCGAACATCCAGTGTGGCACCCAGCCGGTGACCGCAATGGATTCCTGTTTGTCTTCGGCGCGGGTCAGTTCGGCGATCATCGCAGCGCCCGAGCTGGCTTGCAGCTTGTAGTCCAGGCCGTAGGCCTTGATGGCTTCGTCGGTCTTGAGCATCACGCCCGAGCCGGCGTCGATGCCGACGATCTTGTTCTTGAAGGTGGTATCGGTCTTGAGGTCCTCGATGGACTTGGCCTTGACGTACTCCGGCACGATCAGGCCGATCTTCGCGTCCTTGAAGTTGGGGCCGTAGTCGACCACTTTGTCCTTGTTCTTGGCCCAATACTCACCGTGGGTCACGGGCAGCCAGGCGGAGAGCATGGCATCGAGCTTGCCGGTGGCCACGCCCTGCCACATGATCCCGGTGGCGACCGCTTGCAGTTTCACGTCATAACCGAGCTTTTGCTTGATCACCTCTGCCGCCACATGGGTGGTGGCAACGCTGTCGGACCAACCGTCCACGTAGCCGATGCTCAGGGTTTTGCTGTCGGCGCTGGCCAGTGTGGAGCTCATCGCAACTACCAGAGTGGCAGCTGCGCCCAAGAGTCGTCGCATCTTCATCGTACTTCCCCGAAAGTGCTGCGCCCGGCGGATGCCGAGCGACGTCAACCTGTTGTTATGTGGTGCACCCGCGCCCCCTTCACGCGCATCGATCCGGTGGCTGCGACATCAGTGGAGTGCTGACACTTCGATCATCAACCTGCCGGCGCCTTTGACCTGCTCTGTCAGCGACCTCGTACAAGCAAGAAACGACATCACATAGCCAGTAGGACGCTTTGTAGGACTTCGCGCCAGAATCCCGCCCGAACTTTGCATGTCAAAATTATGCTGCCCCACTGGGACGGGACAAATCCGGGTAAGATGCGCGCCTTTGCTCCTCCAGATAAGCCGACCATGCCCGCGACTGCCCGCTTCCCTGCCCTGCCCTATTTTTTCGCTTTGCTCCTCGGCCTGCTGGCCCTTGCCGGCTATTGGTACGGCCTCGGCCGTCCGGTAGTGTTGCCGGACGTCGCCAGCGCCAGTCACAAGCTGCAATGCGCGTCCTACACGCCGTTCGACAAAGACCAATCGCCCTTCGACCAGCCGTTCAAGCTGCGCCCCGAGCGCATGGACGCCGACCTGGCCTTGCTGGCCACTCGCTTCGACTGCATCCGCACCTACTCCATGACCGGCCTGGAAGCCCTGCCGGACCTGGCGCGCAAGCACGGCTTGAAACTGATGGCCGGCGCCTGGGTCAGCAGCGATCCGGTGGCGACCGAAAAAGAAGTCGACCAACTGATCGCTTCGGCCAACACCTACCCCGACGTCGTCACCTCGGTGATCGTCGGCAACGAGGCCTTGCTGCGCAAGGAAGTCACGGCCATGCAACTGGTCAAGCTGATCCAAAAGGTCAAAAGCCAGATCAAGCAGCCGGTGACTTACGCCGACGTCTGGGAATTCTGGCTGAAGCACCCGGAAGTCGCCCCGGCCGTCGACTTCCTGACCATTCACCTGTTGCCGTACTGGGAAGATGACCCGTCGGGCATCGACCAGGCCCTCAAGCATGTGGGCGATGTGCGCCAGACCTTCGGCAACAAATTCGCGCCCAAAGACGTGATGATCGGCGAGACCGGCTGGCCCAGCGAAGGCCGCCAGCGCGAAGCCGCGGTGCCGAGCCGCGTCAACGAGGCCAAGTTCATGCGCGGCTTTGTGGCCATGGCCGAAGCCAATGGCTGGCATTACAACCTGATCGAAGCGTTTGACCAGCCGTGGAAGCGCGCGAGCGAAGGCGCCGTGGGCGGTTATTGGGGCCTGTTTGATGCGGATCGCCAGGACAAGGGCATCCTCGCCGGGCCGGTCACCAATGTGCCGTACTGGCCGCTGTGGCTGGGCGTGGGCGGCATCATCCTGCTGGGTACGCTGGTGCTTGGCGGTCGCCTACGCAGCGCGCGCGCCGCGCTATCGTTGCCATTGCTCGGTGCCGTCGCAGCCGGCTCCATCGGCACGTGGGCGGAACTGACCCGCGTGACCGCGCGCTTTAATGAAGAATGGCTGTGGGCAGGCCTGCTGGTTGCGCTGAACCTGCTGGTACTGGCCCACGCCGCGCTGGCACTCAGCGCCCGCGAAGGGTGGCGCGCGCGCGCGTTCAACTGGCTGGAGCAACGTGCAGGCTGGCTGGTCGCGATCGCCGGGTTTGCCGGGGCTGTAATGATGCTGGCGCTGGTGTTTGACCCGCGTTATCGCAGCTTTCCAAGCGCGGCGCTGGTGCTGCCGGCGCTGGTGTACCTGGTGCGTCCGGTGACTGGGCCGCGTCGGGAGATGGCGTTGTTGGCCTTCATTATCGGCACGGGCATTGCGCCGCAGTTGTTCCGTGAAGGTTTGCTCAACCAGCAGGCGTGGGGTTGGGCGGTAGTGAGTATGCTCATGGTTGCAGCTTTGTGGCGTTGCTTGAGGGTGCGCAAGGCTTAACACCGCCATCGGGGGCAAGCCCCCTCCCACATAGTGTGGGAGGGGGCTTGCC
>NZ_JBAWDE010000167.1:0-2000 GCF_049590575.1 Pseudomonas sp.
TCCTTGAACTGGTTATGCGACAGCCCGCTGCCATTGGGCGCAGCAATATTGACGATGGGCACGCCATTGCCTGCCTGGCCAAGTGTGGTCCCCGGCGCGCTCACCACAATCCCATCCGCCTGCGCCAGCAACGGCTGCCAGAACATGGCGTTGGCCAATACCAATGCCAGCCCGCGCTTGGGCAAGCCCAAGAAGTTGGAGCGGGTTTTCACGGCTGCAGAAGGTTGGCGCGCAAGAAAGGCGAGCTGGCGAACGTCCATGTCATGTCTCGATGCCCGAGGGGCGGTAAAGATTTAAAGGAAGAAATCCATACGGAAATACACCGGCGCTTCACGTTCAGTGATCGGCCCCGGGCGTTCCAAAGAGTGTGCGAAGGTCACCGTGGCGGCGACGTTCTGGCTACGGGCAAACAGCTCCAGCGAATTGCTGGTCATGCGCCCGTGCTGCTCGGCGTTGTAGCGGCCATGGCTGATCACGCCCTGGTCGTAGCCGAGGCTGGTGCCGTATTCGCTGAACACCGGCTGCATCCAGGCCCAGGTCACCGGGCGGCTCCAGCGCAGGTCATTACGCCATTAGCCGCCGCTGTCGCCGGCCAGGCTTTGGTCCTTGTAGCCGCGAATCGACGACTGCCCGCCGAGGCTCATGCGTTGCGGGCTGAACAGCACATCTTCGCTGCGCTGGCCGGTCATCAGGCTGCTGAAACTGAACGACTCGCCCCACAGTTTGAACGGGTACAGGTAGCTCAGCGTGGCGGTGTATTTGCGGTAGCGCGCGTCAGCCTGGCCGGGGCGTGGGTTGTGGTTGGCCTGGGCGTCGAAGGCGCCGATGCCGTCCTGCATGCCCAGGTCGACGTTGAGAAAGGAGCCACCAATGCGCCGACCGTGGTTGATGCCGAACTGGGCTTCGCTGAGGCGGTTGCTGCTCAGGGCGAGCTTGCTGTCTTCGACGAAGTTGTTGGTGCGCAGGTAGGCCACGCCGGTGCTGAGCGAGGTTTTGCTCAGGGCGTCGCGATGGATCACCCGTTCCAGGCGCAATTGGTGGCTCTGGCTGTCGCCGGACTGCTTGAAGTTGAAACCGCTGGCCTGGGCCAGGGAGCGGTATTCGGTTTCGCTGTAGCTGTAATTGAGGTTCCACCAGCCAAACGGCAGGTTGTAATTGAGCATCGAGTTGCGCGAGGTTTTCTGGTGGTCGCTGACGGCATCGTGACCGCCACGTAGCGACAATTGATCCGCCAGACCCAGCGGATTATCCCAATCCAGGCTGGCGCCCCATTGCTGTTCGCCGGTCGCACGCTGGCCGCCGTTGTGGCGGGACAGGCCGACGCGCCATGGCTTTTGCGGGGTGTTTTTCACCAGCACGTCGCTGCCGCCGACTTCCTTGCCGGGGGCCAATTCCATTTGCGCCTGGTTGGAGGGCAAGCGGTTGAGTTGGTCGACCATCTGCTCGATCTCGCGCAGGTTAAGCAGGTCGCCCGGTTTGCCCGGGAAGCTCATCGCCAGTTGGCGCTCGCTGATACCGCTGCCCTGCGCGCCCTTGACGCCTTCCAGGCGACCTTCCACCACTTGCACCTTGAGGTTGCCACTGGCGAGGTTCTGTTGCGGCAGGTAGGCGCGGCTGGTGACCAAGCCTTTGGCCAGGTAATGGTCGGTGATGACTTTGAGCAGATCATTGAGCTGCGCCACGCCCAGGCACTCGCCAATGTAAGGCTTGAGCAGGCTGTCGCGCTCGCCTGCGGACAGCGCGTCGGCGCCGGCAAGTTCGATGGTCTGGATCAGGAAGCAGCGGGTATCTGCTGGCGCTGTAGGCTTGGCGGGCGCAGCGGTTTTGCCGGGCAGGTCCTTGAGTTCTTCGAGGCGGCGCTGTTGCTCTTCGAGCAGGCGATCCTGGCGATCGCGGATCAGGTCGGTGACCCCAGGCGTGTTCTGCAGGGTTGCGCCTTGGGCCATCCCGGCCGTGCTCAGGCAAAAAAAAGCGGACAGCAGGCTGAGCCTGGTCCGACG
>NZ_JBAWDE010000168.1:0-13302 GCF_049590575.1 Pseudomonas sp.
CTTTGTGCTGGTTGTTGAGGTCCTGATCGCCGGTGGCGGTGTGCTGTTGGTTGTAGCGCGGATGGGTGAAGGTGTAGTCGCGCTGCACCTGCATGGCGGTGCGCACCTGTTCGGTGTAGTGAAAGCGATTCAGTGCCGGCTCCAAGGCGTCGCCGCCACTTATGGGTTGGTAGATCACCGGGCAATCGGTGTGGGTGCCGATGGTGCCCAGGCCGCCGACGCGGTCGGTGAGGACCAGGGTGTGGCCGTCGGCGCGGTGTTCGAAGGTGTAGAGCAGGCCTTCTTCGGCAGCGAGGCGGGCGATGAAGTCGAGGTCGGTTTCGCCGGCCTGCACGCAGTATTCGCGGGGCTGGTGCTCGAAGCAGATTTCGCTGCGCAGGTCCGTCAGCTTCTGCTCGGCGAGCATGCTGGTGATGATCTCGGGCACCGTCTGGCCCTGGAAAATGCGCCAGTTGGAGCGCAGGTCAAAACGTTTGAGGGTCGGCTCGACCACGGCGGTGTAGCGGGTGCGGCGAAAGCCGGTGTCGCCCTGCTGGAACAGGCTGACCAGGCCGTGGACGTAGCGCACCGGGGTGTCGTCGCGCCAGATGGTGAACACCGCGGCCAGGTCGAGCATGCGGTAGAAGTCGATGGCCTGATGGTGGCTGACCAGCTCCAGTTCGAGTTTGAACGGCTGGGACAGGCCCTCTTGGAGGGTGAACGAGACCACTTCGAAGGGATCGCCCCGTAGCGGTTCGAAGGTGTAGCGCAGGTCGCTTTGACGGGGCATGAAACCTCCTTGTGGTGAAACCGGGTCAGTTGATTAACCAGCTGGCATCGCCGTTTTCCAGGATGCCTTCGTGGTCGGTAGTGTCACCCACGCGGGCCACGGCCTTGCCGTTGATGACCATTGATGGCGAGCCGCTGATGATCACGGCACCGCAGCCGAGTGTGTCGCCGACGCGGGCGATGGCGCGGCCGTTGACGGTGACGTTGCGCGTGCCACTTTTGACGGTGGTAGGGCCACATAAGGGGCAATCATGGTCGTGACCGACCAGAACGACGGCAGGCATAGCGCCTCCTTGTAAATATTGATTCAGTAAACATTCCGCCGCCTGTGCGGCGGAATGTGCCGGTGGCGGTTACGCCGGTTTACGCCAGTCATCCGACGCTTCGGTGCCGGCCACCACATGGGTCCAGCTGACCTTGCGATAGGCCAGGCTGGTCTTGATCAGTTGGGTGTAGTTTTCGTTATTACTGTTTTGCGCGTGGGGCAGTACGGTGTGAATGTTGACGACGGTGGCGTCTTCCAGTTTGGTGGTGAAGAAGTGCTCCTGCTTGCCGTCGCCCGAGGTGCGGAACCACTTGACCTCGACGGTGGGCAGCATCTCGCCGGTGGCTAAAGCCTGGTAAAGCATGGGCGAGGCTTTGCTCAGGGCGCTGGTGAAGATCAGCGGTTTATGTACGCGCTGGCCGGCAGGCTGGCCACTTTGCGGGTCGGTCGGCGCGGCGATCTGGTGGTCGATTTCCTGGGCGAGGATTTCGTCCTCGTGGCCTTCCACATAGACGTTGCCCACCGAATCAGCGGTGAACGCACCTTTGGTGATATGGCCCTGGTTTTTGCCGTGGATGCTGATGTACGCAGGTGTTGGCATGACATGCTCCTTGTCGCGATGTGTAAACGACGCTTAGGTCGTGGGTTGTGGCCCAAGAGGCCATGGCTTCGCAGGTGCCCGGGATGAGCACGCTGGAAATCGGTTACAGGTTGAGAAGCCGCTCCAGGGACACCAGCACTTCTTGGGTGATGGCGTTCAGGCGGATCGTGTAGATCGTGTAGGCGACCGTCAGCACCACGGCGGCCATGGCCCAAGGTGTCCACAACGGCCAAGCGCGTTTGATCCGATAATTGCGCGGCGCGACGTTTTTCAGCGGGTCGGTCAGATGCTTGGGCGTCTCGCCGCGCAGGGGGCGCAACAGACCGTGCAGTTGGTCGATGATCTTTTGTATCTCGTCATCGCCCTTGATATGGGCACCGTATTTACCCATGAGGCCGGAGATCAGGCACTGGTACATAAACTCCAGCACATGCTGGTACCGGGCGGCTTCGGGGATCATGTTGTTCATGACGGTGAAGAATTTTTCGCCGCCTTGGGTTTCGTTATGAAACTGGCTGAGCAACGAGCGTGCACTCCACGTGGAGAGTCTGCCCCAGCTGGTGCGCATGACCACCTCGTCGATCAACAGGCAGAGGCTGTAGGAGTAGGCCTTGAGCATGCCGGCGTCGTAGTCGAGCTGGCTGACTTCCTCCATGATCGTGGTGATCTGGTTGCTGACGCTTTGGTACAGCGCGGGCACATCATCGTGCTGGTCCAGACGCCGCAGGCGGATCACCAGACCGATCAGGGGCGTGGCGGCATCGCAGAGGGGGTTCCAGGCCAGTCCACGCATATCGAATTCGGGGTCTGCGAGCAGCACGGGTTTCTTTGGCGTGGCCTGTTCATTTGCAAGGTCTGGTTCTTGACTGCTGGTGGCCTGTTGCAGATAGTTGAATATCAGGTTGCTGTCGTCTGCTGGAGGCTTGATTTCGGTGGGCATGGACTCACTCATCTTTTTCACTCCTGATCGCCCAGAACTGCAACTCCAGTTCCGGGAATTCGCCGGCAATATGGAAGCCAAACCCGCTGGCGCTGCTCAGGCTTTGCCAGGCGGGATGATGACGGTCGAGTTCGAAGTAGCTGAAACCGGCATGGAACGGCAGGTGCCGCGGCGCCACCGGTAGCGGCAGCAGCGCAATGCCCGGCAGTTGCAGGCTGACCAGTTGCTCCAAGCCTTCGGCAGAGCTGATCTTGATCTGCTTGGGCAGTTGTTGGCGCAGGGTCTGTGCGGGCAGGTCGGCGCGCACGGCGAGGATGAATTCGGCGTTTTCCAGCAGGCGCTTGTCACTCAACTCGGCAGTGCGCACGCCGTATTGCTGCACCACGATCGGCAGCGATACCGCACGCGGTTGCAGCACGGTGCCCAGGGCGCGGCGCAGGGTATGTTCCAGAAGCTCGAAGGACGCGCGCAGGTTGTCGTGCTGGTAGGCCGGGTATTCCTGGGGCAGGTGGCCGTCATCGGTAAAGGTCACCAGCTCGCCGCAGGCCTGCGCCAGTGCGATGTACAGCCGCTCCGGGTGGACCTGGCGTTGGCGGGCCAGGTGCTGGAACAGCGGGAACAAGCGGTTGAGGGTTTGCAGCAGGTTGAAATCAGAGACGTCAGCCACCCCCGATTGCCCCGGTGAACCGATACGCTGGGACAGGTTCTTGGCCCGTTCGCGCATCAGCCCGGCCACTTCACCCAGGTAGCGGTGCAAGGCCGGCACAGCTTGCAGGGACAGGCTGGTGGGGTAGAAGTGCTCGTCCATCACCAGGCTGCCATCCGGGCGCTTGTCTTTGATCCTGCCGATGGCGATGCCGGTAAAGGCACTGCGGTCGCTGCGTTCGAGCATCAGTTGCAGGTTGGGCACGGCCAGGTCCATGCCCACCTGATCGCCGTCATCACTGTGGGTGTCGCGGATTTCCTCGCGACGGGCGATGTAGCGGCTGTTGCCGTACTGGTCGGGCCAACGCACTTCGAGGGCGCCGTTGGACCGCAGCGGCAGGGCCAGGTAGACAATCTGGTTGACTGCGCTGCTGTCGGCAATTTCCAGCGGCGCGGGTGGCGCCAGGTCGCGGGGGATATCAAAGACACTGCCGTCGGGCATGATTCCACACGCCTTGGTCAGAGCGACCTTGCCGAAGCCCAAATATTCGCTGTTCAGCTCCAGCTCGCTGAAGCCGTAGAGGGCATCGTTCAGGCTGTGCACGCGCTGATGCACGGCGGCTTCGGCGGCGCGGGCCTGTTGCTGGAAGTGCTGGGGTTTGACGAACAAACCTTCATGCCAGATGACGGGGTTGCGTGAACTCATGGGTAATTACTCTGCGCAAAAGCGGTTGAAAATGACGTCATCGGGTTTCCCTTTTGAGGCTGACCTGCTCGGCGTCCAACTGCACCAGCACGGCGTATTGGCGGCCCTTGGGCTCGACGCGCAGATGCTGTTTCCATTGGCCGACATCGGCGCTGTGGTAGTTGGCGATCACCGCGATAAACCGGGTGTCCTCATCCAAGGGACGCAGGTCGACGAACTTGAATTGGCCGGGCTGGAGCAGGTAGTCGTCGGCGCGGATGTAGGTGCTGCCCAGGGTCTTTTTCAGGTCTTCAGCCATGGCCTGGGGGCTGGCATTGACCAGGAGCGAGTCGTCGGTCAGTTGCACTACCTTGAAGGCGATCGGCGTGGCGACGTGCTGCAGTGCCGGGTTGCCCCACGGCGTGGTCAGGCTGATGCCTTGGGCGTCGTATTGGCCCAACAGCGTGTCTTCGAGGGGCGACATTGGCACCGCGGGCTCGGGGTCCTCGGTCAGCGGCGACTGGGCCGGTACGTTCTCGTAAAGGTGGGTAAGCAGGGTTTGCACTTTGTCGGTCAATGCCTGCGGGCTGCTCGCCTGAACGTTGAGGGTGTAAGGCGCGCGGCTCGGGTCTTCATCCGGTGCGGTGCCGGTGCTGATCAGGCGCGGGTTGACGTGATCACTGGCATGCAGGCTCAGGGAGTACCGACTGGGTTGATCGTCGGGGCTGCCCACCGGGATGGAAGGGTCCCGGACCACCTGGCCGATTTTTCCGAGCAGGGTGCAGCCGCCGAGGGTCAGGCAGACCAGCAACAAGGCGCCCATACGTAGGCTGCTGAACAGGCTGACGGTGCGCTTGGGGGCTGCCGCGCAAATGACGGCCGGCGGTTTTGGTGGCTGCGCCGCACTCATCGCTCGCAGCGGATCGCCTTGTTCCGCCAGGTTCACGGGCTGGCAAAGGCGCTCGAACTCCAGGCAAGTGGCTGGTCGCGGATCGGGCAGGGGCAGTCCTGGAAAATCCTCCACGTGCCAGGCTTGCATGCCTTCCGGCTGACCCGAAAACAGCTCATCGAGGGACCGCTGACCCGGTGCGTGGTCACCCAGCTGCACCGCGACCCGATATGCGCCAATCTGCAACAGGTCGCCATCGTTGAGGCTCACCGCAACGTTGCGGCCCAACGGCAAGCCATGGCCATTGGCGTAGGTACTGCCACTGCGATCGATCACGCAGAAGCGCCCTTCGACGACGCGGATTTCGCAGTGGTTGGGCTGCACGCTGTTGTGGCGATCTTCCAGGCGCCAGTCCGCCGCGGCACTGCCGATGCTGCCACCTTGTGGGCCAAACCGGTGAAGGGGCAGATACCCGTGCAACAACTGCGCAGGATTATTGATTACTAACGTCAACTTCATGTGCGCCCCCGTATCCGCACCACGGCGGGATGACGTTGTTGCTGATGTTCGATAAAGCTGGTCCAGCCCAGGTGGGTGCCGCTGTCACGTTGCAGGTTGAAGGGCGGTACGTCTTCGTCGCGCAGCCCTAACTCCAGGTCGTAGGCGGTGACGTCACGCAGCAGAAAGTCCATCAATTGGCGCAGCCGTCCGAACTGCTCGCCGCTGGGCAAAAACTGCCGAAAGCGTGCCTGGGTCAGGTTGGGAATCACCAGGGTGAACTTGCTGGCGCGGGTCTTGCTGCGGTCACCCACCACAAAGTCGCTGCCCAGGGTGCCGTTGGCTTTGCCCAGCTCAAGCCGTTGGCGCTGCGGCAAACTCACCGAACGCGCCTCGAATTCGCGGATGTACACGCCATGCAGGTCGAAGCAGTGTTCGACAATGCCGGACACCACCGAAGGCGAACGGCTGCGACTGGCGATCAAGCCGGCAAAGCTCAACAGACGTCCCCAGGGCAGTGGTGTAGTGCCGCGCAGGTCGTTGTCGTTCAACCCGATCAGGGAAAACACATAGCGTGAAAAGCGGTCGCTGGCCTCGGCCTGGAAGCGAATGTAGTAGCGGTACTTGCGCCAGCTGTGGTGCAGCAGGGTCAGCAGGCGATGATTGAAGAAGTCCATGAACGCCGGGCGAATCCCGCGTTCCTGGGCCTGCTCGTAGGCCAGGCGGTCCAGGTAGTAACCGGGCAGCGGCGAGTCGGTGCCGTGCAGGCCAAAAAAGCTGGTCTGCAAGCGGTAGCGCACCTCTTCGCGGTCCTCTTCCACCCGCGCGGCCAACACCACGTCGGAAGCCGGAAAGCCCAGCCCCGCATGGCTTTGCAGGCGCACGCGCCGCCGCGTCGCCGCGCTCAAAGGCTGTGCTTCCAGGTCATCGTCATGCAAAGCGTGCAGATGCTCCAGCAGACGGTGAAACGAGTAGTTCCGCGCGTCGGCCAGCAGCACGTCGGCTAGATTACGGGTTGTCTGCCGGTCAACAGTGGCCATTCGTAGCACTCGTTGTTGGTGGTATTGATCACTTCCAGGCGATGGAAGGAATTGATGCTCGCGTACAGGGCGAAGAAGTGCGAAAGCACGCTGCCGAACAGGTACAGCTCGCCCTCGCAGAGGAACGCGTTCTGGTCCAGTTGCAAACGGGTCTGCAAGCCGCGCACCGGCTGGCCTTTCATCAGCCAGTCGATGGGGGTGGTCACCGCCTCATGGATACCGTTGAGGCGTTTGCGGGTGGCGCGGGCCTGCTGCAGGTCGTGCAAGGCGGCGAAGTCATAGGCGCGGATCACCGCCTTGAGCGGCTCGGCCGAGAGTAGCGACAGGTAGTTCAGCGACAGGTTGGAAATCAGCGTCCAGTGCAGGCTGCTGTCCAGCACGGGCCGGTAGCTTCGAGTGGGTGCGATCAGATTTGTATACGTGGCAAACGACGGCGTGACCTCAGTGGACAGCGACACATCCCCAACGCCGAGCAACTGCGGCAGGTCGCGGTTACTGCATGTCAACTCGATGGACGCCGCCTCATGCTCGCCGATGTATAGGCTCTCATCGCCGCGCACAAAGGCGATGCGATGACGCAACCCCTCGCGCCCGTGGGACTGCTCGATATGCGTGCGGAAATACAGCGCCGTTCGGCCCCGCGCGTGTTCGATCTCATGCTGAAACGACTCGAATGGGGTAAAGCGCCGCAACGGATCGCCCTTGCGCTCCTTGTCGGCGGCATCCCAGCCGGCTACATGGTCGACACTGAAAATTTCGTAAGCATCGGGGCGGTTGGCACTGGGGCTGATACGCCGTTCCAGGCTGTGCCCGTCCAGTTCGATAGGGTTGGCATCATGGCGGAACAGGTTGACCGCCGCCGCGCAGTACAGGTGCAGGTCGCTGGTGCGCAGCCGGATATCCGGCGGCATGGGCCGGCTGAACTGAAACTCGAAACGCAAGAGGGTGGCGCTGACATCCGGCCACATGTGATTCAGACGGTTCAGGCTGAAAAAGTGGAACCGCTGCGGGAACACAAAGTATTCCTGCAGGATCCGGTAGCCGTCGAACACATTGCGCGGATAGGGCAGCAGTGCCTCTTCGGCGGTGAAACCGGGAAAGCCAATGTCCTTGGCTGACAGGCGATAGCTTTGCCCATTGATGTGCAGCGTGACGCTGTCCAGGTAATGGGAGAGCCACAGGTACAAGGTCAACGCGGTCGCGTTATCGCCGCCCAGGTGAAACTCCAACTGATCGCAGGCCATGCTGGTCAGCGGTTGCTCCGTCAGTACCTTGAGGTCGATGCGCATCACCGAGGCCTCACGGCTGTGGGCGTCGCTGACTTCCTGCAAGGCCAGCGGGTACAGGTTGACGTCGGTGCAGGTGCGAAACTGGCAGGAGATACCATTCACCGGTTTGGCGAACAACGGCGTGCCCTTGGGAATCACCTGGCGCTGGCTGATCGCATCGAGCAGCGGTGTAAAACGGATGATGGTCGCACTGGGCAACGGCCGAAGGTAGTTGGGCCAGAGCATTTGCAACAGCGGATGAGTCAGCTCCGGCAAGTCATCGTCGATCTTCATCCCCAGCTTGGCGGTGAGGAAGGCAAAGCCTTCCAGCAGCCGTTCCACGTCCGGGTCGCCGGCCTGCTCGCCGAGAAATTGCGCCAGCTGAGGGTTGTCCTCGGCAAACTCGCGGCCGAGTTCGCGCAGGTAGCGTAACTCCTCGGCAAAGCGTTGTTTCAAGTCCATCGCATCCTCATTTCACGCGGGTGTAGCCGTCGCGGCCATGCATGGCCACCTCGATCTGCACCTGTTCTTCCTTGTGGTTGACCCGTACCTGGCAATCCAGGCGAAAGTTCAGCTCCAGCGGCAGGTCAGGGTCGGGCTGATAACGCACGCCCGTGACCTTGATGCGCGGTTCAAACGCTTCCACCGAACGCCGGATATCGGCGCTGATGGCTATCACCAGATCACTGCTGGCCTGGGTGACCCCGTTGAAATCGCGCAGGCCCAGCCCAGGGCTGCTTTGTGAGCAGCCCTGGCGTGAGTTGAGCACCTGTTCCAGGTGGCGTTTGATCGCCTTGACGCGCTGGCGCGCCTGCTCATCTGCGCTGCCGGGGCGGTAGCGGGGTGCGTCGGGTTCCAGGCGCTCAAACAGGCTGCCGCCCACTTATTGGGCGTCCAGCCGACCGACCAGGGAGATCTCGAAGTTGGCGCCCATGTACTTGAAGTGCGGGCGCACCGCCAACGACACCTGGTACCAGCCCGGGTCGCCAGCCACGTCCTGCACCACGATCTGCGCGGCGCGCAAGGGGCGACGGCTGCGCACATCGGAGGAGGGGTTTTCCTGATCGGCGATGTATTGCTTGAGCCAGGTGTTCAACTCGCGCTCCAGGTCCTGGCGTTCCTTCCAACTACCGATCTGCTCGCGCTGCAGCACCTTGATGTAGTGGGCCAGGCGGTTGACGATAAACAGGTACGGCAACTGGGTGCCGAGCTTGTAGTTGGTCTGGGCTTCCTGACCTTCGCGGGTCTTGGGGAAGTTCTTCGGTTTTTGTACCGAGTTGGCCGAGAAGAACGCCGCGTTATCGCTGTCTTTGCGCATGGTCAGCGGGATAAAACCGGCTTCGGCCAGCTCGAATTCCTTGCGATCGGAGATCAGCACTTCGGTCGGGATCTTGGCCTGCAACTGGCCGAGGGATTCGTACAGGTGCACCGGCAGGTCATCCACTGCGCCGCCGGATTGCGGGCCGATGATGTTCGGGCACCAGCGGTAGCGGGCGAAGCTGTCAGTGATGCGCGAAGCCATCAGGAACGCGGTGTTGCCCCACAGGTAGTTGTCGTGGTTGCCGTCGACGGTTTCGTTGTAGCCAAAGCTGCGAATCGGATTCTCCAGCCCATCGTAAGGCGAGCGCAGCAGAAAGCGCGGCAGCGTCGCGGCGATGTATTTGGAATCTTCCATCTCACGCAGGCTGCGCCATTTGGTGTGGCCCGGCCCTTCAAAAATGTCGCTGACTTCCTTGACCGACGGCAGGTCCTGATAGCTCTTGAGGTTGAAGAACTCTGGGCCCGCAGCCATCACGAAAGGGGCATGGGCCATGGCGCCCACGGAGGCGACGTAGCTCAGCAGCTTCATGTCCGGGGATGACGGGCCGAAGGTGTAGTTGCCGATCATCGCCGCGATCGGCTCGCCACCGAACTGACCGTAGCCCGAGGTGTAGGCGTGCTTGTACAGGCCGCTGCGGGTGATGTCGCCGGCGTTATCGAAGTCGTCCAGCAGCTCTTCTTTGGTGACGTGCAGCATTTCCAGCTTGATGTTCTCGCGAAAATCCGTGCGATCCACCAGCAGCTTGAGCCCACGCCAGGCTGACTCCAGCTGCTGGAACTGCGGCTGATGCAGGATCATGTCCATCTGTTGGCTCAACGCGCGGTCGATTTCAGCAATCATCTGGTCGACCCGATGCTTGTTGACCGGCTGCTGATGATCGCCGCTTTGCAGGATCTCGCTGATAAACGCAGCCACGCCTTGGCGGGCAACGGCATAGCCTTCCTGGGACGGGCGAATGGTGGTGTTGGCCAACAGTTGGTCGAGCAACGACGGCGGTTCGTCAGCCACCACTACTTGGGCGGCGGCGCTTTCCATAGGCATGGGGAGTACTCCATTGAGAAGGGCGTTCAAGTCAGTTGTTAGGCGCGTCGAGCACCAGGTTCAGTTCATTGGCCAGGCGTTGCCGGGCGGTCTCATCGGTCAGCAGGTTTTGCAGGTGTTTGCGAAAGGCCGGGACATTGCCCATCGGGCCTTTGAGCGCAACTAAGGCTTCGCGCAGTTCCAGTAACTTGTTCAACTCCGGAACTTGGCGGGCGACCGCGTCGGGGCCGAAGTCATTGATGTTTCTGAATTGAAGTTGCACGTTCAAGTCGGTGTCTTGGTCGTTGTTCAGAACAGACGGAACTGCCATGTCCAGAGCAACTTCGGCTTTGGTCAGCACCTCATTGAAAGTGTCTTTGTCGATACGCACAGCTTGTCGGTCTTCCAGGGCAGTTAGTTCGCCGTGGCCTTTGAAGTCACCGGTAATCAACAGCTTCAGTGGAAGCTCCACTTCTGCATGTTGATCGCCCGTGGCCGGGACGTATTTGATGTTGACGCGTTCTTTGGGCGCGACAGAACCCTGAGTTTTCGACATGGGAACAATCCTTTTCGTAAAGTCGGTGTATTAGAACCAGCTGTTTCCAAGTTTGTCATGTAGGACGATGTGGACGCGATTCGTGGGTGTTGGATGTAGGAAGAGTCGTTCTTGTTGTTTGCGTATTTGTCCTACATGAAGTGCAGGCTTTATCTGAGGGAGGGTTCTGTTTGTTCGGCTTTTGGCCAGAAGTAGTATCTCTTTTACTTGCCTATCAATTGTGTCTTGGGTGACGCTCGTAAAGTTGATCAAGAGAACGTTAAGACTGACTACGTTAGTTCGAAAGTTCAAAAAAATCCGGTTCGGATTTCGGTGAGGCATGTCAGGAGGCGTTGATGCGCGATGGACGGCGAGGGTGGCAGTGGGGGCTTTGTCTGGCGGTTGTGGCGGTGATGGAGGGGCAGGCGGCGACACAGGATTGTCCTTCCATCGTCTCGCCCTTGAAGCGCCTGGAGTGTTTTGACGTGGCTGCCGGCACGCCCATCCATCACGCAACGGCGGCGCCAGCTGCCATCGGCCGGGTATTGCCGATTGTCGATCTGGTGCAACGCAACGAGGCCAGACGCCCTTCTGAGGATCAGCGGTTCCTGCTGTCTTCGTTTCCGGAGCCGGACAATGAGCAGCAACAACGGCTGGTGATTTCAGCCCCAGCCTTGGGCGCGTTGCCGCCCCGGCCTTACCTGGCCATCAGCTGCGAATCGAACATTTCCCGTCTGCAACTGGTGCTGGATGAACCGGCCAAGCCCAACAAAATTCGCATACAGCTGTTCAAGGACGAGCGCGCGGTGTCCGAGGCGTACCACTGGCAGGTGCTGGACGATGCCGGCCTGGTGGTCGATGCCGGGCGCGGGCTGCAGGCGATTGCCTTGTTGCGCAACATGGGCGGCGGCCAGCGTCTGCGGTTGGAGAGTGACTATTCGCGGTTGCACGGTCTGGTCTTCGACGCTGAAGGGCTGGGTGAACTGATCGAGCAGGAGCGCCAAGTATGTCGCTGGTGATCGACGTGCCGGCAGACACCGTCAAGCTGCTGCTGACCCTCATCGACCCGGCGCAACCAGCCGGGCATTTTGATGTGGAGGACGAAACCTACCAGTCCATCGATCAGGAGATGGTCAAGCTCGGCGGCCTGCGTGAAGGCGACATCGACTGGCCGTATATCGACGAAGCGTCCCGCCAATATCTGGCGACCCAGTGCAAACACTGGCGCGTCGTCGCGCACCTGCAGGTGGTGTGGCTGCGCACCCGGCAATGGGCGCGCTGGGCCGATGCTCTGGGCCTGATCGCCGGCATGGTCGAACTGTATTGGGACAGCGCTCACCCCAAGCCCGGTCCCACCGGCTACCTCAACAAACGCAAGAACGTCCAGCGCCTGTTGGGCGACCTGGGGCAGGCGTTGCCGGCCCTGGAGCGCAGCAGTTTTGAACCGGCTTACCAAGCTATGGCGCAATTGGCCGTGGCCACTCTGCAACGCTGTGCCGAAAGCGCCAAGCTCGACCCGGCACCGTTGGACGCGTTGCGACGCCAATTGGACAAGTACAGCGAGCCGGTCGCTTCCAGTGAGCCCACCCGTGTGGCGACCTCCGGCAGCGTGCTGGAGTCTGCCTTTTTCACCCGCCCCAAACCGCAAGCGCCGAGCAATGAGCGCGAACAACGCCGCGCCGTGTTGAACATGGCCGAGCAGATCAACCAGCAAGACCCCTATGACCCCACCGGCTACCAACTGCGCCGCTTCGGCCTGTGGTCGCACCTGCGCACGGCGCCGCCCATCACCCGTGACCGTCGCACCGAATTGACCACCGTGCCCAAGGACATCGTCGACGGCTACCAGGATGCGCTGAACCACAACGCCATTGAGCCGAACTTGCTGTTGCGCCTCGAAAAAAGCGTCTGCGCCTCGCCGTACTGGCTGCGCGGCAGTTACCTGGCCGCCCAGGTCGCTTCGCGTCTGGCGATGGAAGAAGTAGCCCGTGGCATCCGCCAGACCTGCGAGCGTTTCGTCTGCCGCCTGCCGGCCCTGTTGGAACTGTGTTTCAGCGACGGCACGCCGTTCGTTGATGCACAAACCCGCGCCTGGATCACGGGAGCCGATCAGGCCGACGCCACAGGCAGCCCGGTGCAGGAATACGCCAGTTTGCGCGACGAACTGACCACCCAACTGAATACCGAAGGCGTGGAAGTGGTGCTGCTGCGCTTACAGGACCTGCACGCCACCCATGACGCCCCGCGCCAGCGCAGCTATGCCACGGTGATTGCCGCCGACCTGCTTGCATCGCGTGGCCTGTCGTGGCTCGCGGACGATTTGTACGCCAGCGTTGCACGGCTGATGCGCGATACCACAGCGCAGGGCTGGGAGCCGGAGTTGTATCAGCGGGTGGCGACCGTTATCAGTGAGAGTAAGGACTAGCCGCGATGCCTCGTCAAAGTGACCTGCGTTTTACCTTTGAGCCCTTGAAGGGCGATGCCTTCGAGGTGGTTTCATTCACGCTCGAAGAGGGGCTGTCCGAGCCGTTCAAGCTCACCCTGGAGCTGGCCAGTTTCGATGCCTCCATCGATTTCAATCGGGTATTGGATCTGGCGGGGCTGTTCACCATTTGGCGCAACGACACCCCGGTACGCTACGTCCACGGCCTGGTCAGCCTGTTCCAACAAGGCGACACCGGCTTTCGCCGCACCCGCTACACCGCCGTGGTCGAGCCGACCCTCAAGCGTTTCGACCTGCGCTCCAACTGGCGCATTTTCCAGGGCCAGACGGTGCCCGAGATCATCACCAGCATGCTCGCCGAGCAGAAGCTGACGGACCTGCGCA
>NZ_JBAWDE010000169.1:0-1715 GCF_049590575.1 Pseudomonas sp.
GTCATGCCTTGCACAACCGCGAGGGTTGTCGCGAAGCGCCCGGCTTATCTGCGATCGGTGCCCGGACGGGCAAATCACCCCGAACCCCTGTCTAGCCCTTCCTGCAAAAATATTCTGATTTTCAGAAGTAACAAATCAGTCTATGTATTCGCCATCCCATCCCGACAGAGGGGCGTTGCGCAACGTCATCAACGCGGGGCGGGATGCGGTGGACGCTGGAAGCGCTATTGACGAACGGCGCTTGAGGCGGACGGCGAAGTCGTGTGGTCCTGACACCCCGACGCTGGTGTCAACCTGGTGACGATGCTGGCGCATCGCACCGGGGATGGTGGCAACAAAGCCCGGTTCACCAGGGAGCAACTGTGTTGATGATCGAGGTCAGTTCGCCGCGCAGACAGCAGGGTTCCACTTCTGCCGGCGAGCGATCATGATGTTGAGGATCACGATGAGCTTGCGCATGCACGCCACCAGCGCAACCTTTTTCACCTTACCTTTGGCGACCAGGCGCAGATAGAAGGCCTTGAGCACGGGGTTGTGCCGTGTCGCGGCGCCCAGACAGGCCATGTAGAACAGATTTCGCACCTTGCGGCGTCCGTCCTTGATCTGGCGCTCACCTCGCCGTTTGCCACTGTCGTCATCGTACGGGGCCACACCCAACAAAGCGCCAGCGATCTTGTTGTTTACCTGGCCCAGTTCCGGCATTGCCGCGATCAGACCGGCGGAGGTGATCCGGCCAAGTCCAGGCACGCTCTCGATGATCTCGGCGAGTTCGGCAAACCGCGGCGTGGCTTCGATCGTGGCTGTAATCGCCGCCTCGAGCGTGGCAAGCTCGGCAGCGATCTTCTTCAGGAGCCGCGCCTGCACCCTCTGCACGATGTCTGGCGTGGAATGCTCGCTTCTGTTTTGCAGTTCGCCCTGCACGTCGAGCAGGGCCTGGCGCGCATTCACGATCTTCGCCAGTCTCTCGCGCTCCGCGTCATAAGCCTGTTGAGGAACATCGCGGAAGGTTTCGGCGAACCAGCCGATCATCTCCGCATCGATCGTGTCGTTTTTGGCGAGCCGACCGGCCGATCGAGCGAAGCTGCGCACCCGTTTTGGATCGACGATCCGAACCTCGATCGCCGCATTGCGCAATGCCTTGGCCCACTCGCGTTCGTAGCCGCCGGAAGCCTCCATCACCGCCTTGCCGATCTTTTGCCGGCGGAGCCATGAGGCCAGCTCGCGCCGACCATCCGCCGTGCTTGCAAACGTGCGCTTCAACGATAGCGAGCGAATGCAAACATCCACCTTGTCCTTGGCGACATCGATCCCCGCGACATCAAGAGAATTTTGTGCCATCATCCAGCTCCCTTCCTTGCTCGGTCCGGGCTCTAAGCCCATGCAACTGTTCGGGTTGAGGAAGACACCGGATCTGTCCCACGCTCCCCGTCAGGCTCATATGGCCTTCGAGCACGAACGGGCTCAGATCCAGCGACGGGCGGTTTTGTGAGAACCGCCCGTTCGCACATTCTGACAGATTTTGCAGACACAAGATCACGAAGGAAACCGTTAAAACCATTGCGCGGGGAATGCCGGATGTCTCCGGTGTGACCGTGGTGACTTGCTTGCGTGCTTTCCATTTTTGCACGCAAGGCTGCGGGTGCGCTGACGCACCCGGCATTCCCTGCGCCCTCTCTTCGGGTTGCAGACTTCTGCACAAAAACCCGGGCAAAACT
>NZ_JBAWDE010000170.1:0-4877 GCF_049590575.1 Pseudomonas sp.
GGCGAGCGATGGGGGCTGGCGGTTGTTGTGAAGGGGTCGGCGCCAGTTGCCCGGTCAACTGCCACACCCGTTCGGCCTTGCGATACGCCTTGGCATTCGCCTCGTCGGCGGCACACCAGTTGGCCAACTGCGCACGCAGCGCCGCATCCAGCGGCGCCTGTTGCACACGCATCAGCCAGTCCAGGGCCTCGTCGCGGCGGGTGTTGGCGCAATCCTTGGTGGGCATGACCGGGGCATCTCCGCTGGCAAAAATCGGCGGGCAGGATCCCACGGATTCGCCCTTGACTGCAAAAGACGCAGTGGCGGTGGTTTTTTTCAGAAAGTTGCCGGTGGAATCAGTCATCGTCCGGCTCCAGGCAATCCATGCAATGGCGCAACGCATCGTGCACCAGCTGATGCACCAACGCTGTGGACACCTTCAGTTCAGCCGCGACCTGCTGCAAGGTCAGCCCGCCCAGGCGATGCATTTCAAATGCACGCCGCGTGCGCTCGGGCAATTGCGCCAACGCGCGGGAGATAACCTCCAGCTCATTCTGGCTGCTGACTTCGCGCTCGGGCGAGGCGCTGCTGGAGGGCAATTCGTTGAGCAACTCGTCGCCGCCCGGCTGTACCCGTTCGGTGGCGGTGCGGCGCGTGAGGTCCAACGCCAGGTTGCGCACGATGCGGTACAGGTAGCTCGCCGGGTGGCGGATGTCGACTTGCTCGTCCTGGCCACTGAAACGCAGCCAGGCTTCCTGCACCACATCTTCGGCGCGGGCGCGGCAGCCCACGATGGGCGCGGCATAGTCCAACAGCGCGGCCCGGTGGGTCAGGTAAAGCTGGAGTTTTTCATCCACCAAGGTATTCAGCTGCCTGCACGCGACTGGGAAGTGAGAGGGCGCGGAGTTTAGCTGTAGTTGATAATGGTTATCAACAAGTGTGTTGGGTTTAGCGGGTCGACATCCGTGTGAGGATCATGTCGACCGCCTGCGCCGGCGTGATCCCCGCCGTGTCGAGGGTAAAAACCGGCTCATCCCAGGGCGCGTAGTCGTGCGCCGACACCGATTGCCAGGTGGGCGGCGTCAGGCCGGGGATGTCACCCGAACGGCTTTCGACGCGGCGCCTGTGCGCTTGCCGGTCCGTGCACACCACCTGGACATTGAGCAGCGTCTCGCCTGCCGCTGCGGCAGTGGCCGCCCAGGCTGCCCGGCTTTCACTGACCGGGTTTACGCAGTCGGCAACCACCGTGTGGCCCAGCCGCAGATTGCTCAGCGCCAGTACATTCGCCACGCCGTAGCCGCTGGCGCCGACATTGCCGGCCAGCACGCCGGCGTCGCGAATCGCCTGCTCGATCACGTCGATGCGCAGGTACACCGCACCGATCTGGCGTGCCAGCTCACGGGCGAGGGTGGTCTTGCCGGTGCCGGGCAGGCCGCTGAACACGATAAGCATGGGGGTGGCTCCTGCCGGTTTTTGAATGAAGTGCGGGTGACCGACCTCAGTAGAACTGGGGTATACGACCATTCAGGGAGGGGCGGTAACGCCACGCCAGGGGGCGATCAGCCGAGGCCGTCGGTCGCTGCAACCATGCCAGAATCGCCGCGGCGGCGATAGCCAACGCAAGGTGTTGGCCTGGGCATGCATGCCTGCCCGCACCGAAGCTGAAGGTGCGTCGCCCCGTGCGTTTGAGCAGGAAACTGTCGGGGTCCGGGTTGGCCAGCGGGTCGCGGTTGGCTGAGGCCAAGAGCACCAACACCGTAGCGCCGGCCTCAAGAACGGAGCCGTCGAGGGTGCATCGCTTGGCAACGAATCGCCGGGTGTTTTGCACCGGCGCGTCGTAGCGCGCCACCTCGGCCACCAGGTCTGTGACAAGCGCCGGTGCGGCGCGCAGTTGCTCCATCAATTCGGGCTTGCACTGCAGCGCTATCAGTGTGTTGCCGATCAGGCCAGCCGTGGCCTCGCAGGTCTGTGACAGCAGGCCGATCAGGTTGGCGATCAATGCCGGTTGAGCGTTCCAGGCCGTGGCCTTACACCCTTTCAAAAAGTCGCTGGCATCCTCGCCGTGACGCAACAGCACCTCGAATAATGTGCTCAGTCGAGTAGCGGCGTGATCGGCCTGGCCGAGTTGAATCTCGCCGCTCAAGGGTGAGAGGCAAGCGACGAAATCGCGTGTCAGCGTCGCCGTTTCCTTTAATTGGCTGGAGGGAATGCCGATCAATGTCGCAATCACGCATACCGGTAACCTGAACATCAACTCATCCAGGTTTTCCCATGGGTTGTCCAAATCCTCGAGCAGCCGAGACACGATGTCTGCGATGCCGGTTGTGCCTGCAGCGTTCAACGCCGGTTCGATCGCCCGGCGGGGGCACAGGTGCTGCGGGCCCTCGTTCATGCGCATCAGTTGAGCAAAAATCGTTCCGGCGCTGCCTTGCGCAATCGCAGCAGGAACCGGCTCGTTGACGGGCCGTACTCGGCAGTCGGCGTGCCCCAAGACTGCCTCGACAGCCTTGGCACTGCTCGCAATCCATACACCAGGCACCGGGTCGAATATCAGGCCGTTCTGCTGCCTCAGGCCTGCGTAATAAGGGTAAGGGTCAGCCTGGGTAGCGGCTTCAAACGGCGTCATGGCGCGAGTCCTGTGGGCAAAGAACGGCTACTATCGAACATCCTTCACGCCGACGATTCGCTCAGGAACGAAATATGGAAGTTCAACGCCATGACACCGCCCTTTCACGGGTGGCCGGGGCTATCGCAGAACCTGCAAGGACCAGGATGCTCTGTGCGCTGCTGGATGGCCACGCCCGCACCAGTACTGAATTGGCCGCGATTGCCGAGGTCAGCGCCTCGACCGCAAGCGCACACCTGACACGGCTGAAGGCGGATGGGCTGGTCAGGCTGACCCTGCAAGGCCGGCATCGTTACTACAGCCTGGCGGACGCGCACGTGGCCCAGGCGCTCGAGGCGCTGATGGTGATCAGCCAGAACGTGGGCGCGCAGTATGTGCCAACCACGCCTTCGCGATTGCAGTTCGCGCGTAGCTGTTATGACCATATGGCCGGCACCTTGGCGGTGCAACTGCATGACCATTTCGTGGCGGCTGGCGGGTTGGTGGTGGTGGCTGACGGCGGTGGTTACGAGCTTACGGCGAGCGGCGAAAAAGCCATGGCCGAACTTGGCATCGGGCTGGAGCACGTCCGGGCCCAGCGACGGCGTTTCGCCTGCCCATGCCTGGACTGGAGCGTGCGGCGCCCCCACCTTGCCGGCGCACTCGGCGCGGCGCTTCTACAGGCATTCATCCGCCGCAGATGGCTGATCCAGGACCTCGACAGTCGCGCGCTTGCCTTGACCGCCAGCGGGCGCAAGGCGCTGTCCGACCGATTCGGGATAGACCAGGAACTGCACAGGCCTTCTCGTGCCACAGTCGACAAGATTTCTCAGGACGTTTTTGCATGACCTTGCCCTTCGTAAAAATGCACGCCCACGGCGACGACTTCATCATCATCGACCGCCGTGGCCTCGACGACCCGATCACCGCCGAACTCGCCCGCCACTTGGGCAACCGCCACACCGGCATCGGCTTCAACCAGCTGGCGGTGATCCTCGACTGTGACGACGCCGCCGCGCGCATCAAATTCTGGAACCCCAACGGCACGCGTCTGCAAACCTGCGGCAGCGCCACCCGTGGCGTGGCCGACCGGCTGATGCACGAAACCAACGCCCAGTCGAT
Organism: Pseudomonas sp.; assembly: GCF_049590575.1. Lineage (GTDB taxonomy): Bacteria > Pseudomonadota > Gammaproteobacteria > Pseudomonadales > Pseudomonadaceae > Aquipseudomonas. Next base: position 3,707 of record NZ_JBAWDE010000170.1, read on the forward strand.
TGTGCTGCGCACCGACCGCGGCTTGCTGACCTGCGTGCGCGAGGCGGGGCGGCGGGTGTCGGTGAACATGGGCGAGCCTTCCTTGGATTGGGCGGCGGTGCCGCTGGCTGAGGCGCTGGACACTCGCACCTTGCCCATCGACGGCAACCCGGCGGCGTGCAGCATGGGCAACCCGCATTGCACGTTTTTTGTCGACGATATCGCGGCCATCGACGTGGCCGCCGTGGGCCCGGCACTGGAACATCACCCGCTGTTCCCGGCCAAGACCAATGTGCATTTTGTGCAGGTCCTGGACCGCGGGCACATCCGCCTGCGCATCTGGGAGCGCGGCGGCGGTGTGCCGCTGGGGTCGGGGTCGTGCTGTTGCGGGGCGGTGGTCAATGGCATCCGGCGTGGGTTGCTGGACGCCACGGTGCAGGTGCAGTGCGACGGCGGTACGGTCAGCGTGCACTGGGCGGGCGAGGGCGGTGTGGTGCTGACCGGCAGCGTGGAGCCGGTGATGCAGGGCAGCGCCTACGCGTGGGAGCGCCGATAAGGTAAAGTCGGCGCCTTCAGGAAGAAACTTCAGGTAACAAACATGATGCGGTGGTTGCAGCAATCCGTCTTGAGCGTGCTGGTGCTGGTGTCTGCCAGCCTGTTTATCAGCGCCCAGGCCGACACGTCGCCCATCGGCGTGGCCCTCGACCAACGGGTGATCGACCTCACCAACACCCTCGACGCCGGCACCACCACCCGCCTCAAGGAGCAGCTCGCCGCGCTCGAGCAGCGCAAAGGCTCGCAGATCGCCGTACTGCTGGTGCCCAGCACCGGCGGCGTTGGCATCGAGGACTACGCCAACCAGCTGTTCCGCGCCTGGAAACTGGGGCGCAAGGACGTCAACGACGGCATCCTGCTGGTGGTGGCCAAGGACGACCGCAAGGTGCGCATCGAAGTGGGCTACGGGCTCGAAGGCACCGTCACCGACCTGTTGGCCCATCGCATCATCGAAGAACACATCACCCCGGCGTTTCGCCAGGGCGACTATGCCGGTGGTGTGGCCCAGGGCGTGAACGACCTGGTGCTGCTGGTGGACGGCGGCGACCTGCCCAAGGTCGCCGGCCCTGGGGTTAATCCGCAGATCATTGCGGTATTGCTGGCGTTTATCGTCGGCGGCATCGGCGGCGTACTGATG
>NZ_JBAWDE010000171.1:0-10522 GCF_049590575.1 Pseudomonas sp.
CGATGCATCGCCGATGGTAGTGTGGGGTTTCCCCATGTGAGAGTAGGTCATCGTCAAGATTAAATTCCAGAACCCCTGTTTGCTAACGCAAACAGGGGTTTTGTTTTGGGCGGTTGGAAAGTGCGAAGAGGCTCATTACGGTGGCCTTCAATGCTAAAGTCCATGCCTCGATTCAGTTTTTCCCAAGGAAGCCGTTATGCCGGATGCGACGTCCCTCAGCGCTGGATTCATGGTGGTTCACGGCAACCGCCTGGACGAACTGCGCAGCCTGGTGGTCAGTTGGATGCGTCGTTATCCGCTCGCTCCCCTCGAAAACGAAATCGCGCTGGTACAAAGCAACGGCATCGCCCAATGGCTCAAGTTGGCCCTGGCTGAAGACCCGGAAGACGATGACATGGGTGGCTGCGGCATCGCTGCCGCCATCGACGTGCAACTTCCTGGTAGTTTTATGTGGCAGCTTTACCGAATGGTCCTGGGACGTGACGAAATCCCTCCCAAGTCGCTGCTCGATAAAGCGCCATTGACCTGGCGTCTGATGCGCTTGCTCCCGGAGCTGATCAACCGACCGCACTTCGAGCCCCTGCAGCGCTTTCTGACCCACGACACTGACCTGCGCAAACGCTATCAACTTGCCGAACGCCTGGCCGACTTGTTCGACCAATACCAGGTCTACCGTGCCGATTGGCTTGAGGATTGGGCAGCAGGTCGCCACCAGCTGCGCAACGCTCGAGGCGAATCCAAGCCGCTGAATCCCGCAAACTGCTGGCAAGCCGAATTATGGCGCGCGTTGCTGCTGGATGTCGGTGAAGAGGGCATGGCCCAAAGTCGTGCCGGCGTACACCAACGCTTTATCGAACGCATTAATTCCCTTGAGCAGGCGCCCCCGGGCTTGCCTTCGCGGGTGATCGTCTTCGGCATTTCTTCATTGCCCGCCCAAGCGCTGGAGGCACTCGCCGGGTTGGCGCGTTTCAGTCAGGTCCTGCTCTGCGTACACAACCCTTGTCGCCACCATTGGTCCGACATCGTTGCCGACAAAGACCTGCTGCGTAACGAATACAAACGCCAAGCGCGCAAGGCGGGCATGCCAGTCACCATTGATCCACAAACCCTGCACCAGCACGCCCACCCACTGCTCGCCGCCTGGGGTAAACAAGGCCGCGACTACATCAGCCTGCTGGACAGTTACGATGACCCGAACAGCTACCGCGCGGCATTCCGAGACGGCCGCATCGATCTGTTCAGTGAAAACGATCCCACCACACTGCTCAACCAACTCCAGGACGATATCCTCGAGCTGCGCCCGCTCAACGAGACACGCGAGCTCTGGCCGGACGTCGACCTGAATAGCGATGACTCCATCCGTTTCCACATCGCCCACAGTGCCCAACGTGAAGTGGAAATCCTCCACGACCAGCTACTCCAGCGCTTCAGCGCCGACCCAGCGCTGCGCCCTCGGGACATTATCGTCATGGTCCCCGACGTCGACAGCTATGCGCCGCATATTCGCGCCGTGTTCGGCCAACTCGAAAGAAGCGACCCGCGCTTCATCCCCTTCACGCTCACTGACCAGGGCCAGCGCGGTCGCGACCCGCTGCTGATTGCCGTCGAGCACCTGCTCAAACTTCCGGACAGCCGCTTCCCTGTCAGTGAAATCCTCGACTTGCTCGACGTCCCCGCCTTGCGCGAACGTTTCGCGATCAAAGAGCGCGACCTGCCCACACTGCACCGCTGGATTGAAGGCGCCGGTATCCGTTGGGGTCTCAACGCCGAACAACGTGCCGGGCTCGGTTTGCCTGCAGAACTCGAGCAAAACAGCTGGCGATTTGGCTTACGCCGTATGCTGCTGGGTTACGCTGTCGGCACCTGGCTCGCCTGCGACGGCATCGAGCCCTACGACGAAATCGGAGGCCTCGACGCAGCATTGATCGGCCCTCTGGTCGCGTTGCTCGACGCCCTGAGTGATGCGCACCAAGCGCTGTCCCAACCGGCGGCTCCACAAGAGTGGGGCGAGCGCCTGCAACGCTTGATGCAGTTGTTCTTCCTGCCCAGCAGCGAACACGACGACTACCTGCTCGGGCAACTGGAGCAACTCCGCGAAACCTGGCTGGAAACCTGCGAGTCAGTCGGTCTGCAGGATGAGTTACCGCTCACCGTAGTCCGTGAAGCCTGGCTCGCGGGTCTCGACCAAGGTCGCCTGTCCCAACGCTTCCTCGCCGGTGCTGTCAATTTCTGCACCCTGATGCCCATGCGAGCGATCCCGTTCAAGCTGGTTTGCCTGCTCGGCATGAACGATGGTGACTACCCGCGCGCGCAACCGCCGTTGGACTTCGACCTGATGGGCAGCGACTACCGCCCCGGCGACCGCTCGCGCCGCGAAGATGACCGTTATCTGTTGCTTGAGGCACTGCTGTCTGCGCGTGACCAGCTCTACATCAGTTGGGTCGGCCGCAGCATCCGCGACAACAGTGATCGCCCGGCCTCGGTATTGATCGGTCAATTGCGCGACCACCTCGCCAGCGGCTGGCACAACGCAGGGCCAGAAGAACTGCTGGAAGCAATGACCCAGGAGCACCCGCTGCAGCCTTTCAGCGCCCGGTATTTCCACGCTGGCGATGAACTGTTCAGCTACGCCCGCGAATGGCAATTGCTCCACGAGGCACCGGATGCTCCCCCGGAAGAAGACCAACTGACACAGCATCAGCAGGAAGAGCCCCTCAGCCTCGGGCAGTTGCAGGACTTCCTGCGCAACCCGGTCAAACATTTCTTCAGCCAACGTCTGAAAGTATTCTTCGAAGCCGCCGAAGTGCCGCTGGCCGATGAAGAACCTTTCGTGCTGGACGCGCTGCAGCGTTACAGCCTGAGCGACAGCCTTTTGAGCGCCGCGCTACGCCAGCCTGATCATCTCGACCAGGCCCTGAATGCCCAGGCATTGCGCCTGCAAGGCAGTGGCCTGTTGCCGATGGTTGGTTTCGGCGAGTGCCTGCGTAACGAACTGATCGAACCGTTGCCCGATTTGCTGCAACGCTACCAACAGCTTCTGGCCCTTTGGCCAACCCCGCACACCACCGCCGAACCGATCAGTTTTGAGCATCAAGGCATCCAGCTGGAAGGCTGGATCAGTGGCCTGCACCGACGCGCTGATGGCGGATTGCTCAGCGTGAGCACTATCCCCAACAGCATTGGTTCGATCAAGACTCGCAAGTGGCACCGCCTGATTCGCCCTTGGGTCAACCACGTGGTCGCTTGCGCATGCGGCCTGCCACTGAGCACCGGTCTGGTCGCGAGTGACGACACCTTGCTGCTCGCCCCGCTGGAAACATCCACTGCCCAGGAAATCCTTGGCAACCTGCTATTGGCCTGGCAGGCGGGCATGAGAAAGCCGCTGCCGGTAGCGGTCAAAACCGCCTTCGCCTGGCTCGGCCAAACCGATCCGGTCAAGGCGCAGGCCGCCGCGAGTAAAGCCTATGAAGGCGACGGCCTGACTACCGACGGCGAACGCCGCGAAAGCCCGGCGCTCACCCGGCAGTTCCCCGATTACGCCAGCCTGGTGGCCAGCGAAGAATTCGAAGGCTGGTGCGAAACCCTGTATCGCCCGTTGCTCAATGCCCCGTGGCGATCACTCACCAGCGAGGCGGCCGGCACATGATCAGTAAACCTTTAGCCTTGGGCTTTCCGCTCAAAGGCAGCCAACTGATCGAAGCCAGCGCCGGCACCGGCAAGACCTTCACCATTTCCGCCCTCTACTTGCGCCTGGTGCTCGGCCACGGGGGGGACGCGTCCGGTTTCGACCGCGAACTGCTGCCGCCGCAGATCCTGGTGGTGACCTTCACCGACGCCGCCACCAAAGAACTGCGCGAACGCATCCGCATCCGGCTGGCCGAAGCCGCGCGTTTTTTCCGCGATGAAATCGAGCAGCCGGATGCCCTGATCGCCGACCTGCGCGACGAATATCTCTCCGAACAGTGGCCTGCCTGCGCCAATCGCCTGGACATCGCCGCACAGTGGATGGACGAAGCCGCCGTATCGACCATTCACAGTTGGTGCCAGCGCATGCTGCGCGAACACGCATTCGACAGCGGCAGCCTGTTCACACAAACCCTGGAAACCGACCACAGCGACCTGCTCGGCGAAGTGCTGCGCGACTACTGGCGGCTGTTCTGCTACCCGATGCACGACGACGCGCTCAACTGGGTCCGCAAAAACTGGAGCGGCCCCGCCGCGCTGATGCCGCGCGTGCGCGCGCTGTTCGGCAGCGAACGCCCCACCGACGAAGCCCGAGAGCCCGCCGAGCTGATCAACGCCTGCCTGCAGGAACGCCGCGAAGCGCTGGTCAGCCTCAAGGCGCCGTGGCAACAATGGGCCGCTGAGCTGCGTGATATCTGCCTGCAGGCCGTCGCCGCCAAAGCCGTCGATGGCCGCAAGATGCAAGCGCGTTACTTCGAGCCCTGGTTCGAAAAGATCAGCGCGTGGGCTGCCGACGAAGCCCTAGAGCAATTGGATATCGGCACCGGCTTCACCCGCCTGACCCCCGACGGCATGGCCGAAGCCTGGAAGGGCGAGCCGCCGCAGCACCCCGGCATCGACGCAATGGCCGGCCTCAAGGCCGCTCTTGACGCATTGCCGACACCTGACGCCGCCGTGTTGCAACACGCTGCCGGCTGGGTGGGTAGACGTTTCGAAGAAGAAAAACGCCGACGCGCCGAAATGGGCTTCGACGACATGCTGATCCGCCTCAACGCGGCCCTGCAAGCGGACGGCGGCGAGCGCCTGGCCAGTGTGATCCGCGAGCAGTTCCCGGTGGCGCTGATCGACGAATTCCAGGACACCGACCCGGTGCAATACAGCATCTTCGACAGCATTTACCGCATCGAAGAAAACCACCTCGACAGTGGCCTGTTCCTGATCGGCGATCCCAAGCAGGCGATCTACGCGTTCCGCGGTGCCGACATTTACACCTACCTGCGCGCACGCCAGTCCACCACCGGCCGGCACCACACCCTGGGCACCAACTTCCGCTCCAGCCACGCGATGGTCGAGGCGGTGAACCACGTGTTCCAACGTGCCGAAACCGGCCGTGGCGCGTTCCTGTTCCGCGAGCCGAATGGCGATAACCCGGTGCCGTTCCACTCGGTGTTGTCCCAGGGCCGCAAGGAGCAATTGCAGGTCGATGGCCAAACGCTGCCGGCGATGAATCTGTGGCACCTGTCCACCGATCAGCCGGTGTCCAACGCGGTGTATCGCCAGCAACTGGCCGGCGCCTGCGCCACACAGATTGTTGAGTTGCTTAACGGTGGGCAGCAAGGCACTGCTGGCTTCCTACAACCGGATGGCAACTTTAACGGCGTGCTGCCGTCAGACATCGCCATCCTGGTGCGCGACGGCAAGGAAGCCCAGGCCGTGCGCGCCGAATTGGCTGCCCGTGGCGTGCGCAGTGTGTACCTGTCCGACAAGGACTCCGTGTTCGCCGCCCAGGAAGCCCATGACCTGCTGGCCTGGCTCAAGGCTTGCGCCGAACCGGACGTCGAGCGCCCGCTGCGTGCCGCCCTGGCCTGCGTCACCTTGAACCTGTCACTGCCGGAACTGGAGCGTCTGAACCAGGACGAACTGGCGTGGGAAACTCGCGTCATGCAGTTCCGCGGTTATCGTGCGATCTGGCGCACCCAGGGTGTGCTGCCGATGCTGCGGCGTCTTTTGCATGATTTCAAACTGCCGCAAACCCTGATCGCCCGCAGCGATGGCGAACGAGTACTGACCAACCTGCTACACCTCAGCGAGCTGTTGCAACAGGCGGCGTCGGAGCTCGACGGTGAACAGGCGCTGATCCGCCATCTGGCCGAACACTTGGCGCTGTCTGGCCAAGCCGGTGAAGAGCAGATCCTGCGCCTGGAAAGCGACGAGCAACTGGTCAAGGTGGTAACCATTCACAAGTCCAAGGGCCTGGAGTACGACCTGGTATTCCTGCCGTTTATCTGCTCGGCCAAGCCGGTGGATGGCAGCCGCTTGCCGCTGCATTACCATGACGAACACGGCAAGTCCCACGTCAGCCTGCGCCCGACCGCCGAGCTGATCGCCCAGGCCGACGACGAGCGCCTGGCCGAAGACCTGCGTTTGCTCTACGTGGCCCTGACACGTGCCAAACACGCTTGCTGGCTGGGCATCGCCGACCTCAAGCGTGGCAATAACAGCAGCTCCGTGTTGCACCTGTCAGCGCTGGGCTACCTGCTTGGCGCCGGGGCAATGCTGGGCGAGTCGGCCGGCCTGGCGCGTTGGTTGCTGGACTTGCAGGAAGGCTGCCCGGCGATCCACTACGCCAGCGTGCCCGAAGCACAGCAGATCGTCTTCCACCCGCCACGCAATGAAGCCACCTTGCTCGCGCCATTGCTGCCCAAACGCAAGGCCGCCGAAAATTGGTGGATCGCTTCCTACAGCGCTTTAAGAATCGGCGACAGCATGAGCGCCGCCAGCCTTGAAGCGCCGGAAAGCCCACAAGCCCAGAAGCTGTTTGATGACGAACGCCTGGACCCCGATGCGCCGCGCGAAGTGGCGGCGTCCGGCGGTGATATTCACCGTTTCCCACGCGGTCCTAATCCCGGCACCTTCCTCCACGGTTTGCTGGAGTGGGCGGGCGAGGAGGGTTTCAACGTGACGCCCGAGGCCATCGAAAAAGCCGTGGGCGCCCGCTGCAACCGCCGCAACTGGGAAGGCTGGATCGTCACCCTCAGCGGCTGGCTCGGCCATTTGTTGCAAACGCCGCTGCCTGTGGATAACGACCACGTCACCCTGAGCAGCTTGCAGCAGTACCAGATCGAGATGGAATTCTGGTTCGCCAGCCACAGAGTCGACGTGCTCGCCCTCGACAAGCTGGTGTGCCAACACACGCACAACGGCGTGTCGCGCGTGGCTGCCGAACCGGTGCTGCTCAACGGCATGTTCAAAGGCTTTATCGACCTGACGTTCGAACACGACGGCCGCTATTACGTGGCCGACTACAAGTCCAACTGGCTCGGCCCTGACGATTCGGCCTACACCCGAGACGCCATGGAACAGTCGATCCTCGAGCATCGGTACGACCTGCAATACGTACTTTACCTACTGGCCCTGCACCGCCAACTGAAAGCCCGCCTGCCGGATTACGACTACGACTGCCACGTCGGTGGTGCGCTGTACCTGTTTCTGCGCGGTACTCAGGCCGCCAGCCAAGGCGCGTATTTCACCCGGCCGCCCCGCGAGCTGATCGAAGGCCTGGACCTGTTGTTCCAAGGCAAGCCGATCCCGCCCAAGGTTGAGCCCGCCTGGGAACAAGGAGTTCTGCTATGAGCCTGTCGCCGTTACCGCTTGAGGAACTGCAGCCCCTCAGCCGCGCCGCTGACCTTGTGCAACTGTTGGAGCGTTGGGTCGAGCGTGGCTGGCTGCGCGCGTTGGACAAAGCGTTCGTCGGCTTCCTGCACGAACTCGACCCGCAGGCCGACCCGCTGGTGCTGCTCGCGGCGGCCCTGACCAGCCACCAGTTGGGCCACGGCCACGTGTGCCTGGACCTGTTTGAAACCCTCAAGGCGCCGGATTTTGCCCTGTCCCTGCCGCCCGAAGGCGACCTGCAAACCGGCGCGATGCTGCTGCCGTCGCAATTGCTCGCGGGGTTGGACGGCGCGCACTGGTGCCATGCCCTGGCGGCCAGCCACTTGGTCGCCCTGGCCGTCGACGGCAGTGAATCCGCGCAAAGCCGCCCTTTGGTACTCGCCGGCAAACGCCTGTACCTGCGCCGCTACTGGACCTACGAGCGACGTATCGATACGGCCTTGCGCCTGCGCCTGGCGACCAAGGAAACCGTCGGCGCCGATCTGCCGCAGCGTCTGAACAGTTTGTTCGACCAACCGCCACCCGATGGCGTGATTGACTGGCAGAAACTCGCCTGCTCCCTGGCGACTCGCGGTGCATTCAGCATCGTTACCGGCGGGCCCGGCACCGGCAAAACCACGACGGTGGTGCGCCTGCTCGCACTCTTGCAGGCGCCCGCCGTGGAGGCCGGCACGCCGTTACGCATCCGCCTGGCTGCGCCCACCGGTAAAGCTGCCGCGCGCCTTACCGAATCCATCAGCCAGCAAGTGCTGTCGCTGAAAGTGCTCGACAGCGTGCGCGAAAAAATCCCGACCCAGGTCACCACGGTTCACCGCTTGTTGGGCAGTCGCCCGGGCACCCGGCATTTCCGTCACCACCTGGGTAACCCGCTGCCGCTGGATGTGCTGGTGGTGGACGAAGCCTCGATGATCGACCTGGAAATGATGGCCAACCTGCTCGACGCGTTGCCGCCCCATGCGCGCCTGGTACTGCTGGGCGACAAGGACCAGTTGGCGTCGGTGGAGGCGGGCGCCGTGCTCGGCGATTTGTGCCGCGACGCCGAAGCCGGTTGGTACAGCCTCGAGACGCGCCAGTGGCTGCAAGCGGTCAGCGGTGAAGACCTCAGCGCCAGCGGCTTGCACGAAGACCTCGATGGCAGCCACCCCCTGGCCCAGCAAGTGGTGATGCTGCGCTATTCGCGGCGTTTCGGCGAAGGCAGCGGCATTGGCCAACTGGCGCGTTGGGTCAACCAGCAAAACGCCGACGAAGCGCGCACATTGCTCGTGGCTCGCAGCCACCCGGATCTGTTCTGTGTGAGCCTCAAAGGCGAGCACGACTCGGCCCTGGAACGCCTGGTACTGGACGGGCAGGGCGACGGTGCCGAGGGTTATCGCTATTACCTCAACCTGCTGCAAAGCGCTCGCCCGGCCCTCGACACCCCGCGCGAAGACCTCGCCTGGACCCATTGGGCGCAGCAACTGCTGCAAGCGTTCGACGCCTTCCAATTGCTTTGCGCCGTGCGCAAAGGGCCGTGGGGCGTGGAAGGTCTCAACCTGCGCATCACCGCCGCATTGCGCAAGGTGCGGCTGATCGAGGGCGATGAGCAATGGTACGAAGGCCGCCCGGTGTTGATGACCCGCAACGATTACGGCCTGGGTTTGATGAATGGCGATATCGGCATCGCCCTGAAACTGCCCGAAAGCGACGGCGGGCCCCAGGTGCTGCGTGTCGCCTTCCCACGTAACGACGGTCAAGGTGGTGTGCGCTTTGTGCTGCCCAGCCGTCTGAATGATGTGGAAACCGTGTACGCCATGACCGTGCACAAATCCCAGGGCTCGGAATTTACCCACACTGCATTGATCCTGCCGGATGCGCTGAACCCGGTGCTGACCAAAGAGCTGATCTACACCGGCATCACCCGGGCCAAGCGCTGGTTCAGCCTGATCGAGCCGCGTGGCGGTGTGTTTGAAGAAGCGGTAAAGCGCAAGGTCAAGCGCTTGAGTGGGTTGATGCTGGAGTTGGGTCAGGAGTCAGAAATATCCGACGCTGTGCTATCGTTGCGGCATCACCCCGAAGACACCTGAGAGTAACGCTGCATGAACGTGGCTGTCTCGTCCACAGAGCGTAGTTTGAGCTGGAGACACCTGCTGCTGATGGCGGTTCTGTGCCTGCTCACGCCTAGTGTATTTGCCCAGGGCCCCAGCCCCGCCGATTCCCGCGCCCAGGCGGTCACCCAAGTGGTGCTGGGTATCCTCAGTTACGCGCGGTGGCCGGTGGAGCCTGCGCAACTGCGCCTGTGCATCGTCGGCCCGACCCAGTACACCGACGACCTGGTCAAAGGCACCACCCAGGCCACTGGCCGCCCGGTAGTGGTCAAGCGCCTGCTGGCCGACCACCCGGATATCATCAATGCCTGTGACGCCGTGTATATCGGCAAGCTGACCGGCAATGAACGCAGCCGCTTATTTGCCTCGTTGATCGGCCATCCGGTGCTGAGCATCAGCGAAGGCGGCGACCAATGCACGGTGGGCAGCCTGTTCTGCCTGAGAGTAGGCGATGAGCAAGTGTCGTTTGAGGTCAACCTCGATTCGGTGGCGCGCAGCGGCGTGCGCATCCACCCCAGTGTGCTGCAACTGTCGCGACGCCGAGCGCCCGCGCCATGAAGATCGATAACGCGCGACCGACGTTGCGTTCGGTGATTGGCCGGGGGCACCTGATCCTGGCGCTGGTGGCGGTGAGCCTGGCGAGTATTTCCCTGACCCTGCTCGGCGTACTGGCGCTGCGTGTGTATGCCGAGCACAACCTGCACCTGATCGCGCGCTCCATCAACTACACCGTGGAAGCGGCGGTGGTGTTCAACGACAGTGCCGCCGCCACCGAAGCCCTGAGCCTGATCGCCTCCACCGAAGAAGTAGCCCAGGCCCAAGTGCTGGACGTAAACGGCAAATTGCTGGCGCAATGGCAACGCCCCGACACCGGCATGCTGTCCCGGCTTGAACTGGAGTTGGCGCACGCGCTGCTCGAACAGCCGATCAACCAGCCCATCCTGCACCAGGGGCGCCCCATCGGCAGCATCCACCTGACTGGCCACGGCGGCAGCCTGTTGCGCTTTTTGCTGAGCGGGCTGGCCGGGATCCTGATCTGCACGGCCCTCAGTGCCTGGGTCGCCCTGCACCTGGCGCGGCGC
>NZ_JBAWDE010000172.1:0-8576 GCF_049590575.1 Pseudomonas sp.
GCCAATGCCACGGGCGCAGGTGCTGATTTACCCCGGCCTGGGCGGCCCGGCCGACTTGCCGTCGCGCCGCGACTGCAGGGACGCGCCGTTGCTCAGTACTGCCGACACCGAGTGTTACCTGGCGCTCTACCTGCGCGGCGCCGCCAAGCCTTCGCCCTACGCCATGCCACTGCTTGCCGAGGATTTCAGCGGCTTGCCCAAGGCCCTGATCGCCGTGGCCCAGTTCGACCCGCTGCGCGATGACGGCATCCTCTACGCCGAACGCCTGCAAGCGGCAGGCGTGCCCGCCGTGCTCTACCCCGGCAAAGGCCTGGTCCACGGCTGTTTGCGCGCGCGCGGCCAGGCGCCGGAGGTCGATCAGTTGTACCGCTATCTTTTCGATTACCTAAGGAGCGAACTGCTGACACCGCTCTAAGCGCTCAAGGACATGCTCATTGCACAATTCGGGTTTATAGTGCCAGACGGCAAAATAAAAGACGTCCCCCCAGGGATGAACCCGACCCCCTACGGAGCGCGCAATGCAGACTTGGTACCCACAGATCAAACCCTACGCCCGGCACGATCTGGCCGTCGATGACACCCACACGCTGTACGTCGATGAAAGCGGCTCCCCCGAGGGCTTGCCCGTTGTCTTCATCCACGGTGGCCCCGGCTCCGGTTGCGACGCCCAGAGCCGCTGCTATTTCGACCCTAACCTGTACCGCATCGTCACTTTCGACCAGCGTGGTTGCGGGCGCTCCACCCCGCGTGCCAGCCTGGAAAACAACACCACCTGGGACCTGGTCGCCGACCTCGAGCGCATCCGCGAGCACCTGGGCATCGAAAAATGGGTGCTGTTCGGCGGTTCGTGGGGCTCGACCCTGTCGCTGGCCTACGCACAAACCCACCCCGAGCGCGTGCATGGCCTGATCCTGCGCGGCATCTTCCTGGCCCGCGACCAGGATATTCACTGGTTCTACCAGGAAGGCGCGAGCCGCATGTTCCCGGATTACTGGCAGGACTACCTGGCGCCGATCCCTGCGGACGAGCGGCATGACCTGGTCGCGGCTTACCACAAGCGCCTGACCGGCAACGACCAGATCGCCCAGATGCACGCGGCCAAGGCCTGGTCCGGCTGGGAAGGGCGCATGCTTGGCCTGTGCCCGAGCCCGCAGCATGTGGAGCGTTTTTCCGAGCCGCAGCGCGCCTTGTCGATTGCGCGTATCGAATGCCATTACTTCACCAACAACTCCTTCCTGGAGCCCAACCAGCTGATCCGCGATATGCACAAGATCGCCCATCTGCCTGGCGTCATCATTCATGGCCGCTACGATATGATCTGCCCGCTGGACAACGCCTGGGAGCTGCATCAGGCCTGGCCCAACAGCGAACTGCAGGTAATCCGTGAGGCCGGCCATGCGGCCTCCGAGCCCGGCATTACCGATGCACTGGTGCGCGCGACCGGTGAAATGGCACGGCGCCTGCTTGATCTGCCGCCAGAAGAAGCATGAAGGGATTGTTGCAACGGGTGCGTGGCGCCCGGGTCGAGGTAGACGGTGAAGTGGTCGGGGCGATTGACCAGGGTTTGCTGGTGCTGGTGGCCGTCGAACCGACGGATACCCCCCAGAGCGCCGACAAACTCCTGCACAAGCTGCTTAACTACCGGGTGTTCAGCGACGACGAGGGCAAGATGAACCTGTCGTTGAAGGACATCGACGGTGGTTTGTTGCTGGTGTCGCAGTTCACCCTGGCAGCGGATACCAAAAGCGGGCTGCGGCCAAGCTTCACCACGGCGGCACCGCCCGCCCTGGGAGCAACGCTATTTGATCACTTGTTGTTACAAGCGCAACAATTGCATGGCAAGGTGGCGTCGGGGCGTTTTGGCGCCGACATGCAGGTGCATTTGGTCAATGATGGCCCTGTGACCTTCCTCTTACAGACATGAATGTATTAAAAACGACTTTAATGCCTAAAAACGCAGGGTTTCACTACAAATACTTCGTTGTCCCTGATGCGTTGTCTCGCGGGCTACTAGATAATCGCGCGCTACGGGGATCAGCGTTGTTTGGTCCATTTTTGACTTAGGTAGAGACTTGTCCGACGGCGATTGGGGAATCATTCCGATCCAATGCAGTCGGAACAATGCTCGCCAACCTGGCATATAGATAGCTGGCCGTTGGTTTTTTGATCTGTTTTCGGCGAGGGTTGCTCGTGATTGTTAGTCCCTGTAATGCACCAAAATTGTCTGCCAAACGGTTACGAAACGCACTGGTGACGGGCTCTGCCCTCTTTTGCCTGTTCGGCGCGGGTCAACTGTGGGCATTCAGTCTGGATGATGTGTCTGCCAAGGCAAAAGAGCTGGCCGGGCAGAAATACGAAGCTCCGCGCAGCAATCTGCCGAACGAATTCCGCGAAATGAAATTCGCTGACTACCAGAAGATTCGTTTCCGCGCCGATAAAGCCGAGTGGGCCGATCAGAACACCCCGTTCAAGCTGTCCTTCTATCACCAGGGTATGCATTTCGATACACCGGTGAAAATCAACGAAGTCACCGCAGACAGCGTGCAGGAAATCAAATACGACGCGTCGCGGTTCGATTTCGGCGACGTCAAGGTTGATCCCAAGGCCACCGAACAGCTGGGTTATGCCGGTTTCCGTGTGCTGTACCCGATCAACAAGGGCGACAAGCAAGACGAAATCATGACCATGCTCGGCGCCAGCTATTTCCGCGTCGTGGGCAAGGACCAGGTGTACGGCCTGTCCGCCCGTGGCATGGCGATCGATACCGCGCTGCCGTCCGGCGAAGAATTCCCGCGCTTCACCGAATTCTGGATCGAGCGCCCGAAAGCGGGTGACAAGCACCTGGTGATCTTCGCCCTGTTGGATTCGCCACGTGCCACTGGCGCCTATCGCTTGATCCTGCGCCCAGGCACCGACACCGTGGTCGATGTCAAATCGCAGATGTTCCTGCGCGACAAGGTCAGCAAGCTCGGCGTTGCGCCGTTGACCTCGATGTTCCTGTTCGGCGCCAACCAGCCGTCCAAGGTCCTCAACTACCGTCGTGAGCTGCACGATTCCAGCGGCCTGTCGATCCATGCCGGCAATGGCGAGTGGATCTGGCGCCCGCTGAACAACCCTAAACACCTGTCTGTCAGCAACTTCACCGTGGAAAACCCGCGTGGTTTCGGCCTGCTGCAACGCGGCCGCAACTTCAGCCACTACGAAGACCTGGACGACAACTACGACAAGCGCCCAAGCGCCTGGATCGAGCCTGAAGGCGACTGGGGCAAGGGTTCCGTCGACCTGGTAGAGATCCCGACCGCCGACGAAACCAACGACAACATCGTTGCGTTCTGGAGCCCGGCCGAATTGCCGGAAGTCGGCAAGCCGCTGGACGTGGCCTACCGCCTGCACTGGACCCTGGACGATGCGGCCTTCCATTCGCCGGAAAGCGCCTGGGTCAAGCAGACCCTGCGTTCTACCGGTGATGTGAAGCAATCCAACCTGATCCGTCAGCCGGATGGCAGCGTCGCGTATCTGGTGGACTTCGAAGGCCCGTCGCTGAAAAAGCTGCTGCCGGATGCCCCGGTGCGTAGCCAGGTGAGCGTGGGTGACAACGCTGAACTGGTTGAAAACAGCGTGCGTTACAACGAGCACACCAAAGGCTGGCGCCTGACCCTGCGCATGAAAATCAAGGACGCAGGCAAGCCGACCGAAATGCGCGCAGCCCTGGTGCAGGACATCGTGCAGCCAGAGCCTGAGCCGGTGTCGACCCAAGTGCTGAAGGCTGACAAGGTCTTGGCCAAGCAACACGACAAGCAGGCCAAGAAAGACGCCAAAGACAAGGAAGCCAAGCAGCCAGAAGCTGCCCCAGCCACGCCGGAGCCGATCAAGACAGAACAAGTCCTGACCGAAACCTGGAGCTATCAGTTGCCTGCCGATGAGTAATTCTCAAGTCCAGCCAGAGACTCTGTCCGAGTATCTGGCGCATCTCCCGATGACCGCTGAGCAGCGCGCCGAATTGGCGGGCTGCACATCCTTCAGCGAACTGCACCAGCGCTTGTCGTCCTCGACGTTCGACGCGCCGGCTGATGCCGCCCAGGCCTCGGTTGGCCGCCGCTTGACCTTGAACACGGCCGAAGAGCTGCAGGACGCCGAAATGCTGGTGCTCGACGCCAGCGGTCGCGTGTGCCTGAAGGCCACGCCGCCGATTCGTCGCACCAAGGTCGTGCCGGAGCCGTGGCGCACCAATATCCTGGTGCGTGGCTGGCGCCGCCTGACCGGCCGCACCAACCCGCCGAAGCCGCCGAAAGACGAACGTGTGTTGCCGGCTGCGCGCTGGCGCACCGTGGGTTCGATCCGCCGTTACATCCTGCTGGTGCTGATGCTCGGCCAGACCATCGTCGCCGGCTGGTACATGAAAGGCATCATGCCGTACCAGGGCTGGTCCCTCGTCGACTTCGACGAGATCCGCAACCAGACCCTGCTGCAAACCGCTACCCAGGTACTGCCTTACGCCTTGCAAACCAGCATCCTGATCATGTTCGGGATCTTGTTCTGCTGGGTGTCGGCGGGTTTCTGGACCGCGTTGATGGGCTTCCTCGAATTGCTCACCGGCCACGATAAATACCGGATTTCCGGTAAAAGTGCCGGTGACGAGCCGATCCCGAAGGATGCGCGCACCGCGCTGGTGATGCCGATCTGCAACGAAGACGTGCCGCGTGTATTCGCGGGTTTGCGCGCCACCTTCGAATCGGTGGCCGCTACCGGCGACCTGGATCGCTTCGATTTCTTCGTGCTCAGCGACAGTAACGAAGCCGATATCTGCATCGCCGAGCAACAGGCCTGGCTCGACGTGTGCCGCGAAGCCGGTGGCTTCGGCAAGATCTTCTATCGCCGCCGTCGCCGTCGCGTCAAACGTAAAAGCGGCAACCTCGACGACTTCTGCCGTCGTTGGGGCGGTGACTACAAGTACATGGTGGTGCTCGACGCCGACAGCGTAATGAGCGGCGAATGCCTGACCAGCCTGGTGCGCCTGATGGAAGCCACGCCGGATGCCGGGATTATCCAGACCGCGCCACGGGCGTCGGGCATGGACACCCTGTATGCGCGCATGCAGCAGTTCGCGACCCGCGTGTACGGCCCGCTGTTCACCGCCGGCTTGCACTTCTGGCAGTTGGGTGAATCCCACTACTGGGGTCACAACGCAATTATCCGCATGAAGCCGTTTATCGAGCACTGCGCCCTCGCGCCGTTGCCGGGTAAAGGTGCTTTCGCCGGGGCGATCCTTTCCCACGACTTCGTCGAAGCCGCGCTGATGCGCCGTGCCGGCTGGGGCGTGTGGATTGCCTACGACCTGCCAGGCAGCTACGAAGAACTGCCGCCGAACCTGCTGGACGAACTCAAGCGTGACCGTCGCTGGTGCCACGGCAACCTGATGAACTTCCGCCTGTTCCTGGTCAAGGGTATGCACCCGGTGCACCGCGCGGTGTTCCTGACCGGCGTGATGTCTTACCTGTCGGCGCCGCTGTGGTTCTTCTTCCTGGTGCTGTCGACGGCGTTGCTGGCGGTGAACACCCTGATGGAGCCGCAATACTTCATGGCGCCACGCCAGTTGTACCCGCTGTGGCCGCAATGGCATCCGGACAAGGCCGTGGCGCTGTTTTCCACCACCATCGTGCTGTTGTTCCTGCCTAAATTGCTGAGCATCATCCTGATCTGGGCCAAGGGCGCGAAAGAGTTCGGTGGCAAGTTCAAGGTGACCGTGTCGATGCTGCTGGAGATGCTGTTCTCCATGTTGCTGGCGCCGGTGCGGATGATTTTCCACACGCGTTTCGTACTCGCCGCGTTCCTCGGCTGGGCTGCGACCTGGAACTCGCCGCAGCGCGACGACGACTCCACGCCATGGAGCGAAGCGATCAAGCGCCACGGTACGCAGACCTTGCTGGGCTTCTTCTGGGCTGCCCTGGTGGTGTGGTTGAACCCAAGCTTCCTGTGGTGGCTGGTGCCGATCGTGGGTTCACTGATGCTGTCGATCCCGGTCTCGGTGATCTCCAGCCGCGTGAACCTGGGCCTCAAGTCCCGCGACGAAAGCCTGTTCCTGATTCCTGAGGAATACAATCCGCCGCAGGCCTTGCTGTCGACCGAAAAGTACACCCACGAAAACCGCTGGCACGCCCTCAATGACGGGTTTGTGCGCGCGGTGGTCGACCCGCAGCAGAACGCCCTGGCCTGCGCCCTGGCGACCTCGCGTCACCGTGAGGCGGAGCCGATCGAGTACCTGCGTGCCGAACGTGTGCGCCATGCGTTGAAAGTCGGCCCTGCCGGCCTCAACAACGGCGAGCGCGTGGCGCTGCTCAGCGACCCGGTCGCACTGGGCCGTCTGCACGAGGCGGTCTGGAGCGAAGGTCACCCTGAGTGGCTGGCGGCTTGGCGTGATTCGATCAAGTCCGACCCGCACGCGCCGTTGCTGCCATTGCAACCGCTGTCGTCCCAGGCCCAACCGGCCTGATTCAAACGCCCCCGAGGGCTCACTTCGGGGGCGTTCGAAGCGCTGGTCCTACGGCGTTTCCACCTTCTTCTCAATCGCTTTAACTCCCTGTTATTTCGAAACAAAAGACCCTCCTGCGAGACGTATTGCCGTGCCCGTGGCTGAGTTAGCATCGCCCCGAATTTGACGTGGTCACCGGGGTATTCATGAACAAACGCTATTGGCTGGCACTGTTGGCAGGCGCCGCCGCATGGCTTCACATCGGCCTGGCGCAGGCGGGCGCGATTGACGACGCCGTGCGCCGCGGGGTGCTTAAAGTCGGCACAACGCCGAACTACGTGCCCTTCGAAATGAAGGACAAGCAAGGGCGCATCGTCGGCTTCGAGATCGATCTGCTGCAGGCCATGAGCCGCGCCCTGGGTGTCGAGCTTGAACTGGTGACGGTGGCGTATACCGAGTTACTGCCGGGCTTGCTGGCGAACAAGTTTGACCTGATCGGCAGCGGCATGACCGTCACCCAGGAGCGCAACCTCAAGCTGAACTTCAGCGACGCCTTCATCGTGGTGGGCCAGACCGTGCTGCTGCATCCGAGCCTGGCTGGCAAGGTCGCCAGTATCGAAGACCTGGACCAGGCCGGCTACCGGATCGCTGCCACCGAGGGCACCACTGGCGAGGCGGCTGCCCGACGTTTCCTGGGCGCCGCCCGGCTAAGCAGTTTCGCAAACCCGGAAGACGGCGTGCGGCAAGTGGTGGAGGGCAACGCCGATGCCTTTATCTATGACGCGCCCTACAACCTGATAGCAATCGCCCGCCCGGAGAACAGCACATTAATGGCGCTGGAGCAGCCGTTCACCTTTGAGCCGCTGGCCTTCGGCCTGAAAAAAGGCGATTACGACAGCGTCAACTGGATCAACCATTTCCTCAGTCAGGTGGCTCAGGACGGGACGTACGATCAGTTGCATGACAAGTGGTTCAAGGACACCGGCTGGCTCAGCGAGATTGACTGAGTGTCATAACTTCTTACACATCAATCAATTGGCAGGTTTATCCGGCCCTCGTGCGCCGTCACCGTGTTGTCGGGTTTTTCCGACATACGCAGGCAACAATTACCCGTGAAACCTTTGTGACAGGCAACGAGTGGGTTAGGATCGCACCCCGAAATGGTGCAGCCCGTTTGCGCGCCGACCTCATTAGAATCGTTCAGGGGACTTGATGATGAAAAAGTATCTTTCGATGCTGCTGCTAGGCGTCACTGCAATGGTTGCCGCGACGGTGGCCCAGGCCGGTGCCATCGATGATGCGGTCAAGCGCGGCACGCTGAAAGTCGGCATGGACCCGACCTACATGCCGTTCGAAATGACCGACAAGCGCGGAGAAATCATCGGCTTCGAAGTCGACATCCTCAAGGCCTTGGCCAAGTCCATGGGCGTCAAGCTGGAACTGGTGTCCACCGGTTATGACGGGATCATCCCGGCATTCCTCACCGGCAAGTTCGATATGATCGGCAGCGGCATGACCCTGACCCAGGAACGCAACCTGCGCCTGAATTTCAGCGAACCCTTCATCGTGGTCGGCCAGACCCTGCTGATTCGTAAGGACCTGGAAGGCACCATCAAGTCCTACAAAGACCTGAACGACGAAAAATACCGCCTGACCTCCAAGCTCGGTACGACCGGTGAAATGGTCGCCAAGAAGCTGATCTCCAAAGCCAAGTACCACGGCTACGACAACGAGCAGGAAGGCGTGCTGGACGTGGTCAACGGCAAGGCCGACGCCTTTGTGTATGACGCCCCGTACAACGTGGTCGCCGAGAAGAAAGTCGGCAACGGCAAGCTGGTGTTCCTGGAAGAACCCTTCACCTTCGAGCCGTTGGCGTTTGGCCTGAAAAAAGGCGATTACGACAGCCTCAACTACATCAACAACTTCCTGCACCAGATCCGCAACGACGGCACCTACGATCGCATCCATGACAAGTGGTTCAAGAGCTCCGAGTGGCTCAAGGACATGGAATAAGTTCGGCGCAATACCGAGTCGCGTCCTTCGCGAGCAAGCCCGCTCCCACATTTTTGAGCGCATTCCCAAATTGGAATTCGGTCAAGTGTGGGAG
>NZ_JBAWDE010000173.1:0-10097 GCF_049590575.1 Pseudomonas sp.
GCGTCGGCCCGCAGGTGCGGGTCGGCCTGGCGCTGCCGCGCTCGCTGGAAATGGTCATCGGCCTGCTGGCAATCCTCAAGGCGGGCGGCGCCTATGTGCCGCTGGACCCGGAATACCCGCTGGACCGCCTGCATTACATGATCGAAGACAGCGGCATCGGCCTGCTGCTCAGTGACGCGGCGATGTTCGCAGCCCTGGGCGAGTTGCCGGCGACGCTAGCGTGCTGGTGCCTGGAAGACGATTCGCCGCTGCTGGCCAATTACCCGGCCGGTGAACTGCCGTTTATCAGCCTGCCGCAGCATCAGGCGTACCTGATCTACACCTCCGGCTCCACCGGCAAGCCCAAAGGCGTGGTGGTGTCCCATGGTGAAATCGCCATGCATTGCCAGGCGGTGATCGAGCGTTTTGGCATGCGCGCGGACGACTGCGAACTGCACTTCTATTCGATCAACTTCGACGCCGCCACCGAGCGGTTGCTGGTGCCATTGCTCAGCGGCGCGCAGGTGGTCTTGCGCGCCCAGGGCCAGTGGGATGCCGAAGAAATCTGCGCGCTGATCCGCACCCACCGCATCACTATCCTTGGCTTTACCCCGAGCTACGGCAGCCAGTTGGCGCAGTGGCTGGCGACCCAGCAGCAGACCTTGCCGGTGCGCATGTGCATCACCGGTGGCGAAGCGCTGACCGGCGAGCACTTGCAGCGTATCCGCGCGGCGTTCCAGCCGCAGGTGTTTTTCAATGCCTATGGCCCGACCGAAACCGTGGTGATGCCGCTGGCGAGCCTGGCGCCGCAGCAGCTCGAAGAGGGCGCCGGCAGCGTGCCGATCGGCAGCATCATCGGTGACCGCGTGGCCTATATTCTCGACGCTGATCTGGCCTTGGTGCCGCAAGGTGCGACCGGCGAGTTGTACGTCGGCGGGGCGGGTCTGGCCCAGGGTTATCACCAGCGTCCGGGGATGACCGCCGAGCGTTTTGTCGCCGACCCGTTTGCCAGGAATGGCGGCCGTGTGTACCGCACCGGCGACCTGGTGCGCCAACGCGCCGATGGCCTGGTGGAGTACCTGGGGCGTATCGACCATCAAGTGAAGATTCGCGGTTTCCGCATCGAGCTGGGCGAGATCGAAACCCGCCTGCTCGAACACGAAGCCGTGCGCGAAGCAGTGGTGCTGGCGCTGGATGCGCCCAGCGGCAAACAGCTGGTGGCGTACCTGGTCAGCGATGCCGAGCACGGCACCCTGCGCGACGCGCTCAAGGCGCACCTCAAGGCGCAATTGCCGGACTACATGGTGCCCGCGCACCTGATCGTACTGGACAGCATGCCGCTGACCGCCAACGGCAAACTCGACCGCCGCGCCTTGCCGCAACCGGATCCAGAGGCGAATCGCCAACACTACGTGGCGCCGCGCAATGCGCTGGAGCAGACCCTGGCGGCGATCTGGTGCGCGGTACTGAACGTGCAGCAGGTTGGCCTCGACGATAACTTCTTTGAACTGGGCGGTGACTCAATCCTGTCGATCCAGGTGGTCAGCCGCGCGCGTCAGGCCGGGATTCATTTCAGCCCGCGCGACCTGTTCCAACACCAGACCGTGCAGACCCTGGCCGCCGTCGCCACCCGCACCGAGCAGGTCAAGGCCGAGCAGGGCGTGCTGACCGGCAGCTCAGGTCTCACACCGATCCAGCACTGGTTCTTCGACACTGACATCCCCAACCGTCAGCACTGGAACCAGGCATTGCTGCTCAAGCCGCTGCAACTGCTCGACCCCCACCGCCTGGAGCGAGCGCTGCTGGCGGTGCTGGAACAGCATGATGCGCTGCGCCTGAGCTTCACCCGGCGCGAGGCCCAATGGCATGCCGAGCATCGGGTTGTGCCGCAAGGTGGCGTGCTGATGCAGGCGCAAGTGCGCGATATGGCGCAGTGCACCGCGCTGTTCACCGACACCCAGCGCAGCCTTGACCTGGAACACGGCCCGCTGCTGCGCGCCTTGCTGGTCGATGGCCCTGAAGGCCAGCAGCGCTTGTTGATCGCGATCCATCACCTGGTGGTGGACGGCGTGTCGTGGCGCGTGTTGCTTGAGGATTTGCAAACCGTCTACCGCCAGCTCAGCGACGGTCAGTCGGTTAACCTGCCGGCCAAGACCAGCGCCCTGCGCGACTGGGCCGCGCGCCTGCAAGCTTATGCCGGCAGCGAATCCCTGCGTGAAGAATTGAGCCTGTGGCAGGACCAGTTGGCGGGGCCTGCCGTCGCATTGCCGGTGGATCGCCCGCAAGGTTCGCTGCGCAATCGGGATGCCGATACGCTGAGCGTGCGCCTGGATGCCGAGCATACTCGCCAGTTGCTGCAACAGGCACCGAGCGCCTACCGCACCCAGGTCAACGACTTGCTGCTGACGGCCCTGGCCCGTGTGCTGTGCCGCTGGAGCGGCCATGAGTCTGCGCTGGTCCAACTCGAAGGCCATGGCCGCGAAACCCTGTTCGACGAGATCGACCTGACCCGCAGCGTCGGCTGGTTTACCAGCGCCTACCCACTGCGCCTGACACCGCTGCAAATCGAAGAAGCAGCCGGGCAGGGCGCTTCGATCAAGGCGATCAAGGAGCAACTGCGCGGCGTGCCGCACAAAGGCCTGGGCTATGGCGTGCTGCGCTACCTCGCCGACGACCTGTGCAAGCACACCATGGCCGCCTTGCCGACGGCGGACATCACCTTCAACTACCTCGGCCAGTTCGACCAGAGCTTCGGTGCCGATGCGCTGTTCCACCCGCTGGATGAGTCGGCGGGCCTGGCCCACGACCCGGATGCACCGCTGCCCAACGCGCTGAGCGTGGACAGCCAGGTGTATGGCGGCGAGTTGGTGCTGCGCTGGACCTACAGCCGCGAACGCCACGACCCACAGACCATCCGTGACCTGGCGGAGGCGTACCTGGCTGAGCTGCAAAGCCTGATCGCGCATTGCCTCAGGGACGACGCCGGCGGCCTCACGCCGTCCGACTTCCCCCTGGCGCACTTGAGCCAATCGCAACTCGACAGCCTGCCGGTGCCGGCCAACGCCATCGAAGACGTGTACCCGCTGACGCCGATGCAGGAAGGCCTGTTGCTGCACACCCTGCTGGAGCCCGGCACCGGCCTCTACTACATGCAGGACCGCTACCGCATCAACAGCGCATTGGACCCTGAGCGTTTCGCCCAGGCCTGGCAGGCCGTGATCGCGCGCCACGAAGCCCTGCGTGCGTCGTTCTGCTGGAACGTCGGCGAAGACATGCTGCAAGTGATCCACAAACCGGGCAGCACGCCGATTGACTACCTGGACTGGAGCGCCGACCCGGAAAGCGAACAGGAGCCGCGCCTGCAAGCACTGCTCAAGGCCGAGCGCGAAGCCGGTTTCGATCTGCTCAACCAGGCGCCGTTCCACCTGCGCCTGATTCGCGTTGGCGAGGCGCGCTACTGGTTCATGATGAGCAACCACCACATCCTGATCGATGCCTGGTGCCGTTCGTTGCTGATGAATGACTTTTTCGATATCTACATGGCACTGGGCGAAGGCCGCGAGGCGCAACTGGCCACGCCGCCGCGTTACCGCGACTACATCGCCTGGCTGCAACGCCAGAACCTGGCCGAGGCACGCCAGTGGTGGCAGCAGAACCTGCAAGGGTTCGAGCGCACTACGCCGATCCCGAGCGACCGGCCGTTCCTGCGCGAACACGCCGGCCACAGCGGCGGCATGGTGGTGGGTGATTGCTATACGCGCCTTGATGCCCGCGACGGCGCGCAACTGCGTGAACTGGCCCAGGCCCATCAGCTCACCGTCAACACCTTCGCCCAGGCGGCGTGGGCGTTGGTGCTGCGGCGCTTGAGTGGCGACCGCGACGTGCTGTTCGGCGTCACCGTGGCCGGGCGCCCGGTGGAAATGCCCGAGATGCAACGCACCGTCGGCCTGTTCATCAACAGCATCGCGCTGCGAGTGAAGTTGCCGCAGGACCACCAGCGTTGCAGCGTGCGCCAGTGGTTGAGCGGTTTGCTCGACAGCAACATGCAGCTGCGCGAGTACGAATACCTGCCGCTGGTGACGATCCAGGAACACAGCGAGCTGCCCAAGGGCCAGCCGCTGTTCGATAGCCTGTTCGTGTTCGAGAACGCCCCGGTGGAAGTCTCGGTGCTGGATCGTGCACAAAGCCTGAACGCCACCTCGGACTCCGGCCGTACCCACACCAACTTCCCGTTGACCGCCGTGTGCTACCCAGGCGATGACCTCGGTTTGCACCTGTCCTACGACCAGCGTTATTTCGACGAAACCACCGTGCAAGGCATGCTCGGCGAGTTCAAGCGCTTGCTGCTGGCATTGGTGCAGGGCTTCCATGGCGACATGGCCGACCTGCCGCTGATCGGCGAGCAGGAGCGGGAATTCCTGGTGCACGGCTGCAACCAGAGTGAGCACGCCTATCCACTGGAGCGCAGCTATGTCGAGCTGTTCGAAGCGCAGGTGAACGCACATCCGCAGCGAATTGCCGCGAGCTGCCTGGGCCAGCAATGGACCTATGCCGAGCTGAACCGGCGCAGTAATGGCCTGGGCCACGCGCTGATCGCGGCGGGTGTCGGCCTGGACCAACCGGTGGCGTTGCTGGCCGAGCGCAACCTCGGCCTGCTGGGCATGATCATCGGCAGCTTCAAGGCCGGTGCCGGTTACCTGCCGCTCGACCCTGGGCTGCCGAGCCAGCGCCTGAGCCGCATCATCGACCTGAGCCGCACGCCATTGCTGGTGTGCACCGAGGCGTGCCGCGAGCAGGCGATCGAACTGCTCGACGGCGTCGACTGCCAGTTGCTGGTGTGGGAGGAAGTGCCTGGCCGCGGTGAAAACCCAGGCGTGTACAGCGGCCCGGACAACCTCGCCTATGTGATCTACACCTCGGGTTCCACCGGCCTGCCCAAAGGCGTGATGGTCGAACAGCGCGGCATGCTCAATAACCAATTGAGCAAGGTGCCGTACCTGGACCTGAGCGCTGCGGATGTGATCGCCCAGACCGCGTCGCAGAGTTTTGATATTTCCGTGTGGCAATTCCTCGCGTCGCCGCTGTTCGGCGCGCGGGTGGATATCGTGCCGAACACCATCGCCCACGATCCGCAGGGTTTGCTCGCGCACGTTCAGGCGCAGGGCATTACCGTGCTGGAAAGCGTGCCGTCGCTGATCCAGGGCATGCTGGCCCAGGAACGCATGGGCCTGGACGGCTTGCGCTGGATGCTGCCGACGGGTGAAGCGATGCCACCGGAGCTGGCGCACCAGTGGTTGCAGCGTTACCCGGAGATTGGCCTGGTCAACGCTTACGGCCCCGCGGAGTGCTCGGATGACGTGGCGTTCTTCCGCGTCGACCTGGCGTCGACCCGTGGCACTTACCTGCCGATTGGTACACCGACCGACAACAACTGCCTGTACCTGCTGGATGGCGCGCTGGAGCTGGTGCCGCAAGGCGCCGTCGGTGAGTTGTGCGTGGCCGGCACTGGTGTGGGGCGCGGTTACGTCAGCGACCCATTGCGCACCGCCCAGGTGTTTGTGCCGAACCCGTTCGGCGCGGCGGGCGAGCGGCTCTACCGCACGGGCGACCTGGCCCGTCGGCGCAGCGATGGGGTGCTGGAATACGTCGGGCGCATCGACCATCAGGTGAAGATTCGCGGTTACCGCATCGAGCTGGGTGAAATCGAAGCGCGCCTGCACGAGCAACCGGAGGTGCGTGACGCGGCGGTCGGCGTGCAGGAAGGCGTCAACGGCAAGCACTTGGTGGGGTACCTGGTGGCGGCGGATGAAGGGTTGAACCCAAGCGATCGCCTGGACCGCATCAAGCAGCGCCTGCGCGCCGAACTGCCGGAGTACATGGTGCCGCTGCACTGGCTGTGGCTCGAACGCCTGCCGCTGAACGCCAACGGCAAACTCGACCGCAATGCGCTGCCGGCCCTGGAAATCGGCCAGTTGCACAGCCAGGACTACCTGGCGCCGCGCAACGAACTGGAAACCACTTTGGCCGCCATCTGGGCTGAAGTGCTCAAGGTTGAGCGTGTGGGCGTCCAGGACAACTTCTTCGAGCTGGGCGGGCATTCGTTGCTGGCCACGCAGATTGCCTCGCGGGTGCAGAAAACCCTGCAACGGGATGTACCGCTGCGGGCGATGTTCGAGTGCAGCACGGTGGCGGAGTTGGCCGAGTACATCGACGGGCTGGCGGCCAATGAGATCAGCGCGGACAAGGTGGATCGCCTGAGTGACTTGATGGCTGAACTGGAGGGACTTTAAGGGCTATATAACCATTGGTCGGGTAGCGCGGTTTTGGCTGAAAACCTGTCAACTTTGACAGTAGCCAGGGCGTGCTGCCCGGGCATTGAATGTCTCCTGTGGCATGGCTGATGTGTATCTACCCTGCACTGGAGACTTTACCGTGGCTAAAAAAACAACCTTGAGCGTCGCAGTGCCCTCCGAGATCAAACCCGGAGAGTTGAACCACCCCGGGGTCACCAGGACGGTGACTGTCCGGCGTACGGTTACTCGGGTTTGCGAGGTGATCACTGACCTGCACTTCAGCGTGCCGGCGCAGTTGCCCGAACCGCAGGTGCGTGAGGCACAGAACGGCGTGTTGGACTTGCGCACCTTCACCGGGGATGCCACGGCCTTTGTGCCTAAATGGGCGTTCATCGAGGTGGGGCACAACGCCTGGATGGATTGTAAGGGCTACCTCAAGGACGGATCGGTCTACACCTTCCACGTGATGGTGGGTAAAGCGATTACGTCCAGCGACGTCAAGAACGGTGTGTCGCGTACGCTTTCCCGCAGCGAGCTGGAGAAATTCCCTGACCACGCCACCTTGACCGTCACGCTCAAGGTCCGGGCGGATGCCTGTGGTGAGCACGGGCCGATGATTGTATGTCCCGCGTTGAACCTGACCTTGCGTAAGCCATATCGCGACCTGACCGATTTCAATGACCAGAAACTGGGCCGCTGGGCTATTGGCACAGGGGCGCCAGACCCAAGGGACATCACCATCGCACCCGTGGCCCAAGGCCCCGATGGTAAACCTGGCTTTAGCGCGCGCAATTACACCTATTCAGAGGCCAGTGCGGGGCCGATTCTACAGAGCGTCTTCGATGATCTCTGCGAAGGTGACACCTATCGGTTTTCTGTGAAAGTACGTCGAGATGGGGATGCGTATAAAACGCCCAAGTTGTCGTTGCGTCAGGATTCGGTGGATAAAACCCCTGTGCTGAACCTGATGGGCATTGACTGGCAGACCTTGAGTTTTACCTTTGTAGCGGGCGCCGCCCCGGTATTGCTGGAGCTCCACAGCCATGAAACTTCAGGCATGGGGAACGATTGGTACATGGACGATTTCCTGGTTGAAAGTGTTTAAAGGGCGGTTTATTTGGGCCCCATGATCTTCACCAACTTCTCCGGCGACGGTGCGCCCTGCTGTTGCTGCAACTGGCCCTTGTCATCCAGATAGAAAATCGCCGGCGTCGCCGACAGCTCCAGCTCTTCCATCAACTTCATGTTGGCATCGAGCTTGGCCTCAATGCCGGCCGGGATCTTGTCCAGCGCCTGCAGCGTGCTGGCTTTGCCGGCGGCCTCATGTTCTTCGAGGGCTTTTTGCGGGTCCTTGGCGGCGAGTAGCGCGGCGGATTTGCCGGGGCTGTCTTCGCGGATAATCCCGACCATGATGTGGCGCAACTGCACCTTGCCGGCCTTGACCCATGGGCGTGCCTGTTCCCAGAACATGTTGCAGTACGGGCAGTTGGGGTCGCTGAACAGGTAAACAGTGCGCGGCGCGTTTTTATCGCCGTCCTGGATCCAGCTGCTTTTTTCCATCTTGGCCCAGACTTCCTTGGCCATCGGCGCGTACACCAGTTTTTCCAGGGGGGCGCTGCTCAAGTCATTGCCCTGGGCGTCGTAAAGGTTACCGGCGAGTACGCTTTTGCCGTCGGCGGTCAGGTACAGGGCCATGCCGCGGTTCTGGTACTGCGCGGCGTAGCCGGTGAGGCCGCTGGGGGCGTCGAACTTGCCGAGGATCTTGGCGCCCTTGGCTTCGATCTGTTTGATCGGCGCCGGCCATTCTTCGGCCTGGGCCAGGGTGGCCGCGAGCGTCAACGGCAGCAGGGTCAGCAGGTGGCGGAGGCTTGGCATGTCGGTTTCCTTTGAGGTGCAGTGTCGAAGGGTTCCATGGCACGGGCCAGGCTGGCTCGCGACAACTCGCCCAGGTGGCTGTTGATCAGGCGCCCATCGGCTTGGTAGAACAAGGTGGTCGGCAGGGCCATGGAGCCCACGGCCTGGCCGAGACGGCCGCTGGCATCGAACAGCACGTTGTCGAGGGTCAGGCCCTGAGTGGCCAGGAAGGTGCTGACGCTTTGCATGCTTTCGGCCTGGTTGACGAACAGGAAGGTCACGTCGGGGCGCTGGTGCTGCGCGCGTTCCAACACCGGCATTTCCCGCCGGCAGGGTGGGCACCAGGTGGCCCAGAGGTTGATCACCAGCGGGCCGCCTTTGTAATCGGCCAGTTGCACCACTTGGCCATTGGCGTTGCGCAAGGTGATGTCCGGCAGCTGCGAGCCCTTGTCGTACAGGCTCAGGGACACGCTGGTCATGCCCCAGAACACCAACCCGGTGATGACCCCGGCGCTCAGTGGTTTGCGCAAGGCAGGGCGGCGCCAGCTGTAAGCCAATGCGCCCAGCACCAGCGCGATCACGCCGGGCCAGGCGAGGAAACCGCCGTCGCGCAGGTCGACGATCTGCAGCGGGTCGTGGCTGTAATCGCTCCAGTACATCAACACAAAACTGATGCGTGCGACCAACATGCCCAGCAGGAACAGGCTGAACAGCACCGATTCCGGGTTTTCACCGCCACGCCTGGCCACCAGCCAACCCACCACCGTGGCGAGAATCAGCGCACTGATCAGCAGGATGTGATTCAGGGCAATGGCGAACGTGCCGATGGTCAGGGTCAGCATCAGAGGGCTTCCCGGGTCTGATTCCAGCGTTGCAGGAAGGCGCCGGCATCCACTTCGCCGGTAATGCGCTGGGCGCGGCGTTCTTCACCGTCGGGGCCGATCCACACGAAGCTCGGCGGCCCTGGCACCTTGTAACGGCCGAGCAGCTCGCGGCTGGCGGCGCTGTCGGCGGTAACGTCCAGGCGCAGCAGGCGTACGTCTTTCAACGCGTCCATGACGTCGGGTTTGCCGAACACCTGTTTTTCCATGATCTTGCACGACACGCACCAGTCGGCGTAGTAGTCCAACAGCACCCATTGACCCTGGGCCTTGGCACTGTCGAGCTGGCTTTGCAGCACTGCCGGGTCGCTGATGGTCATGAACGCTTCATGGGCGTTCGGCGCGGCGGCGGCCGCTGAGCCGCTGTAGACCTTCAACGGTTGCCACAGCTCGTCGCTGCCACCGGCCGCGCCCACCACCAGCACCGCGCCCCACAGGCCCAGCACCAGGGAACCGGCGCCGAACACCTTGGCGGCCAGGCCATATTCGCGGGCGAGTGCCCAGCCGCAATACGCCATCACCAGGGCCAATACACCCCAAAGGCCGAGCCACAGGCTTTCGCCCACCACCGGGCGAATCATCAGCACCGCAGTGCCCAGGAACAGGAAGCCGAAAACGCCCTTGAGGACGTTCATCCAGGTGCCCGGCTTGGGCAGGAAGCGGTTGCCCACGGTCACCAGCAGCAGCAACGGAATGCCGATGCCGATGCCCATGGCGAACAGGATCAGGCCGCCGTGCAGCGCATTGCCGCTCTGGGCGATATACAGCAAGGCACCGGCCAGGGGCGCGGTCATGCACGGGCCCACCAGCAGGCCGGACAACGCGCCCAAGGCCCCGGCCCCCACCAGGCTGCCGCCGCGTTGCTGGCGGCTGACGTTATCCAGGCGGTCACGCAGGAAGGCGGGTAATTGCAGTTCGAAGAAGCCGAACATCGGCAGGGCAAGAATCACGAACAATGCGGCGAAACTGCCGAGAATCCACGGCGTCTGCAGCAGCGCAGCGAGGTTGCCGCCCAGCAGCGCGGCCAGCACGCCCAGTGCCGCATACACCAGCGCCATGCACACCACGTAGCTGCTTGCCAGGGCAAAGC
>NZ_JBAWDE010000174.1:0-4690 GCF_049590575.1 Pseudomonas sp.
GCAACGGCATCTGCTGGCGCGCTGGCAGGCGCAGTGGGGCTGGCTGCTGCACCTGGGCGGCGACGCCGAGGGTTCTCGGGTGCATTTTCTCGAAGCGCTGCAAGCCTTGCCCGACAGTGCCTGGACCTCGCGGCTGATGTGCCTGTCGGGGCTGACCCAGCAAGCCTTGCTGCGCGGCGAGCTGGACGTGGCCCAGTCGCTGAACCGCGAAGCGCTGTGCCTGGCCCGCGCCCATGGCTCGCTGCTGCTCGAGGCGTTGCTGGAGCTCGACCACGCGCAGTTGTTGGAGCAGCGCGGCGCACCGTATCGGGCGCAAAGCCTGCTGGAAAATGTGCAGGCGATGTTGCTTGAGCAGCGGCTTGAGGTCGGGCCACTCGTGGGGCGAATCGCCCTGCGGCGTGGGCATCTGGCATTGCGCCAGGGCCAGGACAGCCTGGCCGGCGAATGCTTCGACACCGGCCTGAGCCTATGCCTGCACAGCCAGGACAAACGCGTGCTCTACGGCTTTCTCGGCCTGGCGCTGCTGGCTGCCAACCGTGGCGACTACGCCCAGGCGTTTTTTCAACTGCGTGAAGCCGAACGGTTGATGCAGCAACGCCAGGTGCCGGACACGGTGTACCGCGCGGTGCTGCTGTTGGTCAGCGGGCATTTCTGGTTGCAGCAGGGCCGTGCCGAATTGACCGTGGCAGCGCTGCGCCGGGTCCTTCGCCATTTCCGTGGGCCCCAGGCCAAGCAAGCGCCGCCGGCCACCCTGGAGCTGATCCCGCGTCTTGAATACCTGCTGGTGCTGGCCGAGGTGAAGCTGGGCTGCGCCGATCAACCCATCGCCCGGCTGAATGCGCTGCTGGAAACCACCCACCAGCGCGGCATGCTCTGCCTGGAAACCGAACTGCACCTGGTGCTGGGCGAGGTGGCCTGGCAAATGGGCGACACCGCCTCGGCGCGGCGCTCCCTGCAAACCGGGCTGGAACTGGCCGCGCGCTGCCAGGTGCAGCAGGCGATTCGCGAGCTGCGTTTGCGCTCGCCGGGGTTGCTCAGCGAGCTGGGCATGGAGCCGCAGGCCGCCACCCCCGGCGATGTGGAAAACCCGCTGAGCCAGCGCGAGCTGGAAGTGTTGCAGTTGATCGCCCTCGGCAACTCCAACCTGGAAATCGCCGACCGCCTGTTTATTTCCCTGCACACCGTGAAGACCCACGCGCGGCGCATCCACAGCAAGCTTGGCGTGGAGCGGCGCACCCAGGCGGTGGCCAAGGCCAAGACTCTGGGCCTGATGGTTTAAGCCGTGAACGCCTGGCGGTAGTCGCCGGGCGTGGCGCCCATGGCCTGGCGGAAGCGATGGGTGAAATGGCTGGCGCTGGAAAACCCGCACAGCAGGGCGATTTCACCCAGGGGCAGGGCGCCGCTGCGCAGCAGGCGCTGCGCGCGGCTCAGGCGCCGCGCCAACAGGTACTGATGGGGCGGCAGGCCGAAGCTCTGGCGGAACATCCGCGCGAAATGGTATTCCGACAGCGCGCACAGGCCTGCCAACTGGCCCAGGCTGAGCGGGTCTTCCAAATGCTGGTCGATGTACTCCACCAACCGCCGCCGTTGGTAGGCCGCCAGCCCGCCTTTCAAGCGTAGCCCGTCGCGTGCGCCCACCTGGCTGAGCAGGGTGTGGCTGAGCATTTCATGGGCCAGGCTGCTGGTCAGCAAACGCTCGGCGGGCTCGTGCCAGTTCAGGGCGATCAACTGGTGAAAGCGCCGCGCCTGGCTCGCGTCTTCGAGGAAGGTGCTTTCGCGCAGTTGCAAGGCGCGCGGTTCGCGGTCGAGCAGGGTGACGCAGCCCAGGGCGAATTGCTCCGGGCTGAAATACACATGGGCCAGGCGGATTTCGCCATTGATCACCCAGGCCGACTGGTGCTCGGCGGGCAGGATGCACAGCTTGTCGGGCCCGCCCTTGGTGCCCGGTTGATCGCGTCGAAACGTGCCGGTGCCGCCGCCGACGTAGCATGACAAGGTGTGATGGGTGGGCGCCTGGTAATCCTGCGAGTCGTGATGGTTGCTCCACAAGGCCGCAGACAAGCCGTCACCGAGCTCGGCGCAGGCTTCCAGGCGTGCGTTGGGCGAGCGGTTAAGCGCTTGAAAGACTTGCAGGGATTGCAGATCAGGCATGGTGAGTTCTCCGACGCCTTGCATCCTACTCCCGACGGCCAGCGCTGTGAGCCCGTCGCCCGACAAAAGCGCAAGAATCTGCAAGCGCCTGGCGCGGGTCGAGGGCGACACTGTGGCTCAACCGATGGAGCCCGCTATGAACCTTTCCCTGTATTTACTCACCGTGCTGATCTGGGGCACTACCTGGATCGCCCTCAAATGGCAATTGGGCGTGGTCGCGATTCCGGTGTCCATCGTCTATCGCTTCGGCCTGGCGGCGCTGGTGTTGTTTGCGTTGCTGCTGCTCAGTCGCAAGCTGCAGGTGATGAACCGGCGCGGTCACTTGATTTGCCTGGCCCAGGGCCTGTGCCTGTTTTGCGTCAACTTCATGTGTTTTCTCACCGCCAGCCAATGGATCCCCAGCGGCCTGGTGGCGGTGGTGTTTTCCACGGCGACCTTGTGGAACGCGCTGAACGCCCGAGTATTTTTCGGCCAGCGGGTGGCGCGCAATGTGTTGATGGGCGGCGCGCTGGGGTTACTGGGGCTGGGCTTTCTGTTTTGGCCGGAGTTGGTCGGGCATACCGCCAGCCCACAGACTTTGCTCGGCCTGGGCCTGGCGTTACTCGGCACGATGTGTTTCTCGGCGGGCAATATGCTGTCTAGCCTGCAGCAGAAGGCCGGGTTGCGGCCGCTGACCACCAATGCCTGGGGCATGGCGTACGGTTCGGCGATGCTGGCGACGTATTGCGCGGTGCGTGGCATCCCGTTCGATATGGATTGGAGTGCGCGGTATGTCGGGGCGCTGTGGTACCTGGTGATTCCGGGGTCGGTGATTGGTTTTACCGCGTATCTGACGTTGGTGGGGCGCATGGGCCCGGAGCGGGCGGCGTATTGCACGGTGCTGTTTCCGGTGGTGGCGCTGAATGTGTCGGCGTTCGCCGAAGGGTACCAGTGGACGGCGCCGGCTTTGGCCGGGTTGGTGTTGGTGATGGCGGGGAATGTGTTGGTGTTTCGTAAGCCTAAGCCGGTGAGCCCGGTCTTCAAGGCCAACGCGATCTAGTGTGGGAGCGGGCTTGCTGGCGAAAGCGGAGTGTCAGTCGGCACATTTGTTACTGATCCACCGCCTTCGCGAGCAAGCTCGCTCCCACATTTTGGGGGTGGTGATCTTTCTATTTGATTCCCAGGCGCTTGGCCATTCGGTTCAGGTTGGCGCGGTCCAGGCCCAGTTCACGGGCGGCGCTGGCCCAGTTGTGCTGGTGGCGTTCCAGGCAGGCGTTGATCGCCTGGCGCTGGTAGTGCTCGGTGGCCTGGCGCAGGTCGCCGCTGACGACAAGGGTCGGCTGGGGCGGCTCTTCGATGGCCGGCGCGCTGACGTCGGGCAGGTCCAGGTCCTGGGCACTCAGGCTGAGAATCTTCGGGCGCTCGCGACAGTTACCCAGGGCTTTGAGTGCGCTGCGTCCGATCAAATGCTCCAGCTCGCGCACATTGCCCGGCCAGTTATAGGCCAGCAGCGCCGCCTGGGCGTCGCTGGTCAGGCGCAGGCTGCCCAGGCCCATGCGTGAGCGGTTTTGCTCGAGGAAAAAACCGGCCAGCAGCAACACATCACGCCCGCGCTCACGCAGCGCCGGCACTTGCAGCGGGTACACGCTGAGGCGGTGGTAGAAGTCGGCGCGGTAGCGACCGTTGCGCACCTCGTCAGCCAGGTCGCGGTTGGTGGCGGCGATCAGGCGCACGTCCACCTGGTGTTCCTTGTCCGAGCCCAGGCGCTGCAACTGGCCGCTTTGCAGCACGCGCAGCAGCTTGGCCTGTACGGTCAGCGACAGCTCGCCCACTTCATCCAGAAACAGCGTGCCGCCATTTGCCAGTTCAAACTTGCCGCGGCGCTCGTTCAGCGCGCCGGTAAAGGCGCCGCGTACGTGCCCGAACAGCTCGCTTTCCACCAGGGTCTCCGGGAGGGCGGCGCAGTTGAGGCTGATCAGGGGTTTGTCCGCGCGCGTTGATGCGGCGTGAATTGCCTGTGCCACCAGCTCCTTGCCGACCCCGGTTTCGCCGGTGATCAACACGGTGAGGTCGCTGCCGCCCACCAGTTGGATTTCCTCGACCAGGCGCTTGTGGCTTTTGCTCTGGCCGATCATTTCCTTGTGCTGTTGGCCGCTGGCCTGGCGGTAGATCTCGGCGCGCTGGTGTGCGTCTTCGGCGCGCAATGCCAGGCGTTCGATACGTTCAGCGACGTTGACGGTGGCGGCGGCGAGGCTGGCAAAGGCTTGCAGGGCGTCCAGCTCGACGCGCTCGAAGCGTTCGGTGTCGAGGGCATCGAGGGTCAGCAGGCCCCAGGGCCGGTCGTCGACGAACAGCGGGCAGCCCATGCAATCGTGGACTTCCAGGTGGCTGTGCAGGCCATCGACCAGGCCGTCGTAGGGGTCGGGCAACTCGCTGTCACTGTCAAAGCGCGTTGGGCCGGGGCTGCTGAGCAGCACGGCAAAGCGCGGGTGTTCGCTGATCTTGAAGCGTCGGCCCAGGGTGTCGGCGCTCAAGCCGTCCACGGCCAGCGGCACCAGCC
>NZ_JBAWDE010000175.1:0-1758 GCF_049590575.1 Pseudomonas sp.
GGAAGTTGGAGCCCGAGCACTTCGCGCATGGAGGCTCGCTCGACAAAATCGCCGTAGCGCGGATCAGTCTGAAACTGCACGCGGAGGTTGGAACCAGAAGAACTGATGTTGAGGCTGTGCGGAAACGACGCTACCTGAAAATGTTTGCGCATGAGCATGGTGACCTGATCAAGCTGACTGGTGGCAACTGCAAGATCGAGATCGAGGCTGACCAGCGGCTCCACGTAGGCGTTGACAGCCTGACCGCCGATTACGCAGAAGCGCACTCCGTGCTCCTGCAGTAACGCGAAGACTTCCTCCAAAAGATTGGATTTGTCCAGAGTGACGGCCTTCCAGAAGGAGAGTGCTTTCATGGCGCTGGTGTTCTCAGGTTAGCCCGCTGGAGGGTCCGCGGATCGGCCACAACGCCTCCAGCTTTTATCTGCATCCAATTACCCACGCGAAGGCGGCTATCATCAGGGTACGCATTCGAGAGATACCGAAGCGTCTGATCGCGCTCGAACTCCTCATCAAACTCGACCTCGCTGGGTGCAACGTGATCGACTATGGCTTCGTGTCCCGAAAGATTGATCGGCCTATACGCGCGAGGAAGCATTGGAATCTTGTCCACGATCCAAACTGCCAAGTCGTCGGGCATTTTGCCAAAGTTCTCCACATATTCGATCACCTGGTGTCGGAGAATACCAGCCGTCGGGTCATCGTCCGTATCGATCAGTGCGCTGTACCTCGCGGCAGAGATTTGTCGGTCCTCGTCCGTTATCCGAAATTGGTACCAACGAATCCCCCAGCGCTTTTGCGCTTGCCTCGATTTTAGATCTGGTGAAGGACGATCCAAGCAAACAACGCCGAACCCCTCCTGACGGCGCGCTCGAAGAGCCCACCTGTGGTCCACTAATTCACTTAGCATAACGCCCTTGCGATATGACTCTGTTGGGAGGACGCAGATTCTTCCATAATCTCTTTTGTTCTTGCTCCCGCCTATCGCAAACGCCATGGCGGTGCCAGGGTTCGCCGTGAAATCGAGCATCACGGTTGGCAGTCCGTAATGCTGTTGAACCGCGAGAGCCTCGGAGGCGGACAGGTCAAAGTCTGGCGGGCAGAGCCTCTGGAGCAAGCACGCGCCTAGCCTTCTGAACTCCACGAGCGCTCGCGGCGAAAGGGGCACGCGCTCGCCCGCTTTGCCTTTCACCGTCCAC
Source organism: Pseudomonas sp. (assembly GCF_049590575.1). Classification (GTDB taxonomy): domain Bacteria; phylum Pseudomonadota; class Gammaproteobacteria; order Pseudomonadales; family Pseudomonadaceae; genus Aquipseudomonas. The sequence continues at coordinate 1,197 of NZ_JBAWDE010000175.1, forward strand.
GTATCCGCTCTTCGCGCGTTAGGTCGGGTTTCGGGGAATTGTCCACACTCGCCACGAAATAGAAATCTCGGGGCGGAATGGGGCACGATGAGGCCACCCGGTGATTGCTGCAGCCAGACTCGCTCGGTGGCATCCTGCGGGTGCGAGTCCATCAGGTGCCGCAAGCACGCCGCCGCAGAATCGAACTGCATCGCCTCAAAGTGGTCCAAGATTTAGAATAGCAAGCACCCGGCAAAACCGAAAAAAGCCCCGGCCATTTCTGACCGGGGCTTCGTGTTTAATCGGGCAACGTCCTACTCTCCCACACACTCGCGCGTGCAGTACCATCGGGGCTGCAGGGCTTAACTTCCGTGTGCGGGATGGGAACGGGTGGGACCCCTGCGCTACAATCACCCAAAAGTGAAGATGACGAAAAAAGGTTGAATATTGATGGGCAACAAGTAAGTAGAGTTTGTATCTACAATAAATTTTATGGTCAAGCCGAACGGGCTATTAGTAACGGTCAGCTCAACGTATTACTACGCTTACACATCCGTCCTATCAACGTGGTAGTCTTCCACGG
>NZ_JBAWDE010000176.1:0-30849 GCF_049590575.1 Pseudomonas sp.
ACATTGGAGTGCGCAGTGCCGAAAAGCTAGGCGGCGACCGGCACCCGGCTGGTATGCCAGATCAGCACCTTGGCCACGCGGTTATCCTCGGTATCGAGGATTTCCAGGCGGTAGCGGCCGATCTTCAGGCACACCGCGCAATCCGGGATAGTCTCCAGCGCTTCGGTCACCAGGCCGTTCAGGGTCTTGGGGCCATCGCTGGGCAAGTGCCAGCCCAGGCTCTTGTTCAATTCGCGGATCGAAGCGGCGCCGTCGATGATGTAGCGCCCATCCGGCTGCGCTTCGATATGCGGGTTGTCCGCGCCCTGTTCGCTTTCAAATTCGCCGACGATTTCTTCGAGAATATCTTCCAGGGTCACAATGCCCAGCACTTCGCCGTATTCGTCCACCACCATGCCCAGGCGTCGCTGTTGCTTGTGGAAATTCAGCAGTTGCAGCTGCAGCGGCGTGCTTTCCGGGACGAAATAGGGTTCATGGCAGGCCGCGAGCAAGGCTTCCTTGGTCAGGCTGGCGTCCGGCAGCAGGTGCTGGACCTGCCGCGTGTTGAGCACCGCCTGGACCTGATTGATGTCGCTGTGGAACACCGGCAGGCGCGTGCGCTCGGACGTGCGCAGTTGCTCTATGATGTCCTCGATCGATTCGTCCAGGTTGATGCCGTCCACTTCGCTGCGCGGCACCAGGATGTCATTGACCGTGATGTTGTCCAGGGCGTGGATGCCGGGCATGCCGGGGGAGCGGTCGGCGTCGGCCTCGGGCTCCGGTTCGTCGTCGTGGTCGGGCTGCGGCTCGTCGCTCTTTTTCACCACGCCGGATTTGCGTGCGAACGGGCGCAGCAGCAACAGGCTGATACCATTGAGCAGCCAGGCCAGCGGATAGAGGATTTTCAGCGGTACGCCCAGCAGCGTGTTGCCAAAGCCCAGCACCGCTTGCGGATGGCGGGTCGCCAGGGCCCGAGGCAGGTAGTCTGCGAGGATCAGCAGCAGGCCGCAGGAGATCAGCCAGCCGAGCCACGGGCCGTTCAGCGCCCAGGCATAGATCGCCAACAATGTGCACAGGATCACTACCGCCGCGCGGCACAGGCTGTTGCACAGGATCAGGCTATGGCGCGGGAAGCTCAGGCGCGCGGCGGCCTTGTCGCCCTGGCGTGTACCGGGGCGCAGGGCCAGCAGGTGTTGTTGCGCGGCTTCGATGGCGGTAAACAGCGCCGCCCATAACACCAGCAGGGCGATTACCGCGAGCATCGGCCCAAGGGGCAAGTTGTCCATGATTGCCGCCCGTCAGATATGCAGGATGTATTCGCGAACCAGCTTGCTGCCGAAGTAGGCCAGCATCAGCAGGCAGAAACCGGCCAGGGTCCAGCGAATCGCCTTGTGCCCACGCCAGCCGAGGCGATTGCGGCCCCACAGCAACACGCTGAACACCACCCAGGCCAGGCACGCGAGCAAGGTCTTGTGCACCAGGTGCTGGGCGAACAGGTTTTCGACGAACAGCCAGCCGGAAATCAGCGACAGCGACAACAGCGTCCAGCCGGCCCACAGGAAACCGAACAGCAGGCTCTCCATGGTTTGCAGCGGCGGGAAGTTCTTGATCAGCCCGGACGGGTGCTTGTGCTTGAGCTGGTGGTCCTGCAGCAGCAGGAGCAAGGCCTGGAACACCGCGATGGTGAACATGCCATAAGCGAGGATCGACAGCAGGATATGCGCGAGGATGCCCGGCTCCTCATCGATCACCTGCACGGTGCCGGTGGGGGCGAATTGCGCCAGCAGCACCGTCAGCACGCCGAGTGGGAACAGCAGCACCAGCAGGTTCTCGACGGGGATCCGGTAGCAGGCCATCAGCGTCAGCGCGATGACGGCCGCGGCGATCAGGCTGGCGGCGCTGAAAAAATCCAGGCCCAGGCCGACCGGCGTCATCAGGTGGGTGAACAGGCTCGCGGCATGGGCCAGCAGGGCGAGGACGCCAAGCCCTACGAGCAGGCGTTTATCGGCCTTGGTGCCCTGGGCCAGGCGAGTGCCCTGATAGAGAGTCGCAGCGGCATACACGATGGCGGCGGCGAGGCTGGGTAGCAAACTGGGTGACAAGGGGAGCATAAATCCTGATAGACAAGCCCGAAAGGCGCTGAGTTTGGCATACCCCTGCGTTCCACGAAAGACTCCCGGGCCAGACAGCGGGTGTGCACGGGCGCAGTCTTCGCTATAATCCGCGGCCTGCCCACGCCGCAGGCTCGCCGAGCGCTGTTTTTAATAGCGATTTACCACAGCCTGGGCCGCCACTACCTCGGTCTACCGATGCATTTCGATGAATAGGGCCTGAAAGGATCGCGCATGTTTGAAAACCTGACTGACCGTCTCTCGCAGACGCTGCGCCACGTTACCGGCAAGGCCAAGCTGACCGAGGACAATATTAAAGACACCCTGCGTGAAGTGCGCATGGCGTTGCTGGAAGCCGACGTGGCCTTGCCGGTGGTGAAGGACTTCGTCAACTCGGTCAAGGAGCGCGCGGTCGGCACCGAAGTGTCCCGCAGCCTGACCCCGGGCCAGGCGTTTGTGAAGATCGTCCAGGCCGAACTCGAAAGCCTGATGGGCGCGGCCAACGAAGATTTGAACCTCAGCGCCGTGCCACCGGCCGTCGTGCTGATGGCCGGTCTGCAGGGCGCGGGTAAAACCACCACTGCCGGCAAGCTGGCGCGCTTCCTTAAAGAGCGCAAGAAGAAGTCGGTCATGGTGGTATCGGCTGACGTCTACCGCCCGGCCGCCATCAAGCAGCTGGAAATGCTCGCAGGCGAAGTGGGCGTGACCTTCTTCCCGTCCGACCTGAGCCAGAAGCCGGTCGACATCGCCAACGCGGCTATTAAAGAAGCCAAGCTGAAATTCATCGACGTGGTCATCGTCGATACCGCCGGTCGCCTGCACATCGATGAAGAGATGATGGGCGAGATCAAGGCGCTGCATGCCGCGATCAACCCGGTCGAGACGCTGTTCGTGGTCGACGCCATGACCGGCCAGGATGCGGCCAACACCGCCAAGGCCTTCGGCGACGCACTACCGCTGACCGGCGTGATCCTGACCAAGGTCGACGGCGACGCCCGTGGCGGTGCCGCGCTGTCGGTACGCGCCATCACCGGCAAGCCGATCAAGTTCATCGGTATGGGCGAGAAGAGCGAAGCGCTTGAGCCGTTCCACCCTGAGCGTATCGCCTCGCGCATCCTCGGCATGGGCGACGTGCTCAGCCTGATCGAGCAGGCCGAAGCCACGCTCGACAAGGACAAGGCCGACAAACTGGCCAAGAAGCTGAAGAAGGGCAAGGGCTTCGACCTCGAAGACTTCCGTGACCAGCTGCAACAGATGAAGAACATGGGCGGCCTCGGCGGCCTCATGGACAAGCTGCCGAACATCGGTGGCGTCAACCTGGCGCAAATGGGCAATGCCCAGGGTGCGGCAGAGAAGCAATTCAAGCAGATGGAAGCCATCATCAACTCCATGACCCCGGCCGAGCGCCGCGACCCTGAGCTGATCAGCGGTTCGCGCAAACGTCGGATCGCCATGGGTTCCGGTACCCAGGTGCAGGATATCGGTCGCTTGATCAAGCAGCACAAGCAGATGCAGAAGATGATGAAGAAATTCTCCGCCAAAGGCGGTATGGCCAAGATGATGCGCGGCATGGGCGGTATGTTGCCCGGCGGTGGCATGCCTAAAATGTAAAGTATTCGAGCGGGAGTTCTGCTTCCGCTCCGACCCACAGGGATGTGGGATCTCCAGCAAACCCGCCGTTGGCGGGCGCTGACTCGCCGTTTTAAACGACGGCTCTATAGCAGATCTGAGTGGCACGCTGATAGGCGCCAGAAAAAGACATTTGCAAAAGTCCGGATATTCCTTAGAATATGCGGCCTTTCGGGCACCTATGCCCGCTGTGCATTTAGATTTGCAGCACCGACTACAGGAACGATGTTCACATGCTAACAATCCGTCTTGCCCTTGGCGGCTCCAAAAAGCGCCCGTTTTACCACTTGACCGTAACCGACAGCCGCAACCCGCGCGACGGTTCGCACAAGGAACAGGTTGGTTTCTTCAACCCTGTTGCTCGTGGTCAAGAAGTTCGTCTGTCCGTGAACCAAGAGCGCGTAGCCTACTGGCTGAGCGTTGGTGCACAGCCATCCGAGCGCGTTGCAAAACTGTTGAAGGACTCGGCTAAGGCCGCAGCCTGAGCAATATGAACGCGACGCCAGCTGTTGCTGATGATTTGATCGTTATCGGCAAGATTTACTCTGTTCATGGCGTTCGCGGCGAAGTGAAGGTGTATTCCTTTACTGATCCGACTGAAAACCTGTTGCAGTACAAGACCTGGACGCTCAAGCGCGAAGGTAGTGTGAAACAGGTTGAGCTGGTCAGTGGACGCGGGAGCGATAAGTTCCTGGTCGCAAAGCTCAAGGGTCTTGATGACCGTGAAGAAGCTCGTCTTCTGGCCGGTTATGAGATCTGCGTGCCGCGAGGCCTGTTCCCTGAATTGACCGACGGCGAGTACTACTGGTACCAGCTGGAAGGTCTGAAGGTTATTGATCAACTCGGGCAATTGTTCGGGAAAATCGATCATCTTCTGGAAACCGGCGCCAATGATGTAATGGTGGTCAAGCCTTGCGCTGGCAGCCTGGATGATCGCGAACGCTTGTTGCCTTATACGAAGCAATGCGTGTTGAGCGTCGACCTGGCAGCAGGCGAGATGAAGGTGGAATGGGACGCGGACTTCTAAGCGTGGCTAATTTGCGCATTGAAGTGATCAGTTTGTTTCCCGAGATGTTTTCCGCCATCAGCGAGTACGGCATCACCAGTCGGGCGGTGAAACAGGGGCTGTTGCAGCTGACCTGTTGGAACCCGCGAGACTACACGACGGATCGACATCACACTGTGGACGATCGCCCATTTGGCGGTGGCCCGGGCATGGTGATGAAGATCAAGCCCCTGGAAGACGCATTGGTTCAGGCCAAGGCTGCCGCCGGGGAGAAGGCGAAGGTAATTTACCTGTCCCCTCAAGGCCGTCAGCTGAAACAGGCTGGGGTCCGCGAACTGGCGAATGAGGAAGCACTGATCCTGATTGCCGGTCGCTATGAAGGCATTGACGAGCGTTTTATTGAAGCTCATGTCGATGAAGAGTGGTCGATTGGGGACTATGTCCTGTCTGGCGGTGAGCTGCCGGCGATGGTCCTGATAGATGCGGTTACACGACTGCTGCCTGGAGCTTTAGGGCATGCGGACTCCGCGGAGGAAGATTCCTTCACGGATGGTTTGCTGGATTGCCCGCACTACACCCGACCGGAGGTGTATGCGGATCAGCGTGTTCCCGACGTATTGCTAAGTGGCAATCACGCACACATCCGGCGTTGGCGTTTACAGCAGTCCCTTGGTCGGACCTATGAACGACGCGCCGATCTTCTGGAAAGCCGCTCGCTTTCTGGAGAAGAGAAGAAGCTGCTCGAGGAATACATCCTCGCGCGGGACGATAGTTAACAACGTATCGATGGTAGGTCCATTGACTTACCTTAGGAGCACAGCATGACTAACAAAATCATCCTTGCACTCGAAGCAGAGCAGATGACCAAAGAGATCCCTACCTTTGCCCCGGGCGACACTATTGTCGTTCAGGTGAAAGTGAAGGAAGGCGACCGTTCGCGTCTGCAAGCGTTCGAAGGCGTGGTAATCGCCAAGCGTAACCGTGGTGTGAACAGTGCTTTCACTGTTCGTAAAATCTCCAACGGTGTTGGCGTAGAGCGTACTTTCCAGACCTACAGCCCGCAAATCGACAGCATGGCCGTCAAGCGTCGCGGTGACGTACGTAAAGCCAAGCTGTACTACCTGCGTGACCTGTCCGGTAAAGCGGCTCGCATCAAGGAAAAACTGGCTTAAGTCCAGCTTCCCGATGCAGAAAAAAGCAGCCTACGGGCTGCTTTTTTGTGCCTGAAATTTGCTCTCTCCCCGGTATTTGCCCATGACCACCCGCCTCGAAGAAATCCAGCGCCGCACCGACCTCTCGGTCACCCATGTAACCAAAGCCGTGTTCCCGCCGACCACCAACCATCACAACACTTTGTTCGGCGGGACTGCCCTGGCCTGGATGGATGAAGTGTCGTTCATCACCGCCACGCGTTTCTGCCGCTTGCCACTGGTGACGGTCTCTACCGACCGCATCGACTTCAACCACGCGATCCCGGCCGGTTCGATCGTCGAGCTGATCGGCCGCGTGATCAAAGTGGGTAACACCAGCCTCAAGGTCGACGTTGAAGTGTTTGTCGAAAGCATGAGCGCCGATGGTCGCGAAAAAGCCATCCAGGGTGTGTTCAGCTTTGTCGCGATTGATGCCGACAAGCGCCCGGTGCCGGTGTTGCCTGGGTTTGCTGACTGATAGGATCTACCCTCACTTCACCTTTTCTGCCTGAGCCTCTATGCCCGCCATTGACCACCCGCTGATCGACCGTTTCCTCGACGCCCTGTGGCTGGAGAAAGGCCTGTCGGACAATACCCGCCAGGCTTATCGCAGCGACCTGGCCCTGTTCAATGGCTGGTTGCAGGCGAAAAACCTCGAGCTGATCAATGCCGGTCGCGAGCTGATCCTCGACCATCTGGCCTGGCGTCTGGAGCAGAACTACAAGCCGCGTTCGACTGCACGATTTCTCTCGGGTGTGCGTGGCTTTTATCGCTACCTGTTGCGGGAAAAACTGATCGCCATCGACCCGACCCTGCAGATCGACATGCCGCAGCTGGGTAGGCCTTTGCCCAAATCCTTGTCGGAAGCTGACGTGGATGCCTTGCTTGCCGCGCCGGACCTGAGCGAAGCCATCGGCCAGCGTGACCGCGCGATGCTTGAGGTTTTATACGCCTGCGGGCTGCGGGTGACCGAGCTGATCAGCCTGACGCTGGAGCAGGTCAACCTGCGCCAGGGCGTACTGCGCGTGATGGGCAAGGGCAGTAAGGAGCGGCTGGTGCCGATGGGTGAGGAGGCGATTGTGTGGGTCGAGCGCTATATGCGCGACGGCCGCAGCGAATTGCTCGGCGGGCAGCCCAGCGACGTGCTGTTCCCCAGCCAGCGTGGCGAGCAGATGACCCGCCAGACCTTCTGGCACCGTATCAAGCACCAGGCCAAGGTCGCCGGGATCGGCAAGGCCTTGTCGCCGCACACCTTGCGCCATGCATTCGCCACGCATTTGCTTAACCACGGTGCGGATTTGCGCGTGGTGCAAATGCTGCTCGGGCACAGTGACTTATCCACCACCCAGATCTACACCCACGTGGCGCGAGCACGCTTGCAGGACATGCATGCCAAGCACCACCCACGCGGCTGAAAACCGCCAATTTATACCGCCACGGGCTGCCCTGCGGCCCAACTGTGGTAGGCTTTGCCGCTCAGCAAAGGGGACGGCCCAGCGCCATGTTTTCAGATCGGCGTACCGGCGCCCGTCCTTGCATCTGCCTTCAGGAGTTCCCATGCGCTTGACCCAGATTATTGCCGCCGCAGCGATTGCGTTGGTTTCCACGTTTGTCTTCGCCGATGACGCCGCCGAGCAGACCATTCGCAAGAGCCTGGCCAACCTGCAGCTGGACACGCCGATCGAAAGCATCAGTGCCAGCCCGATGGCCGGCCTGTATGAAGTCAAACTCAAGGGCAGCCGTGTGCTGTACGCCAGCGCCGATGGCCAGTACATCGTTCAGGGCTACCTGTTCCAACTGAGAGACGGCAAGCCCGTCAATCTGACCGAGAAGGCCGAGCGCCTGGGCGTGTCCAAGTTGATCAACGGCATTCCGGTGGCTGAAACCGTGGTCTACCCGGCCATCGGCGAGACCAAGACCCACATCACCGTGTTCACCGACACCACCTGCCCGTACTGCCACAAGCTGCACGCCGAAGTGCCGGCGCTGAACAAGCTGGGTGTGGAAGTGCGCTACGTAGCGTTCCCGCGCCAGGGCCTGGGCTCGCCGGGTGACGAGCAGTTGCAGGCGGTCTGGTGCTCGGCCGACAAGAAAGCCGCGATGGACAAGATGGTCGATGGCAAGGAAATCAAGGCGGCCAAATGCGCCAACCCGGTTTCCAAGCAATTTGCGCTGGGCCAGTCGATTGGCGTGAACGGTACACCGGCCATCGTTTTGGCTGATGGCCAGGTGATTCCGGGCTACCAGCCGGCGCCACAAGTTGCCAAACTGGCACTGGGTGCAAGTAAGCAGTAATCGTCGAGCCTTGACGATCTTGGCCTGCCGAACAGTCGGCGGGCCATTAATTGAGAGCCGCAGTTGTGCGGCTGTTTTTCACGGCCGACCTTGAGTCGGCCGTTTCATGGGGAGTTCTTCAGTGAAACCGGTCAAAGTAGGCATCTGTGGGTTAGGGATCGTCGGTGGCGGCACCTTCAACGTACTTCAGCGTAATGCTGAAGAAATTTCCCGCCGCGCAGGGCGTGGGATTGAAGTGGCGCAAATTGCCACACGTACGCCAAAGCCTCAGTTCCAAACGACCGGTATTGCGATTACCAACGATGTCTTCGCCGTGGCCACCAACCCTGAAATCGATATTGTCATCGAGCTGCTCGGCGGCTACACCGTGGCTCGCGAGCTGGTGCTCAAGGCCATCGAAAACGGCAAGCACGTGGTCACCGCCAACAAGGCGCTGATCGCCGTGCACGGCAACGAGATCTTCGCCAAGGCGCGTGAGAAGGGTGTGATCGTGGCATTTGAAGCCGCGGTGGCCGGTGGCATTCCGGTGATCAAGGCGATCCGTGAAGGCTTGTCCGCCAACCGCATCAACTGGGTGGCCGGCATCATCAACGGCACCGGTAACTTCATCCTCACCGAAATGCGCGAGAAGGGCCGTACCTTCGAAGACGTGCTGGCCGAGGCCCAGGCCCTGGGTTACGCCGAGGCCGACCCGACATTTGACGTGGAAGGCATCGACGCCGCGCACAAGCTGACCATCCTGGCCTCCATCGCCTTTGGTATCCCACTGCAGTTCGACAAAGCCTACACCGAAGGCATCACCAAGCTGACCACCGCCGATGTGAACTACGCTGAGGCCCTGGGCTACCGCATCAAGCACCTGGGTGTTGCGCGCAGCACCCCGGCTGGTATCGAGCTGCGTGTGCACCCGACGCTGATCCCCGCCGACCGCCTGATCGCCAACGTCAATGGCGTGATGAACGCCGTGATGGTCAATGGTGATGCGGTCGGTTCGACCCTGTTCTACGGCGCTGGCGCCGGCATGGAGCCGACCGCTTCTTCGGTAATCGCCGACCTGGTGGACGTGGTGCGCGCGATGACCAGCGACCCGGAAAACCGCGTGCCGCACCTGGCCTTCCAGCCCGACTCGCTGTCGGCCCACCCGATCCTGCCGATTGAAGCCTGCGAAAGTGCCTACTACCTGCGCATCCAGGCCCAGGATCACCCGGGCGTGTTGGCCCAGGTGGCCAGCATCCTGTCGGAGCGCGGCATCAATATCGAGTCGATCATGCAGAAGGAAGTCGAGGAGCAAAACGGCCAGGTGCCGATGATCCTGCTGACCCATCGCGTGCTCGAGCAGCACATCAACGACGCCATCGCCGCCCTCGAAGCCTTGCAGGGCGTGGTCGGCCCGGTGGTGCGGATTCGTGTCGAACACCTGAACTAATCGTTTTGCGGCGAGGGCCCCACAGGTTCGGCGGCCCTTGTTCAAACATGCTCTAGAGGAGCCAGTCATGCGTTATATCAGCACCCGCGGCCAGGCACCGGCCCTGAATTTCGAAGATGTCCTGCTCGCCGGCCTTGCCACCGACGGCGGCCTGTACGTGCCGGAAAACCTGCCACGCTTCACCCAGGAAGAAATCGCTTCGTGGGCCGGCCTGCCGTACCACGAGTTGGCCTTCCGGGTGATGCGCCCGTTCGTCACCGGCAGCATCCCGGACGCGGATTTCAAAAAGATTCTGGAAGAGACGTACGGCGTGTTTTCCCACAGCGCCATCGCCCCTTTGCGTCAGCTGAACGGCAATGAGTGGGTGCTCGAGCTGTTCCATGGCCCGACCCTGGCGTTCAAGGACTTCGCCCTGCAACTGCTGGGCCGCCTGCTCGATTACGTGCTGGAGAAGCGCGGCGAGCGCGTGGTGATCATGGGCGCCACTTCCGGTGATACCGGTTCGGCGGCGATCGAAGGCTGCAAGCACTGCGAAAACGTCGACATCTTCATCCTGCACCCGCACAAGCGCGTGTCGGAAGTGCAGCGTCGCCAGATGACCACCATTTTTGGTGAGAACATCCACAACATTGCCATCGAAGGCAACTTCGACGACTGCCAGGAAATGGTCAAGAACAGCTTCGCTGACCAGAGCTTCCTCAAAGGCACGCGCCTGGTCGCCGTGAACTCGATCAACTGGGCGCGGATCATGGCCCAGATCGTCTACTACTTCCACGCGTCCCTGCAGTTGGGCGGCCCGGCGCGCTCGGTATCGTTCTCGGTGCCGACCGGCAACTTCGGCGATATCTTCGCCGGCTACCTGGCGCGCAACATGGGCTTGCCGATCAACCAGTTGATCGTCGCCACCAACCGCAACGATATCCTGCACCGCTTCATGAGCGGCAACCAGTACGTCAAGGAAACCCTGCACGCGACCCTGTCGCCGTCGATGGACATCATGGTTTCGTCGAACTTCGAGCGTTTGCTGTTCGACATGCACGGTCGTAACGGCGCCGCCTTGGCCGAGCTGATGAGCAGCTTCAAGAGCGGTGGCGGTTTCAGCGTGGAGCAAGAGCGCTGGACCGAAACCCGCAAGCTGTTCGACTCGCTGGCCGTGGACGATGCGCAGACCTGCGAAACCATCGCCGAAGTCTACGCCCAGACCGGCGAACTGCTGGACCCGCACACCGCTATCGGCGTGAAAGCTGCGCGCGAGTGCCGTCGCAGCCTGGACATCCCGATGGTGATCCTCGGTACCGCGCACCCGGTCAAATTCCCGGAAGCGGTGGAGAAGGCCGGTGTCGGCAAGGCGTTGGAATTGCCGGAGCACTTGGCCGACCTGTTCGAGCGTGAAGAGCGTTGCACAGTGTTGGCGAATGAGCTGAAGGCTGTGCAGGCGTTTGTCAGCCAGCATGGCAATCGGGGCAAGCCGTTGTAAGGCAAACCGCGTACACAAAAACGCCGCTTTCCCTTCCTTGGGTCAGCGGCGTTTTTCGTGTATGGCAGGCCCGGGTGAGGCGATCGGTCAGCTGAGTATTTTCAGAGCAAGGGCTAGTACGCTGCTGAAAACCGTAAACATGGCCATGACGACGCCCATGGGGTACCAGAAATTCTCACGGGTTATCTTGTGAGCTTCGGCGTTGAGTTTCCGTTGCTCCGCATAGATGCGTGAAATGTCCGCGTGAATCTTCTCTAGTACAGCCTGTTCTTTGTCGTGTTCCAGCATGGAATTTATCCTTCGCAATTAGGGCCTTTTGAATCGCAGAGTGACCAGCGCTCACCGAGTATAGGATTCACTCTGCGCCTCAGCGCGCGCAGATCCCCAAAACGGCCATCCATTGCGTAAGCAGTTATGTGCCGTCGTTTTCTACTTGTCATGTTGCAAGCGCATGCTGGAAAACGTCATCCCCTGACGGACCCATAAAGACGAAAAAGCGAACTTTCCTACGTAACAACCAGTCACTTAGGAGAGATGCAGCTGCCGTTGAACCGATTGTTCCCGAACTATTGAGTGGTGATCGAGATGGAAAGTATCAGCCTATTGCTCGAAGAAGCACTGAGCCCTTATCAGGTTACGCTGACCACCTCTGGTGTGCAGGGCGAGTGCCTGGTGACCGTGAAGAATCCTGCTGGCGCTATCGTGGTCGAACGTGAAGTCGACCGTGCGCAGTTGATGGACAAACGTGTGCTGGTGGACGTGGTCGACTGCCTGCTGCGCGACCTCAAGATTGCCGAAGGGCGCCTCGAACCCTCGGTCATCGCCGCCTTGCGCAATGCCGCCCAGACCCGCGGCGGCGCCGTCGCATGAAGATTTGTTTATATGGCGAAACTTCCTACGTGATGGCCGGTCAGATTTTGTAACAGCAAGAGCAAACATTGTGCTCCGGTGTTTGTGCCTTGCTGTACTGGTCTTTGTAGGCCACGTTTAACCCCGAATTGTCTCCCCACTCTTCGGGGTTTCTTTTTGCCTGCGATTTACCTGGCGATGGCGCTCAGGGCTCCGGCGAGTCCTGAAAAAAACGTGCGTTGTCCCGCAGATACTGCTCGCGCATCACCGGGTCGAGCCACGAGGCGTAGGATTGCTGCACCCGTTGCAGAGGCATGTCGCGCAATACTTGGTCGATCCGTTTGATGGCCTGGCGCCCTTGAGGTGTGTCCGAGCAGCCAATGTGCGTAGGTTGGTAGGGCGCTGTGCCTTTGATGGGATAAAAACTCAGGTCGTCGGAAGCGATCCCCTGCTGCAGCGCGTGGTAGCGGATTTCCGGCCAGTACCCGAGCACCGCCTCAAGCCGTCCCAGGCGCTGCATCTGCAGCAGGCTGCCCAAGGCGTCATTGCCGTAATGCAGCGCCAGTTTGTGCGAGGCGGTCTGTTTCAGTGTTTCATCAATGACGGGGCCGTAGCTGCGTTCTGCGGTGGCGCCTACCCGTGTGTTGGGCGCGTGTAGAAAGGCCTGCAAGTCGAACTGGCCTTCCACGATAAACGCTGCCATGGCGTCCTGTTGGCTGCGCCGGAGCGTGATGCCATTACTGACCACCATCAATGCCTGCCTGGAAAACACCACGTATCGGGCTCGCTCAGGCGTCCACAACAGCGAGGGATCGCAGGTGAACGTAGGTTCGCGCAACATCTGTGTTCCGCGCGCACGATTGACGTGCAGGACCTGGTGCCGATACTCCGGCAAGCGCTCAATCACTGCCGGCAGCAATTGGTCCAGCGCGCCTTGTCTTTTGCTCGGCCCTTCGAAAATCGTCAGGGGCGGCAGGTCGCGCAGCAACCAGATCAATGTTTCCTCGGCATGCGCGGGTACGAGCCAGCCGCCGAGCGTCATTGCGGCCAGGCCCAGTCGCACGGACCAGCGTTTGCACCCAAGGGGCATCAGATAGCGCCTGCCTCGCGCAAGCGAGCGATGGCGGCTGCGTCGTATCCCAATGCTTCCAGTACCTCGCGATTGTGTTCACCCAACTGCGGCCCGACCCATTCGCAGCTGCCCGGCGTGTCGGACAGCTTGGGCACGATACCCGGCATCTTGAAGTCCTTGCCGCCGGGCAGTTGGGCCTTGAGGAACATTTCGCGGGCCAGGAATTGCGGGTCGCCCAGCATGTCTTCGGCGCTGTAAATACGGCTGGCGGGCACTTCGGCCTTGTTGAGCTGCTCTACCACTTGCTCCAGTGGCAACGAATTGACCCAGCGATCAATCACCCCATACAGCTCGTCGCGGCGGCTGTCGCGCCCGTCATTGCTGGCCAGCTTAGGGTCATTGGCCAAGTCTGCGCGGCCGATTGCAACCATGAAACGCTTGAAAATCGCATCGCCGTTGGCGCCGATCTGCACATGCTTGCCGTCGGCGCTGGTGTGAATCGACGACGGCGTGATGCCGGGCATGATGTTGCCGGTGCGTTCGCGAATAAACCCGAACACGTCGAACTCGGGGATCATGCTTTCCATCATCGCGAAGATGGCTTCATACAGCGCCACGTCCACCACCTGGCCGAGGCCGCCGTTGACCTCGCGATGACGCAGCGCCATCAAGGCACCGATCACCGCCCATAACGCGGCAATCGAGTCGCCAATGGAGATGCCGGTGCGCACCGGCGGGCGATCCTCGAAACCGGTGATGTAGCGCAACCCGCCCATGGATTCACCCACCGCGCCAAACCCCGGCTGGTCCTTCATCGGCCCGGTCTGGCCAAAGCCCGAGAGGCGCACCATCACCAATTTGGGGTTGAGCGCATGCAGGGTGTCCCAGCTCAGGCCGAGCTTTTCGAGCACGCCGGGGCGGAAGTTTTCGATGAGGATGTCGGCGTCTGCCAGCAACTGCTTGAGGATCGCCAGGCCGTCCGGGTGCTTGAGGTTCAGCGTCAGCGACTTCTTGTTGCGCGCCTGCACAAACCACCACAGCGACGTGCCCTCGTACAGCTTGCGCCATTTGCGCAGCGGGTCGCCGCCGTCCGGCGATTCGACCTTGATCACCTCGGCGCCGAATTCGCCGCAGATACGTGAGGCGAACGGGCCGGCGATCAGGGTGCCGAGTTCGATGACTTTGAGGCCGGCAAGCGGTTTGGCATTAAACGACATGGGGATCCTTGTCTGCGCAGGGCGGTGGTGTGATGCCTTTTAACATAGGCGAGGGCCCAGGGATAAGGATGATGCAGCGCAGGATTCGGTGAATGACCCCGCCATCGGTTAGACTGGCCGCCTTTCCCTGTCTCTAGAAGTCCGTTCATGGCCCAGCCGTCCACGACCTACAAATTCGAACTCAACCTCACCGACCTTGACCGCTCGGTGTACGAGAGCGTCAAACAGACCATCGCCCGCCACCCTTCGGAAACCGAAGAGCGCATGACCGTGCGTCTGCTGGCCTACGCCCTTTTCTACAATGAGCAGTTGGCTTTTGGTCGTGGTCTGTCAGATGTAGACGAGCCAGCCTTGTGGGAAAAAAGCCTGGATGACCGCGTTTTGCACTGGATTGAAGTCGGTCAGCCGGATGCGGACCGCCTGACCTGGTGCTCGCGCCGTACCGAGCGTACCAGCCTGCTGGCCTATGGCAGCCTGCGCGTATGGGAAGGCAAAGTGGTGCCGGTGGCTACTAACCTGAAAAACGTCCACATCGCTGCCGTGCCGCAGGAAATCCTCGAGACCCTGGCCAAGGACATGCCGCGTGTCATCAAGTGGGACGTGATGATCAGCGAAGGCACCATCTTCGTCACCGATGACCGCGGCCAGCATGAAGTGCAGCTGGAATGGCTGGTCGGCCAGCGCGACTGAAAATATTGCCGCTGGGCTTGTGTGGGAGCGGGCTTGCTCGCGAAAGCATCACCGCGATGTCACCGATTTACCGAGTCGCCTGCATCGCAGGCAAGCCCGCTGCCACATTGATCTGTATCGTTTTCAATCGCTTTGTTTAACCGTTTATCAGAAGAGAAGCTCACGCCACCCCATGCGTATCGATCCTCGCCCGTTGCCCGCTGTCCTGCCGTTTCTCGGTGAATTGCCACCGCTGTTGACCCGTCTCTACGCCGCGCGCGGGGTGCAGTCCGAAGCCGAGCTGGATAAAAGCCTGGCGCGGCTGATTCCCTATCAGCAGCTCAAAGGCATCGACGCAGCAGTCGACCTGCTGGTGACGGCCCTCGAACAGCGTCAACGCATCCTGATCGTCGGCGACTTCGACGCCGACGGCGCCACCGCCAGCACCGTGGGCACCCTGGGCCTGCGTTTGCTCGGCGCGGCGCATGTCGACTACCTGGTGCCCAACCGCTTCGAATACGGCTACGGCCTGACCCCGGAAATCGTCGCGGTAGCGTTGCAGCGCGAGCCGCAATTGCTGATCACCGTGGACAACGGTATCTCCAGCGTCGAGGGCGTGGCGGCGGCCAAAGCGGCGGGGCTGCAGGTACTGGTCACCGACCACCACTTGCCGGGGGATGAGTTGCCGGCGGCGGATGCCATCGTCAACCCCAACCAGCCCGGCTGCGAGTTCCCGAGCAAGGCGTTGGCCGGTGTGGGCGTGATCTTCTATGTGTTGATGGCCCTGCGCGCGCGTTTGCGCAGCCTCGGTTGGTACGCCAACAAACCGCAGCCGAACATCGGCGAGCTGCTCGACCTGGTGGCCCTCGGCAGCGTCGCCGACGTAGTGCCGCTGGACGCCAACAATCGCATCCTTGTGCATCAAGGCCTGGAACGCATTCGCGCCGGGCGTGCGCGGCCCGGGATCAAGGCGATCCTGGAAGTCGCCAAGCGCGATGCGGCGCGCATCACGTCCACTGACCTGGGTTTTATCCTCGGGCCACGCCTGAACGCCGCCGGGCGCCTCGACGATATGAGCCTGGGCATTGAATGCCTGCTCACCACCGACTTTGCCGCGGCCCGTGAAATGGCCGCGCAACTGGACGGCATGAACCAGGACCGTAAATCCATCGAGCAAGGCATGCAGCGCGAGGCCTTGGCCCAGCTCAAGGACTTGCCCGTCGAATCGATGCCCTATGGGCTGTGCCTGTTCGACCCGGAGTGGCACCAGGGCGTGATCGGGATTCTGGCGTCGCGCATGAAAGAGCGCTACTTCCGCCCAACCATCGCCTTCGCCGATGCCGGTGATGGCCTGCTCAAGGGCTCAGGGCGCTCGGTGCAGGGTTTTCATATCCGTGATGCGCTGGCGGTGGTCGCGAGCCAGCATCCCAACCTGATCGCCAAATACGGCGGCCACGCCATGGCCGCTGGGCTGACACTGCCTGAGGCGAATTTCCCGCTGTTTGCCGAAGCCTTTGATGCCGAAGTGCGTCGGCAACTGCGTGAGGAAGACCTCACTGGGCGCCTGCTGACCGATGGCACCCTGGCGGTAGAGGAATTCCACCTGGAACTGGCGCGCGCCTTGCGGCATGCCGGCCCGTGGGGGCAACACTTTCCCGAGCCGTTGTTTCACGGTGTGTTTCAGTTGGTCGAGCAGCGCGTGGTCGGCGAGCGGCACCTGAAAGTGGTGCTCAAGAGCGAGTGCGGCTCGGTCAAGCTCGACGGCATTGCGTTTGGCGTGGACCGCGAAGTGTGGCCGAACCCGACGGTGCGCTGGGTGGAATTAGCCTACAAGCTGGACGTGAACGAGTTTCGTGGGCAGGAAACCGTGCAGTTGATGATCGCGCATATCGAACCGCGCTGATTAGTTGTCACGACGCAAAAACAAATGTGGGAGCAAGCCTGCTCCCACATTGGGTATTGCGGATGGCCGGAGTTACTCGGTTTTATCCTTGGCCTGATGCTTCACGATGATATCCACCAGCCGCTGCGCCAGCGCCGGGTAGTTCTCATCGAAGTGATGCCCGCCAGGCAGCTTCAACGCCTCGCCCACGGCTGTTTTGTCGGTACAGCCACTCTCGTCGACTTCTTCGGCACCGTAGATGCACACCACCTTGTCAGCCGGCAGCTTGGCCATTTCCGGGCCGGTGGCCGCCTCTTTGCCGGCATTGCCCAGCCAGCCTTCCACTTCGATTTCAAAGCTGCCGGTGCGCGCGAATGCCAGCAGGATGATCGCGTCGACCCGTTGCTGTTCGTTTTCCGGCATGCGGTTGTAGATCGCCGGCAGCACGTCGGCGCCGAACGAGTAACCGGTCAGCACGAAGCGCTTGGTGCCCCACTTCTGGCGGTAGTGCTGCATCAGTTCGGTGAGGTCTTTGGCGCTTTGTTCCGGGGTCTTGTGCTGCCAGTAGTAGCGTAAGGTGTCGATGCCGACCACCGGGTAGCCGATCTTGGCCATCTCGCCGGCCACGTCGCGGTCCAGGTCACGCCAGCCGCCGTCACCGGAAAGGAACAGGGTGACCGTGTCCTTGGCCTGGCCGGCCGGTACTTCCACCACAGGGATCGCCAGGCCGCCGTTGTCCGAACCGACCAATTGCTTGCGCAGTTCGTTGTTCAGCACTTGCGGGTAGTGAATGTCGTAGTCGCTGATGCTGGTGGTTGCACGCGGTGTATCGCGTACGAAACTGGCGCTCTCGTCGTCAGGGTTGTCGTTCCACGCCACCAGCCAGTTGCCGTGGGCGGCGGTCTTCGGCAGCGGGTCCTTGCAACCTTCCTGGACCAGGGCGAAACCGACGGAGATGGCGTTGGCCTTGTCGTCGTTTTGTGCGGCCAGCCAGCGCCAGGCGAGTGCTGCGCCAGGGCCGATGCCGCTGACCAGGGTCGCCGGTCCATTAAGCTGGCCCAGGGCGCTTTGCAGCGCTTGTTCCTGCAACTTGCAGTCATCCTTGGGCAGGATCACCTGGACGATCTGCGCCTTGCCGCCTTGGCTCAAAGCAATCAGCTGGCTGTCGGTCAGGGTTTCATCGGCCATCACGGCCACGGCCACGTGGGCTTTTGCCGAGCCGTTGGGCGTTACACGGGTCATCACCGAACCGTCGGCCTGGGGCAGTTGTTCCAGGGTTGGCTGCGGGGCAGGGCGGTTCCAGTACCAAAAGCCGCCCGCCGCGATCAGCGCGAGCAGCACTACTAAGGCCAATACATACCGCCAGGAGCGTCGAATCATTAGCGTTTCACCAATCCAGTCAAGCCACCCGCGATCAGGGCGGCGGTATCGGCCAGTGCCACCAGCGGATCAAGTCCCGCGGGCACGGCCATGTAACGGGGTTCCCAGTCAGGCTGGAACTTGTCTTTGAAGCGGCGCAAACCTTGGAAGTTATACAGTTGCTCGCCACGGCGGAACACCATCGAGCCCAGGCGTTGGGTCAGCGGCGCGCCACGTCGCGGTTGCAGGCCCGACAACGGCACCATGCCGAGGCTGAAGCGGGCGTAGCCATGACTCTTATAATGTTGAATCAGGCCGACCATCATGAACTCCATGGTCAGCTTGGGCGCGTCGGGATGGGCGCGCATCAGGTCGAGACTGGCCAGGTCGTGGTTGTAGGTCTCGAGCAAGTTGGCGAAGGCTACCGGGCGCCCTTCGAAGCGAATGATCGCGATGCGAAAGTGCTTGAGGTAGTCGTCGCTGAAACGTCCCAGGGAAAAGCCCTTTTCCCGCACATTCTTACCCGTCAGCCAGGCATCGGAGATGACTTTTAATTCATCCATCGGCGCCTGGCCCGGCTCATGGATCTCCAGGGACAGGCCGTCCCGGGTGCCACGGTTCCAGGTGTAGCGCAGGTCCTTCATCTCTTTGCCCTTGGCTTCCAGGTCAAAGCGTTTCAGGTCGACACGGGCTTCTTCGCCCAGCTTGATCGCGGTCAGGCCGATGTCCATGTAGTACGGCAGGTTCTCGGCGCGTACCTGGTAGAACACCGGGCGGGCGTGATGGATGTCGCACAGGTCACGGAACTGCCAGATCATTTCGGCGCGCGGTTGGGTCGGGCCAATCGGGTCGTACAAGGCCACCAGGCTGCGGCCGCGACGGGCGTACATCAGGAACGCCTCGTCGTTGGGGTGGAACAGCAGCGCCTTGTCGCCGGTCAGCGCCAGGCCACCGTCGGGTTGCGAGGACGCCATCAGGATCTTGGTGGCGCGTTCCAGTTCGTCAGGTGTAGGCAGGTGGATCACCGGGCGCGCCGTGCGCAGCAGCCAGGTCAACGACACGATCACCAGCAGTACGGCCGCTCCCAACAGCGAACGCAGGCCACGCGGGGCGTTGGCGTCGAGGGTGAACTGCCACCACAGTTGGTGGCTGTACGGCACATCCTGGTAGGCAAACAGCAGCAGCCAGATCGAAGCACCCAGCACGCAGACACTGGCCACCAGGTACAGCGGCGAGAACGGCAGCTCGGTCAGGCGGCTGGCACGGTAGAACGAGCGCCGGAAGATCGCCAGCAGCACGGCGGTCATGGTCATCAGGCTGGCTTCTTCCCAGTCGAAGCCTTTGAGCAAGGAGAGCAGGGCGCCGGTCAGCAGCAGCACCATGGTCAGCATCCAGGCTGCGGACAAACGGCGACGCAGGCCCTGGGCCAGCAGCAGGCACAGCACGCCGATCAGGCTGGCACCAAAGTGCGACGCGTCAATCAGGCGGTGGGGAATCAGGAAGCCGATGTTTTCCAGGCGTGAGTCGATTTCTGGCGTGGCGCCGGAAAACAGCAGGACCACGCCGGACAAAAAAACCAGTACGGCCAGCACTGGCGCTGCCAGCCCCGAAGCCACCCGCAGGCTCTGTTGTGTCTGGAACAGGCGCTGCGCTTCATTGACCAGCAAAAACACACAGGCGATCAGCAGCGGCAGCACCACGTAGATCATGCGGTACAGCAGCAGGGCGGCGGCCAGTGGCGCGGCGCCCAGCTTGTCGGCGAATGCGGCGAGCAGGATGGCTTCGAATACACCGACGCCACCCGGTACATGGCTGAGCACGCCAGCGGCCAGGGCCAGCAGGTACACCAGCAGGAAGGGGCCGAACGGCGGCGCTTCCGGCAACAGCATATAAAGGACGGTGGCGGCGGCGGCGACGTCCAGTGCGGTGATGATCAGTTGCAGGAAGGTCAGGCGCCGACCCGGCAGGCGCAGGGTGCGACGGCCGGCTTTGACCAGCAGGTTGTCCGGGTAGGGTTGTTCCGGCAAGCGGCGGCGGTAGATGCCGATGCACAGCACTGCCGACAACAGCAGCACGGCGCCGGCCACGCCACCGAGCAAGCCTTGGGATAAATGCAGGTAAGTCGAGGCCGCCGGCAAGTTGCTCAGGGTGGCCAATGCCGCCAGCGGTGGCAGCGCACAGCCCAGGGCCAGGCTGGCGAACACGGTCATGTGCGCGACTTCCGAAGCCCCGACGCCATGGCGTGCATATAAACGGTAGCGTACCGAACCGCCCGAGAGCATCGACAAGCCAATCGCATTGCCGATCGCGAAGGCGGTAAAGCCGCCGAGGGCCAGGGTCTTGGCCGGCAGGTTTACCCCGGCATAGCGCGCGCCGGAAAACTCATAGCCCAATAGAATGATGAAACCCGCGACGGCAGCAGCAAATGCCCCAAGCAACGCCGGCTTGGGCACTTCCAGGATCGAGTCGTGCAGCGCGTAGAGGTCGAGCTCCAGCAACAGGTGCCGGCAGGCGATCAGGGCGATTGCGAACAGCAACAGGGTAACGGCCAACCCGATCGGTTGCCGATATTTGCTCAACAGATCCAGCCAGCGCAAACGGGTGGGGGCGATCGGTTGTTCTGCTGTAACGGTGTCTTGTGGTTCAGACGAGTTGGCGCGCATCAATCACCTCGTGGATTGTGCGCGACAGGATGGAGGTATCCAGCCAAGTTACCAATCCCTATGGACAAAATAATTACAAATATTAACGCGTATCGCCGGTAGCGGCGACAGCGGCCATTGGTCGTAGAGGGTAATGCTTGAGCATTGAGCATAGCTTGCAATGAGATGGACTCTACAAACCGTTTACGGTTTCATGAAAGATGCCATGCCATTGTTTCAGAAGAACTTTTTCACCGGATACAAAAAAGGCCACTCTTTCGAGTAGCCTTTTTTGATGTTTGGTTGCGGGAGCCGGATTTGAACCGACGACCTTCGGGTTATGAGCCCGACGAGCTACCAGACTGCTCCATCCCGCGTCTGTGGGCGGCATTCTACAGCGCAACGGCAGGGTGTCAACCGTTAATCGGCGCATGGGTCAAATAAGTGCAAATTAGCCGTTGAATGCCAACCATGCGCGGTAAGCCTGTGTTGGGCATAGCTTTTTTGTCT
Source organism: Pseudomonas sp. (assembly GCF_049590575.1). Lineage (GTDB taxonomy): Bacteria > Pseudomonadota > Gammaproteobacteria > Pseudomonadales > Pseudomonadaceae > Aquipseudomonas. The sequence goes on from NZ_JBAWDE010000176.1 coordinate 21,314, forward strand.
GACAATTTTCGCAGGCTAAAACAGACGCGCACAAAAAAGGCCACTCTTTCGAGTAGCCTTTTTTGATGTTTGGTTGCGGGAGCCGGATTTGAACCGACGACCTTCGGGTTATGAGCCCGACGAGCTACCAGACTGCTCCATCCCGCGTCTGTGTGTCGGCATTCTACAGAGGAACGCGAGTGTGTCAACCCGTGAATCGAAGAAAAGCGCTTGTGGTTCAATCGGTTAGCTCTCCATAAGCGGCTCTTTTAGCGCTCGGGGCCAGTCTGGCCAAGGGTTGCAGCTCTATCGGGAGGTCAAATCCGATTGAGAAAATAAATTCATCCGCGGGTTTTCCTACCGCTCAAACGGAAGATTCAAACTACTGGTGCTATATACAGGGGTGAATGCGATACTGGCCGTCCGTTGAATCAACCTTCTGTTTATATGACGCAGCGCAAAATCATCCACGTCGACTGTGACTGTTTCTACGCCGCCATCGAGATGCGCGATGACCCGAGCCTGGCGCAAAAACCGCTGGCGGTGGGTGGCTCGGCGGATCGACGCGGGGTAATCGCCACGTGCAACTATGAAGCGCGGGCCTATGGCGTGCGTTCAGCCATGTCGTCGCGTCACGCGTTGAAGCTGTGCCCGGACCTGACCATCGTCAAGCCGCGCATGGATGCCTATAAAGAAGCCTCGAAGGAAATCCAGGCGATCTTTCGCGACTACACCGATTTGATCGAGCCGCTGTCGCTGGACGAGGCCTACCTGGACGTTTCCGACTGCTCGCACTTCGGCGGCAGCGCCACGCGCATCGCCCAGGACATTCGCCGCCGCGTGTCCAACCAATTGCATATCACCGTGTCCGCCGGGGTGGCGCCGAACAAGTTCCTGGCCAAGATCGCCAGCGACTGGAAGAAACCCAACGGCCTGTTTGTCATCACCCCGGATCAGGTCGAAGACTTCGTCTCCCAGTTGCCGGTGAACAAGTTGCACGGCGTGGGCAAGGTGACAGCCGACAAGCTGGCGCGCCTGGGCATCGAGGACTGCCTGCAGTTACGCGAGTGGAACAAGCTGGCGCTGGTGCGTGAATTCGGCAGTTTCGGCGAGCGGCTATGGAGCCTGGCCCGTGGGATTGATGACCGCGTGGTTCAGAATGACAGCCGGCGGCAATCGATCAGCGTGGAAAATACCTACGATGTGGACCTGCCGGATCTCTCAAGTTGCCTGGCGAAGCTCCCTGAGCTGATGGAAACCCTGGCCGGGCGCATGGCGCGTATCGACAGCAGCTACCGCGCGGGCAAGCCGTTCGTTAAGGTCAAGTTTCACGACTTTACCCAGACCACGCTGGAGCAGGCCGGGGCAGGGCGGGATCTGGAAAGTTATCAACAGCTGATGACCCAGGCGTTCAACCGCGGAGGGAAGCCGGTGCGGTTGCTGGGGATTGGGGTGCGGTTGCTGGATTTGAGTGGCGGCAACGAGCAACTCGAATTTTCCTGGTAAATACCCGAAACCCAATGTGGGAGGGGGCAAGTCCCCTCCCACATTCAGATTTACAGTGTTTGCGAAAACTCAGCGGGCGCCTGGGTCCGCGACTAACCGCCCCGCATCCTTGGTCAGTGCCTGCAGAAATTCCTGCTGCAACTCCGGATCATTGCGCGTCAGTTCGATCAGGCTTTGTTCCAGTTCGCTGGCTTCTTCTTCCAGGCCCAGCTCCGACAGGCGCTTGACCCGGTGCACCCACTGGTTGACCTCATCGTCTTCCAAATCGTCATAGATCAAGCCATGGGCTTCCAGCAATTTGCTGCGCAAGTTGCTGCTGATCGCCAGAGTCGAATCCGAGTGCACGTCGTCCTGGCCATCTTCTACGCTGATTTTCAGGGTCGTGACGCGGTTCAGGTCTTGCTCGGCGAATGGGCTGTCCAACAGGTTCAAGCGTAATACGCCATTGCGGTCGGTGGTCAGCTCATGCACCTGCTTGCCGGCGGTGACCTGCACCGGGCGTTCGCTCCACGGCAGGCTCGAATACTCTGTGCGCTTGTCGCGCTGGACTTCATCGATACCCGCCAGGTTCTGTTGCGCACGGCCGTGGGACTGCACGTTCATGAACGGGTTGATGCCGTCCACGCCGTAGCTCAACCAGTCGCGGGTCATGCTGGCAGGCAGGTTGCCGAGGGCGAAGATATTCGCCACGTTGGCACCCGCGCCGGCCACCAGGGCGACAGCGCCCAAGGGCATCTCGTAGAGTTTGCGCCAGGGCTGGTAGGGGGTATAGCGATCGTAACGGCGGGTGACTTCGAATTCGGTGACCTCAAAGGTCTTTTGCTCGTGAATCCGAACCCGGCGTTGCGGCAGCTCCAGCACCTTGGGGTCGCCTACATCGATCTGCAGGCTGTGGTCGAGCAACTTACGCTCGACCCGCTCCTCGTGCTCACTGCGTTGCGACATCTGGTTGGCGCAGCCGCTGACCAGCAGGGCGCCGCACAAGGCGGCGCCCCCCAGGGCTCTGGTGTTTCGCTTGAACATGACTTCTCTTGATCTGGTTTTCAGCGACGAATACGCGCCTGAAGGAAAGACAGCACGTCAGCCACCGGCAACGGTTGGGCTTCGGCTTCGGTCCGGCTCTTGTATTCCAGATTGCCATCGGCCAGGCCGCGGTCACTGACCACGATCCGGTGCGGGATGCCAATCAGTTCCATGTCGGCGAACTTGATGCCCGGGCTGGTTTTCTTGTCCCGGTCATCCAGCAGCACTTCAAACCCAGCGGCCGTCAGTTCGGCGTACAGCTTGTCAGTGGCCTCGCGTACTTGGTCGGTTTCGTAACGCAGCGGTACCAGGGCCACCTGGAACGGTGCCAGGGCGTCGCTCCAGATGATGCCTTTCTCGTCGTTGTTCTGCTCGATGGCAGCGGCAACCACGCGCGATACGCCAATACCGTAGCAACCCATGTCCAGGGTGATCGGCTTGCCGTTCTCGCCCAGTACTTCGCACTTCATCGCCTTGCTGTACTTGTTGCCCAGCTGGAAGATGTGCCCGACTTCAATGCCACGCTTGATTTCCAGGGTGCCCTTGCCATCCGGGCTCGGGTCGCCAGCCACCACGTTACGCAGGTCGGCCACGGTCGGAACCGGCAGGTCACGCTCCCAGTTCACGCCGAAGTAGTGCTTGTCGTCGATGTTTGCGCCGATACCGAAGTCGCTCATCAGCTCGACCGAGCGGTCGATGATGATCGGCAAAGGCAGGTTCAGCGGGCCCAGCGAGCCGGCGCCGGCGCCAATCGCGTCGCGCAGTTCGGCGTCGGTGGCCATGACCAGCGGGCTGGCCACGCCAGGTTGCTGGGCGGCCTTGATTTCGTTGAGTTCGTGGTCGCCACGGATCACCAGGGCGATCAGCTTGCCTTCTTCCTCGGCGCGCACGATCAGGGTCTTGATGGTCTTTTCAATCGGCAGCTTGAATTTTTCCACCAGGGCCGCGATGGTCTTGGTCTCTGGCGTGTCCACCAGGCGCAGCTCTTCAGTCGGGGCCGGGCGCGAGGTTTCGCGTGGCACGGCTTCGGCTTTCTCGATGTTCGCCGCGTAGTCGGAACCGTTGCTGAAGACGATATCGTCTTCGCCGGACTCAGCCAGCACGTGGAACTCGTGGGAGCCGGCGCCGCCGATGGAGCCGTTGTCCGCTTCAACCGGGCGGAATTTCAGGCCCAGGCGTGTGAACACGTTGCAATAGGCCTGGTGCATGCGGTCGTAGGTGACCTGCAGGGACGCCTGGTCAGCGTGGAACGAATACGCATCCTTCATGATGAATTCACGGCCGCGCATCAAGCCGAAGCGTGGGCGGATTTCGTCACGGAATTTGGTCTGGATCTGATACAGGTTCAGCGGCAGCTGCTTGTAGCTGCTCAGCTCGTTGCGCATCAGGTCGGTGATCACTTCTTCATGGGTCGGGCCGGCGCAGAAATCGCGGCCATGACGGTCCTTGAAGCGCAGCAACTCAGGGCCGTACTCTTCCCAGCGCCCGGATTCCTGCCACAACTCAGCCGGTTGGGTGCTCGGCATCAACACTTCCAGAGAGCCGGCGGCGTTCATTTCTTCACGAACGATGGCTTCGACCTTGCGCATCACCTTCAAACCCATGGGCAGCCAGGTGTACAGGCCCGAGGCCAGTTTGCGGATCATGCCGGCGCGCAGCATCAACTGATGGCTGATCACGACCGCGTCGGAAGGCGTTTCTTTCTGTGTGGCGAGCAAATATTGACTGGTACGCATGGTAGGCCGTTGTCGGTTGCTTGGACTTGAAATGACTTGGGATTGTACGGGCGCAAACTGCTGGAGTACAGGCATCAGAATGCAGAGGGGGCGTGAGCTATGTGGGAGGGGGCTTGCCCCCGATAGCGGTGTGTCAGCCATAGATAAGTTGACTGACACCCTGCTAGGGGGTGTCAGAAATTTTGTGTTCGGGCATACCATGAGCAAGAGGTGCATGTATGCCAACCAAAAAGAAACCACCGCTGCGTGAACTACCAAAAATCCCGAAAGAGCTGCTCGAGCAGTTTGCTGACGGCATGATGACCGCCGAGGCTATCGAAGACGCCTCAGCGGCTTTCAAGAAGGCTCTGATCGAACGAGCCTTGAATGCCGAACTCGGCCATCACCTGGGCTATCCGCCGGGCGCGCAGCGCCCAGAGGATGAAACCAACCAGCGTAATGGCAAAAGCGGCAAGACGGTTCTCACGGGCGATGGGCCGCTCCGGCTGGATATTCCGCGTGACCGGGACGGCAGTTTTTCACCCATTCTGATCCCCAAGCACGAACGCCGTTACACCGGTTTCGATGACAAGATCATCGCTATGTACGCCCGCGGCATGACGGTCAGAGAGATCCGCGCGTTTCTCTGCGAGCAGTACGGTACAGACGTTTCGCCTGATTTCATCAGCTCGGTGACCGACGAGGTCATGGCTGAGATCGGCGCATGGCAACAGCGGCCCTTGGAGCCGATGTATCCGGTTATTTTCTTCGATGCCCTGCGGGTCAAAATCCGCGAAGAAGGACTGGTGCGTAATAAGGCGATCTACTTGGCACTGGGTGTTCTGCCTGACGGCACACGGGATATTCTCGGCATTTGGATCGAAAATACCGAGGGCGCCAAGTTCTGGATGAAGGTGTTCAACGACCTCAAAACACGCGGTATTGAAGATGTACTGATCGCCGTGACAGATGGACTCAAAGGCATGCCAGAAGCCCTTGGCGCTGTCTTTCCAGCGACGACACTGCAAACCTGCATTGTTCATCTGATCCGTAACAGCCTTGATTACGCAGCGTGGGATAAGCGTCGCGAACTGGCCAAGGCGCTCAAGCCGATCTACCAGGCGGTCACCGCCGAAGCGGCTGAACAGGCGCTGGACGCTTTTGAAACCGGGCCCTGGGGCAAGCAATACCCAACGGTAGTGGCTGCTTGGCGGAGGGCCTGGGATCGAGTTATTCCATTTTTCGTCTTCCCGCCAGCAATCCGAAAAGTGATCTACACCACCAATGCCATCGAGAGCATCAACGCTCAGCTACGAAAGATCATCAAGACTCGCGGCCACTTCCCGACCGACGATGCGGCAACCAAACTGATCTGGCTCGGGCTGCGCAATATCACTGCAAACTGGGGCTCGGCGGCCCATGACTGGAAAAGTGCGATGAATCAATTTGCGATTCTGTACGGAGATCGATTTATCAGGCCAACCTGGTAAAAGCACGGCCTGCCTCAGGGCAGGCCGTTACCGGCCCGCACACAAAAAAACTGACAGTCCCTTTGATTGGGGCCATATCGGTTTTTTGGGTAATGGCGCAACCATCGGCCGCCTTTACCGCAGCAATGGATATGCATCCAACCAAGTCCCACCATCAAATCCCCCGATACCGCTCATTCAACGCATACAAAATCGCACACGTCTCCCCATCCAGAACGCCACCATACTCCCGCGCCCGAAAGTGCATCTGGAACGCCCGGGTCCTCAGCTCAAACTCCCGGCGATTCTGCGCCGGTTTATACCCGTACCGCTGAAACGCCCGCTCCACTTCAACCTCCGGCGGCAACCCGAGACAAAACCGCCGCTGGTACATCGCCCGCGTCGACTCATCAAACCAGGCCCCCACCCCCGCCTCGAACAAACACTGCCAAGGCAATCGCGGCCCCGGATCACTCTTGCGCCAGTACGCCACATCCGAATGCCCCAGAATGTCGGCCGGCCCGATCTGCGGGTATCGCCCAAGAATGTCGCGAACCAACGCAATCAACACATCCACCTGCTCCTGGCCGTACGCCGGAAAGGTAAACACGCCAGCGTCATCGCGCGCCTGGTTGACGATCTCAACACCGATCGCCCGACTGTTGAGGTTGTCCCGCCCACCCCAATGGCTCGCCCCGGCATGCCAAGCACGCTTGTCCTCGTTGACCAGGCGGAACACGCGCAATTCGTCATACCCGGCGGCGCGGTAGCCAGGCTCGTCAGGGTCAGGCAACAGATAATGAGCGCTGACCCCGTTCTGCGTCAGGGTCCGCAGGGAAGACGCGAAAGGCGCCGCCGTGTAATGCAGGATCACCTGCCCCACGGGCTCGCCGTTACGTTCGTTGAAATCCCTGGCCGGGAAACTTGTATCAATAACCAACATAAGAACCGTCCTTTTCAATACAGGCCGAGTCTTTCAGCCCGTTCAAGCGCAAAAAAATTACCGCCATCCTGAAGGGTTGAACTTCACGAGGGCGGTAACTATTTGGCACCTGAAAAAAACGATCAACGACGCAAGGGCATACCCAGGTCGACCCGCAAACCATCCGGCAGGCTGTCGAACTTCAGTGAGCAGGAACAGCGCTGCACAATCGCCTGCACAATCGCCAGGCCCAGGCCACAGCCTTCGCTGCTGCCATTGCGCCAGAAGCGTTGGGTCAGGTATTGCAGGTCTTCGGCAGCAATCTGCTTGCCATGGTCGCGCACGCGGAACACCACATTGTCGGCGGCGGTAAACACACTCAGTTCCACGCGCGTGTCGCCCGGAGTGTGGCGCAAGGCGTTATCCAACAGGTTGCGCAGCGCGGCAACCGCCAGGGCTACCGGCATTTCCACCGGGGTTTCACTGAGGTTATCCGCCAGGATCAAGTCAATGCGCCGGTTATCGCCGGCATTTGCATCCTGTACCGCCAGACGCGCGACGTGTTCGGCGCTCGATTGCAGGCCATCGTCGAACGACAGGCTGCCTTCCACACGCGCCAGCAACAGCAGTTGCTCCAGGGTGCGGTGCAGGCGGTCGGCGCCCTCCTCGGCGTGCGCCAGGGACTGGTCGCGCGCTGCGCCCTCGGTCATGCGTGCCACTTGCAGGTGGGTCTTGATCGCCGTCAGCGGGCTGCGCAGTTCGTGAGCGGCGTCACCGGTGAGGCGCCGCTCGCGTTCGATGGTCTTGGCGATGCGCTGGAACAATTGGTTCTGGGTGTCGAGCAGCGGCTTGAGTTCGCTGGGCAACGGGTGAATCTGCAACGGTTCGAGGGAATCGGCACTGCGGCGCATCAGCGCATCACGCATGCGGTTGAGGGGCAGCAGGCTCTGACCGATACCCAGCCACAGCAACCAGAGACACCCCAGCAGGGCCACGCCCACCGGCACCGACGCCGCCAGCAGGATCGACAGGTTCAACGCCTCGCGCTCCACCTGGCGGTCAGCGGTGGTGATCAGCAGGTCGCCACGGGACAGGGTGAAACTGCGCCAACCCACGCCATCGATGATCTGGTCGCGAAAGCCGCTCTTGCGCGACTCCAGCCCCTCATCCGGCGTGGTGTGGCTGCGCGCCAGGATTTCCCCGCGCAACGAGCTGACCTGGCAGGCCATGCCGTCCGGTACATTCAGCTGGTCGGTACGCAACTGCGTGCCGCCGCTCACGCTGGCGAGGCCCGGCATCTGTTCGGTCAACCCGGCCACCATGCGCGCGGACGCCACCAGGCGCTGGTCGAGGGAGAACATCATCTGGTTGCGCAGATCATTGAGCATCCAGGCCGCCGCCAGGGCCCAGATCACCACAAAAGCGGCGCCCAGCTTGAACGTCAGGCGCAGGCGCAGGCTTTTCACGAAGCCGCCTCTCCCTCAGCTGCCGGGCCGGCATCCGCAGGCCCCAGGCGGTAGCCGAGGCCGCGCACGGTTTCAACGATGCCGTTACCCAATTTGCGCCGCAGGTGGTGGATATGCACGTTGAGCGCGTTGCTTTCCAGTTCGTCGCCGAAGCCGTAGACGCTGTCCTTGAGTTGCTCGCTGGACAGCACGCGGCCCTTGTTGTGCAGCAGCGCCTGCAACAGCGCCTGCTCACGACGCGACAGGTCGACCGGCTGGCCGCCGAGGAATGTCTCGCGGCTGCTCGGGTCGTAGGTCAGGCGGCCATGTTCGATCAGGTTGACGCTGCGCCCGGCCATGCGCCGCAACAGGGTTTGCAGGCGGGCGGCGAGTTCGCGCAGGTCGAAAGGCTTGAGCAGGTAATCGTCGGCACCGGCTTGCAGGCCGTCGACGCGGTTGGTCACCGAGTCCCGCGCGGTGAGGATCAGCACCGGGATTTCCAGGCCCTGGCTGCGCTGTTGCTGCAGCAGCTTGAGACCGTCTTCATCGGGCAAGCCGAGGTCGAGCACCATGATGTCGAACGTGGCCGCCTTGAGCATGGCCCGTGCGGCAGCGGCCGTCGCCACGCGCTCGACCGTAAAGCCCTGCGCGCCGAGGCCGGCTACGATGCCGCTGGCGATCAGTTCGTCGTCTTCACAGACCAGTACGTGCATGGTGAACCCTTCATGAAAGATGCCGGAATTAAAGGTGCCGCGGATTAAGCGCAGATTATGCCGTGAAAAGAACCGCACTCAGGCCTTGCCTTCACTTTAGAATAGCGCCTGGTTAATCATCGGTTAATCAACGCCACACATTGTGTGCCTACTTGCATCGAACTAAGGCTTGACCATGCGGCATCTGTTTACCTTTTTATTGGTAATGTTCGCGGGATTCGCCCAGGCCGCGCCTGGCAACCCTTTCGAGACCAAACCCGATTTTCTCCCGGTGGCCAAGGCCTTTACCTTTACCTCCGAGCGCCTTGAAAGTGGCGAGACTCAGCTGTTCTGGCAGATCGCCGACGGTTATTACCTCTACAAGCAACGCATGAAGTTTGATGGTTTGGCGGAAAAACCGTCGCTGCCGCAAGGCGAGGCCCACAGCGACGAATTCTTCGGCGAGCAAGAGGTGTATCGCCAGGGCCTGGAGGTGAAGATCCCCGCCGGCGCCACCGGCCAGGTCAAGCTGGGCTGGCAGGGCTGCGCCGATGCCGGCCTGTGCTACCCACCGCAATCGATTACCGTGGACCTGGGCGGCAACCCGGCCGTCGCGGCAACCGCCGAGGCCCAGGACCAGAGCCTGGCCAGCGGCCTGCAACAACGCAGCCTGGGCTGGAGCCTGCTGGTGTTCTTTGGCCTGGGCCTGCTGCTGGCGTTTGCCCCGTGTTCATTGCCGATGCTGCCGATCCTGGCCGGCCTGGTGGTGGGCAGTGGTGCCAGCC
>NZ_JBAWDE010000177.1:0-3831 GCF_049590575.1 Pseudomonas sp.
GGTCGTCGGCGCCCAGGGTCTGCTGGGCGAGGGCCAGCAGTTCCTGGTCGGCGCGCCAGGTCAGGTAGGCGTTGGCGACATTCGCCACCAGGCTCAACTGCGCGCTGCGCCGGGCCTCTTCGGTGCCCAGGTAGGTGAGCATCGCTTGTTCGCTGAGGCTGCGCACGCGGCCGAACAAGTCCAGTTCATAGGCGCTGAGGCCCAAGGTCGCGGAATAGCTGGAGGTGATCGCGGACTTGCCCGTGCCGGTCACCTCGCCCGGCAACTTCTGGCGCTTGCCGGCGCCGTTGGCGGACACCGCCGGGAACAGGTCGGCGCGCTGGATGCGGTACTGCGCCTGGAACGCCTCGACGTTCAGCGCCGCCACGCGCAGGTCACGGTTATTTGCCAGCGCGGAGCCGATCAACTGCTGCAACGCCGGGTCGTGGAACAGGCCTTGCCAGTCCGAGGCCGGCGTAACGCTGCCGGCCTGCGCCAGCCGGTACACCCCGGTGTGCGGAAACTGCGCGGGTACGGGTGCCTCGGGCCGCTGGTACTCGGGGATCAGCGAGCAACCGCCCAGCAGGCAGGCCATGCCGAGGCTGGTGAGCGTGGTTTTGTTCATCACGCGCCAACCATCCATTTGGCCAGGCCATGCCGACCGCTCACGCCCAGTTTGGCGGCGGCGCGTTTGAGGTAGGTTTCGATGGAGCTGTTTTTCACGCTGAGTTTTTCCGCCATTTGCGGCACCGTGCCGCCGGTCAACAGGCCGAGGCACACCTCCTGCTCGCGCGCCGACAGGGTGATTTCACCCAGGGACAGGCGCTTGTAGAACTCACGTTGCAATTGCGATTGCTCCAGCAGGGTGTGGGCCGGTTCAGCCTGGGCGTGTGTGGCCTGGCGCAGGCTCTGGGCGTGGCACTCGATCAGTGGCAGCAGGGTGTCCGACAGGCTTTTCAGGAATGACAGCTCGGCCAGGGAAAACCCGCGTTGGGTGGGCGGCCGGTAGAGCGAAATCACACAGCGCCGGTTGCCCTGGCGCGACACCAGGTTGCATTGGTGCGAAGTGCCACGCGGGTGCGCACTGTTGGCCTTGGCCTTGAGCTGGATCAGCAGCGGGTCCTGCATGCCGAGCATGTCGCGCAGCAACGGATGGTCGTCCATCGAGTTCAGCGCCAGGGGGGGCGGCAGGTCCCGCTTCTGCCCGGCGGTGCCGAGCAGCTTGATATCGAGCACCCGGTCGCGCAGCTCGTCCAGGGTCCACTCGCTGAGGTCTACCAGGTGGATTGGCACCCATTTGTCCACCAGGTGCAGCATGTGCGCGGCAAAATCCGCGTGGCCGCTGTTGGCAATCAACTCGCCCATTTCCGCGTAAAAATGCGTGCCTGGGGCGTTGGCAATACTGTGGGTCAAACTCATAGCCATCTCATCCTTGATGTCGAAAACCGTCACGAACTCCCTGGGCGTCTGCGGGGGCGATCCGTTCCTCATGAAGCAGAGTCGGCACTCGAGAGCGTATTTAGCCCGGGGATTTGTCCTACGTATGTAGCAGAAACGAGGGACACAACGTGCCATAAAAACGTCGTCATTAATTCGACGTTTCCGACGCAAGAAACCGACGACGAAAAACCCAAAAGCATCTTTAGTGCTAACTAACTGATTGATATATAAGTAATTTATATTTTTCAAAACGCTGTCATGAGAAACTGACATCGGCCAGATATAGCCAATTTCCTACAGCCCTTTAATCGTTTCAGCAATGAACCATCAGCCAAGCCGGTTGCGCGGCCTTCGGGTGTCCGGGTTTCGGGTGTCAGAGCGACTGCGGCCCGCATGCTCAAATCCGGCCATTTCGCCGTCCCTTAGCGGCCAGTGCCTGACACCCATGAGAAGGATCTTATGAAGCATTCTCCCAGCTTCCCCCTCACCGCCGCCCAACAGGACATCTGGCTCGACCAACTGCGCGCGGGCGATTCGCCGTTGTACAACATTGGCGGTTACGTCGATTTCGCCGGGGCGGTGGCGCCTGAGTTGATCCAGCGTGCGCTCGAGCAACTGGTGGCCAGGCACGATGCATTGCGCATCCAGCTGCACAGCGATGCCAACGGCTTGCCGCGCCAGACGTTCGCCACTGCGTTGGCGGTGGAGCTGCCAGTCCACGACTTTTCTGCGCAGGCCGATCCACAGGCTGCGGCCCAGGCCCTGATGCAGGCGCAAATGGCCCGGCCCTATGCGATGGAAGGCGCGCCATTGTTCCGGTTTTTCCTGGTCAAGCTCGGCGCCAACCATTACCGCCTCGGCACCCAGGCCCACCACCTGATCCTCGACGGTTGGGGGTTCGGGCAGATGCTGCAATCCCTGGCGCAGCTGTACAGCGCGCTGGAACAAGGTCGGCCAACGGAAGCGCCTGCCGCGTCGTATATCGACTTTATCGATGCCGACCAGCACTACCAGCAATCCGCGCGCTACGCCCGCGATCGCAGTTATTGGCTGGACAAATACCAAGCGCTGCCCGAGCCATTGCTGGTGCCTCGGCACAGCGCGCGGTTGTCGAGCTGCACGCTGGTCGAGCCGTTTGCGGTGGCGCTGCTCGACCGCATGGAGCACGTGGCCAACCGGTACCAGGCGTCGGCGTTCCATGTGTTGCTGGCGGCGATGTATGTGTACTTCACCCGCACGCACCAGCGTGATGAATGGGTGGTCGGGGTGCCGATTCTCAACCGGTCCAATGCGGCGTTTCGGGCTACGGTCGGGTCGTTTGCCCAGGTCAGCGCGGTGCGTTTGCAGTTCAGCGAACAATTGCCCTTTGGCGCGTTGGTGCGCGGCATCCGTGACCAGCTCAAGCAGGATTTTCGCCACCAGCGTTTTCCCTTGAGCGAGATGAACCGCGAGCTGGGCCTGCGCCGCACTGATCGCAGCCAGCTGTTCGACTTGTCGGTATCCTTTGAACAGGACGACCATGACCTGCGCTTCGGCCAAGTGCAGGCTCGCGCGATCAAAGTCTCCAACCACCATGAACCGTTGCCGATCGCTTTCCACTTGCGCAGCAACTTGCACCAGGCCAGCGCGAGCCTGCATTGCGTATACAACCAGGCGTACTTCCAGCGCGCCGACGTGCAGGCACTGGCGCAGGGTTTTACCTGGCTGCTGGAACAGGGCCTGGAGGACACGGCACGCGAGGTTGGCGCGTTTTCATTGATCAGGCCTGCCGAATACACCCAGTTGCAAGCCTGGAACGCCACCGCCCAGCCCACCGCCGAACCGCACACCCTGCATGCCCGAATCGAAGTCCAGGCGGCCCGTACGCCACACGCCGTGGCCGCCGTGCAGCAGGGCCAGCAGCTGACCTACGCCCAGCTCAACCGGCAGGCGAATGCGCTGGCCCATCACTTGATCGAGCGGGGCGTGCAGGCGGATGACCGGGTGGCGATCCTGGCGCGGCGCGGCCTGGACACGTTGGTGGGGTTGCTGGCGATCCTCAAGTCCGGCGCCTGCTATGTGCCGATCGACCCGGCGCATCCCGCCGAGCGCCTGCATTACCTGCTGCAGGACAGCGCGCCGGTGGTGGTGCTGACGCAACAGGACCTGCTGCCCCGTTTGCCTGGGCTGGACGTGCCGGTGATCGTGCTCGGCCATCCGACCCTGCACCCGGGCAGCAACCCCGGTGTGCCGGTCAGCCCCGCGCACCTCGCGTACGTGATCTACACCTCCGGCTCCACCGGCTTGCCCAAGGGCGTGATGGTCGAGCACCACACCGTGGCCAACCTGGTCGACTGGCACTGCCGGGCCTTCGACCTGCACGCGGGCAGCCACACCGCCAGCGTTGCCGGGTTCGGCTTTGATGCGATGGCC
>NZ_JBAWDE010000178.1:0-6687 GCF_049590575.1 Pseudomonas sp.
TGGTTTCGCCCTTACGGCGAGTCACTTTTGAAAGGAGCCCAAAAGTAACCAAAAGGCTCTTGCCCCACCACTCGGCACCTCGCTCACGCTCGGTGTGCCCGAAAACAGGCAGCACGAAGCGGGCCGCCGCGACGGGCCGTCCCTGCCCCGTCGCGGCTAAACCGGCGTCCTGCCGGTTTACCCGCTCCGTACTACCTGTTTTCGGCCAGCGTGGTTAACGGGGCGCCCAAGATCAACATCAAGATCAAAATCTAGAGCACGGCGGCCTGAAAGCCGACCTGAGTGGTTGGATCAAAGGCAGTTACGTGTCGGTGATGCGGGCAGCTTCGTTTATCAGTGGCAACCAGTTGATGCCTTCGCAGGCAAGCCAGCTCCCACAGAAAAGCAGCTTTGCATGTGCTGTAGATCTGCTTTCGCTCTGCGCTCTTGATCTGCTTCAACCACTCAGGTCGGCTACTAGGCCGCCGTGCTCTTGCTTTTGATCTTGATCTTCGGCGCCCCGTCAAACACGCTGGCCGAACGCAGGCTTGAATCCGTGGGTAACCCGGCAGGACGCCGGGTTAGCCGCGATGGGCCAAGGATGGCCCATGGCGGCGGCCCACGGATTCAAGCCGGAGTGAGGGCACACCGAGCCTAGGCGAGGTGCCGAGTGTTGGGGCAAGAGCCTTTTGGTTACTTTTGGGCTCTTTTCAAAAGTGACCCGCTGTAAGAGCGGAACCAATATCAGCCGTTACCGCAGCAACGGATATGTACTCAACCAACCAACCAACCAACTCAGTTCGCCAACCGAGCCCCACTAAGACTCCCACTCAACTCATAAGCCACCAACTCCGCCTGATGCGCCGCCATAATCTCCGGCAACGACCCGCGCAAATACTCCACCCACGTCTTGATCTTCGCATCCAGATACTGCCGCGACGGGTAGATAGCATACAAATTCAGCTCCTGAGACCGGTAGTTAGGCATCACCCGCACCAACGTCCCATTACGCAACCCCTCGATAGCCGCATACACCGGCAACAACCCGACCCCCATCCCACTGGTAATCGCAGTCTTCATCGCATCCGCCGAATTCACCAGGAACGGCGAGGAATTGATCGCCACACTTTCCTGGCCTTCAGGCCCATTGAAGGTCCATTTGTCCAATTGGATCACCGGACTCACCAGCCGCAAACACGCATGGTTAAGCAAATCCTGAGGACGCTGCGCACACCCCTTGGCCTTGACGTAATCCGGCGAGGCACACGCAATGCTGTAGGTAATCCCCAGCCGCTGCGAGACAAACCCCGAATCCGGCAGCTCGCTGGCCAGCACGATCGACACGTCGTAACCCTCATCCAGCAGGTCCGGCACGCGGTTGGCCAGGGTCAGGTCGAAGGTCACGTCGGGGTGGGTGCGGCGGTAGCGGGCAATCGCGTCGATGACGAAATGCTGGCCGATACCGGTCATGGTGTGCACTTTCAACTGCCCCGCCGGGCGCGCGTGGGCGTCGCTGGCTTCGGCCTCGGCTTCCTCGACATAGGCGAGGATCTGTTCGCAGCGCAGCAAGTAGCGCTTGCCGGCTTCGGTCAGCGCGATGCGGCGGGTGGTGCGGTTGAGCAAGCGGGTTTGCAGATGGGCCTCCAGGTTGGAGACCGCGCGCGAGACGTTGGCAGTGGTGGTGTCCAGTTGCACGGCGGCGGCGGTGAAGCTGCCGGCTTCGGCCACGCAACTGAAGGCGCGCATGTTTTGCAAAGTGTCCATGGAATGTTCTCAGGGGAGATAACAAATTGTGACAGAAAGTTACGCCGTCCAGTGATCCCTACCAACGGATTATCGCTTGAACGGTAACAAAGATTCACAGGAATGCCAGCTTATCGTCCTCCATGCCGCCCCCTAGAATTGCGCCACCTACCGTGCATCACCACCTCAGGAATTCGCAGCAGTGCCGCGTCGCATCAGCAGAGAGCTTAAGACTCTCAGTGTTTTGGCCTTATCGTTAGCAATCAGCGGCTGCATCGGAACCGGAGGAATCGCCCCCCAAGGCCAGGCCCTCAACGCCAATCACCTGGCCACCGACCAGGCAATCCAGAGCGCCACCGAGGACGCCCATTGGCCCACCGCGCAATGGTGGCAGGCCTACGGCGACCCGCAGCTCAACCACTGGGTCGACCTCGCCACGCAAAACAGCCCGAGCCTGGCCATGGCCGCCGCGCGAGTGCGTGAGGCGCGGGCCATGGCCGGCATAACCGAGTCGGCCGAGTCGCTGCAGATCAACAGTGACACCACGCTCAAGCGCCACAACTGGCCGAAGGATCAGTTCTATGGCCCGGGCGAGTTGAGCGGTTCCACCACCTGGGACAACAATTCGTCCCTGGGCCTGAGCTACGCCCTCGACCTGTGGGGCCGCGAAAGCAACGCCAGCGAACGGGCCGTCGACCTGGCGCACATGAGCGCCGCCGAAGCGCGCCAGGCGCAGCTCGAATTGCAGAACAACGTGGTGCGCGCCTATATCCAGTTGTCGTTGCATTACGCCAACCGCGATATCGTCGCCGCGACCCTGGCCCAGCAACAGCAGATCCTCGACCTGGCCAATAAGCGCCTGGACGCCGGGATCGGCACGCACTTCGACGTAAGCCAGGCCCAAACCCCGCTGCCGGAAACCCACCGTCAGTTGGACGCGCTGGACGAAGAAATCGCCCTGAGCCGTAACCAATTGGCGGCGTTGGCCGGCAAGGGACCGGGGGAGGGCGCGCAACTGCAACGGCCCACGCTGACCCTCGCCGCCCCCTTGAAATTGCCCTCCCGCCTGCCTGCGCAATTGCTCGGCCAACGCCCTGACGTGGTCGCCAGCCGCTGGCAAGTCGCGGCCCAGGCGCGGGGCATCGACTTGGCGCATGCGGGCTTCTACCCCAACGTCGACCTGGTCGGCAGCCTCGGCTATATGGCCACCGGTGGCGGCATGCTGGAGTTTCTGGCCGGCAAGAAATTCAACTACACCGTTGGCCCGGCGATCACCTTGCCGATCTTCGACGGCGGCCGCTTGCGTTCCGAGTTGGGCGAAGCCAGCGCCGGCTATGACATCGCCGTGGCCAAGTACAACCAGACCCTGGTGAATGCGCTCAAGGGCATCAGCGACCAGTTGATCCGCCGCGAGTCCATGGACAAGCAAGCGGGCTTCGCCGCGCAGTCGGTGGCCTCGGCGCAAAAAACCTATGACATCGCAATGATCGCCTACCAGCGCGGCCTCACCGATTACCTGAACGTGCTGAACGCCCAGACCCTGCTGTTCCGCCAGCAGCAGGTCGAGCAACAGGTGCAGGCCGCGCGCCTGAGTGCCCACGCCGAACTGGTGACAGCCCTGGGCGGCGGCCTCGGTGCCGGCAACGACGTGCCCCAGCCTGCCAAGACCCTCCCGAGCAAGACCCCCGCGGCGCTCGCCGTGTTTGATCACTGAGTGGATTGCAATGACTCCCTTGCCTGCACCGCTGCGCTGGCTGCATTCCCTTGAGTGGCGCCGTGGCTTTTTCGACTGGGCGCGCAGTGATGGCGTGACCTGGGTCTACATCTTCAAAGTGCTGATCGCCGCGTTCCTCACGCTATGGCTGGCGATGCGCCTGGAATTGCCGCAACCGCGCACCGCGATGATCACCGTGTTTATCGTGATGCAACCGCAGAGCGGCCAGGTGTTCGCCAAGAGTTTTTACCGTTTCCTCGGCACCCTGGCCGGCTCGGCGGTGATGGTTTTTTTGATCGCCTTGTTTGCGCAGAACACCGAGCTGTTCCTCGGCGCGCTGGCGATCTGGGTGGGTATCTGCACGGCTGGCGCCACGCGCAACCGCAACTTTCGCGCCTATGGGTTTGTGCTGGCGGGTTATACGGCGGCGATGGTCGGCCTGCCCGCCCTGGCGCATCCGGATGGCGCGTTTATGGCGGCGGTGTGGCGCGTGCTGGAAATTTCCCTGGGGATTCTGTGTTCCACCTTGGTCAGCGCCGCGATCCTGCCGCAGACCAGCAGCGCCGCGATGCGCAACGCCCTGTACCAGCGCTTTGGCGTGTTCGCATTGTTCGTTACCGACGGCCTGCGCGGGCGCAGCCAACGCGAGGGTTTCGAGGCCAGCAATGTGCGTTTTATCGCCGAAGCCGTAGGCCTGGAAGGGCTGCGCAGCATCACTGTGTTTGAAGACCCGCACATGCGTCGGCGCAATGGCCGGCTGAGTCGCCTCAACAGCGAATTCATGAGCATCACCACGCGCTTCAACGCCTTGCACCAGTTGCTCGAACGCCTGCGCACCGATGCGGCGGATCACGTGGTCGCGGCGATCAAACCGGGTTTGCAGGACCTGGCTGAGCTTCTCGACGGTTTCTCCGGCCGCGCCCTCACCAGCCCCGACGCCGCGCGCCTGGTCAACCAACTGAGCGCCTACAAGGACGGCCTGCCCGCCAAGGTGCGCAGCCTGCGCGCGGGCTTTCAGCAGGGCGACCCGAGCGAAGCCGAGCAGCTGGATTTTCATACCGCCTACGAGCTGCTCTACCGCTTCGTCGACGACCTGCACAACTACGCGCAGACCCACGCCTCCCTGGCCGATCACAGCCATGCGCGCGAGCAGTGGGACGAAACCTTTATCCCCAAAACCAACTGGCTGGCCTGCGCCGCGTCGGGGATTCGCGCGTCGTTCATCCTGATCGTGCTCAGCAGCTATTGGGTGGCCACCGCGTGGCCGAGCGGCGCGACCATGACCCTGATTGCGGCGGCCACCGTCGGCTTGTCTGCCGCCACGCCCAACCCGAAACGCATGGCGTTCCAGATGGCCTGCGGCACCTTGATCGGCGCATTGGTGGGGTTTGTTGAAATGTTCTTCGTGTTCCCGTGGATCGACGGCTTCCCGCTGCTGTGCGTGATGCTCGCCCCGGTGATTATCTTCGGATCTTTCCTCGCTTCCCGCCCGCAATACGCGGGGGTTGGCGTGGGCCTGCTGATTTTCTTCAGCACCGGCTCGGTGCCGGACAACCTCACGGTCTACAACCCCTACACCTTCATCAATGACTACATCGCCATGGTCATCGGCATGCTGGTGTGCGCGGCGGCGGGGGCGATCATCCTGCCGCCCAACAGCCGCTGGCTATGGCGCCGCCTGGAACAGGACCTGCGCGAGCAAGTGGTGTACGCGATCAGCGGTAAGCTCAAAGGCCTGGCCTCGAGTTTTGAAAGCCGCACCCGCGACCTGCTGCACCAGGCCTACGGCCTTGCGGTCGGCCAGCCGCAGGTGCAACGCGACTTGCTGCGCTGGATGTTCGTGGTGCTGGAAGTCGGCCACGCGATCATCGAGCTGCGCAAAGAGCAGGCGATCTTGCCGGTGCACCCGGCGTATGCCGAGTCGCAGCCATGGCGCCAGGCGATCCGCGTGATGGGCCGCTCGCTGGTGCGGCTGTTCCTGCAGCCGAGTGCGAGCAACCTGGAGCGCGGCCTGATCGCCGTCGACCATGCGATCAGCCGCGTGCAGGCCACCGACGAACCCTTCGCCCCGCACTTCGACACCTCGGCCTTGCGCCGAGTGAAGAGCTACCTGCACTTCATCCGTACCTCGCTGCTCGACCCGCAATCGCCCCTCGCGGCCCTGAAAGGAGCCCCGCATGCCCCGTGAAATCGCCTTCCACGGCGTCTACATGCCGACCATGACCCTGATGTTCCTGATCGCGGCAGGGCTGGCCTGGGCGCTGGACCGCTTCCTGGCCGGGTTCGACCTGTACCGGTTTTTCTGGCACCCGGCGTTGCTGCGCCTGAGCCTGTTCGTTTGCTTGTTCGGCGCCCTGGCGCTGACCGTCTACCGTTGAGAATGCCCCGATGAAAAAGTTTTTCAGCCTGCTCGCGACCTTGCTGGTACTGGCTTTGGCGATCTGGATTGGCCGCACGTTGTGGGTGCATTACATGCAAACGCCGTGGACTCGCGACGGCCGTGTGCGTGCCGACATCATCAACGTGGCGGCCGACGTCACCGGCGAAGTGGTCGACGTACCGGTGCATGACAACCAGTTGGTGAAAAAGGGCGACCTGCTGATGCAGATCGACCCCGAGCACTACCGCATCGCGGTCAAGCAGGCGCAGTCGCTGGTGGCGTCGCGCAAAGCCACGTGGGAGATGCGCAAGGTCAACGCCCACCGCCGCGCCGACCTCGACGCCCTGGTGATTTCCAGGGAAAACCGCGACGACGCCAGCAACATTGCCGACTCGGCCCTGGCCGATTACCAGCACGCGCTGGCGCAACTGGAAGCGGCTGAGCTGAATTTGAAACGCACTCACGTGGTGGCGGCGGTGGACGGCTACGTCACCAACCTCAATGTGCACCGTGGCGACTATGCGCGCATCGGCGAGGCGAAGATGGCCGTGGTCGACATGAATTCATTCTGGGTCTATGGCTTCTTCGAAGAAACCAAGTTGCCCCACGTCAACGTCGGTGACACAGCCGATATGCAGTTGATGAGCGGCGAGACCCTCAAGGGCCATGTGGAAAGCATCTCGCGTGGCATCTACGACCGCGACAACCCCGAGAGCCGCGAACTGATCGCCGATGTGAATCCGACTTTCAACTGGGTGCGCCTGGCCCAGCGCGTGCCGGTGCGGATTCACATTGATGAAGTGCCGGAAGGCGTGCTGTTGGCCGCAGGCATCACCTGCACGGTGATCGTAAACCCAACACATAACTGACT
>NZ_JBAWDE010000179.1:0-19043 GCF_049590575.1 Pseudomonas sp.
AACGCCACCGCACCCGGCGGCACCGAGGCGCCGCCACGGCGCATCCCGCGCAACAGCCAGCCACAGAGCGAGCAGGAACGCGTGTGGTATCAGCAGATCGTCGACCAGACCCTCGACAGCAGCCTGATGAAACGTTACGGCAGCATCGATGAACAAGCCGCCGCCATCCTGTTCCTGGCCTCTGATGAGGCGTCCTACATCACCGGCGTGACCTTGCCGGTAGGCGGTGGCGACCTCGGCTGATTGCTGTTTGACCTGCAGACACTGACTCACAACAACAATAAAGAGAGCACTGCCATGCGTACCCATGATGTCCATTCGATTATCGACAATGCCCCGTTCAACCGTTTCCACTGGCTGATCGTCAGCTTGTGCGCCTTGCTGTTGATCTTTGACGGCTATGACTTGTTTATCTACGGCGTGGTCCTGCCGTCGATCATGCGCGAGTGGGGCCTGACCCCCCTGCAGGCCGGCGCCCTGGGCAGTTATGCGCTGTTCGGCATGATGTTCGGCGCGCTGCTCTTCGGCACCCTGGCCGACCGCTTCGGGCGCAAGAAGGGCATCGTGTTCTGCTTTGCGTTGTTCAGCATCGCCACGGTGGTCAACGGCTTTGCCAGCAGCCCGACCGAGTTTGGGATCTGCCGGTTTATCGCCGGCCTCGGCTGTGGCGGGTTGATGCCCAATGCGGCCGCGCTGATCAATGAATACGCGCCGAAGAAATTTCGCAGCACCTTGATGGCGTTCATGTTCAGCGGCTATTCCCTGGGCGGCATGCTCGCGGCCAGCGTGGGGATTTTCATGCTGCCCAACTATGGCTGGCAGTCGATGTTCTTCGTCGCGGTCATCCCGCTGTTGCTGTTGCCGCTGATTGTGATCTGGCTGCCTGAATCCATCGGCTTTCTGATCCGCCAGGGCCGCACCGAACAGGCCCGGGAGCTGCTGACGCGGCTGTCGCCAGGCACGCTGATCACTGCCGAGGATGAGCTGGTGATCGCGGACGACAAAGGCAAGGGCGCCTCGGTGGTGGAGTTGTTCCGCCATGGCCTGGCGGTGCGCACAGCGATGATCTGGGTCGCGTTTTTCTGCTGCCTGCTGATGGTCTATGCGTTGAGCTCATGGCTGCCCAAGCTGATGGCCGGGGCGGGTTATAGCCTGGGGTCGAGCCTGTCATTCCTGATTGCGCTGAACCTCGGCGGCATGGCCGGCGCGCTGATTGGCGGCCGTTTGGGCGATCGGATGAACCTGGTGACCGTGACGATCGGCTTTTTCATCGCCGGCGTTGTATCCATCAGCCTGCTCGGAATCAACAGCCCGATGCCGGTGTTGTACCTGCTGATTTTCGTCGCGGGGGCAACCACCATCGGCACGCAGATCCTGTTGTATGCGGGGGCGGCGCAGCTGTATGGCCTGTCGATGCGTGCCACCGGCCTGGGCTGGGCCTCCGGTATCGGCCGCAATGGCGCCATCGTCGGCCCGTTGCTGGGCGGTGCGCTGATGGCCATCGAGCTGCCGCTGCAACTGAACTTCATCGCCTTCGCCATCCCCGGTGCCGTTGCGGCCGTGGCGATGACGGTGTTCGCCCTGAATGAGCGGCGCACGCGCATTGCCTTGCCGGCCGCCCAGGCGCTGTGAATGGCCAAACCGTCGATAACAATAACTAAGAGCAACGACATGAACACACAACGGATCTGGCTCGCCCTGTTGGGCGTGCCCCTTGCGGCGACGGCTGACGAGGGCGGTTTCTTCGAAGGCTCCACGGCGACCTTGCAGGCGCGCAATTATTACTTCAGCCGCGACTTTTCCGACATCGTCGGCGCCAACCGGCAATCGAAAGCAGAGGAGTGGGGCCAGGGCTTTATCCTCACCTACAAGTCCGGCTACACCCCAGGCCCCGTGGGCTTTGGCCTGGATGCGCTGGGCACCCTGGGCCTCAAGCTCGACAGCAGCCCGGATCGTGCCAACACCGGCTTGCTGCCGGTCAAGGACGATGGGCGTGCCGCCGATAACTACAGCCGCCTGGGCCTGACCCTGAAAACGAAAGTATCCAAGACCGAGCTGAAGGTCGGTGAGTTGCAGCCCAACCTGCCGGTGCTAGCGTTCAGCGACATCCGCCTGTTACCGCCGAGTTACCAGGGGCTGAGCCTCAGCTCCAGCGAAATCAGCGGCCTTACGCTGCAGGCCGGGCACCTGACCACCACCCGCCTGCGCAACGAGGCCGGTGACGAGAAGATGATCGCCATGCTCGGCCATGTGCCGCAGCGTGGCGCCGAAAGTGATGCGTTCAACTATGTCGGCGGCGATTACGCCTTCAATGGCAACCGCACCAGCCTCAGCCTCTGGCACGGCCAGTTGAAGGATATCTATGCCCAGGGCTTTGTCGGCCTCAAGCACAGCCAGCCCATCGGACCGTGGGTGCTGGGCGCTAACCTCGGTTACTACGATGCACGGGAAGACGGCGACCAGTTGGTCGGCAAAATCGACAACCAGGCGTTTTTCTCGCTGCTGTCGGCCAAGCGCGGTGGCCATACGTTCTACCTCGGTTACCAGGCGATGTATGGCGACAGTGCCTTCCCACGGGTGTTTGCGAATATCACGCCGCTGGGCAACGAGGTGCCCACCTACGAGTTCGCCTACACCGACGAACGCTCCTGGCAAGTGCGCTACGACTACGACTTTTTGGCGCTGGGCATTCCAGGGCTGACCACCACCGTGCGCTATATCACCGGCAACAACGTCACTACCGGGGCAGGCTACGAGGGCAAGGACCGCGAGCGCGACCTCGACATCGGTTACGCCTTGCAAACTGGGCCCTTGAGCGGCCTGGGTATTCGCCTGCGCAATGTGATGGCGCGCTCCAACTACCGCAGTGATATCGATGAGAACCGGCTGATCCTCAGTTACACCTGGAAGCTGCTTTAAACTCCGCCCTGGCAGGTGCCCATCACCGTGTAATTGACGGTGTGACTGACGCCCTGGCTGTCCAGATACACCAGGGTCGCCGGTTCCACCTGGCAACTGCCGGGCGTGGGGCTGCTGGAAATAATCTGCTGGATGTCCAGCGCCGGGCTGTCATTGCCATCGGCGGCGAATGCGCCGGTGGCGGTGAACAGCAGGATAAGACTGAGACATTTGATGTTCATGCTGTAGCCCTCTGTCAGTAGCTTGCAGTGTAGTGGCTGCAGCGTGGCGTTAAAGCCGGGAACCGGTAAATGACTCGTACGCATCACGTAGTAATCAAGGAGCCGCACTGATGGATTTGCTCAACGGGATGCGGGTATTTGCCCAGGTCGTCGACAGCGGCAGCTTTGCGGGGGCGGCGGACGTATTGAATCTGTCTGGCGCGCAGGTCTCGCGGTTGATTGCCGACCTGGAGCAACACCTGCAGACGCGCCTCTTGCAGCGCACCACCCGGCGCCTGAACCTGACCGAGTCGGGCGAGCGTTTTCTGCTGCGTTGCCGGGGTATCCTCGACGACGTCAGGGAGGCCAGCGCCGAAGCCAGCGGCGCCCACCTCAACCCGCGCGGCCGTTTGCGCGTGCATTGCATGAGCGGCCTGGGCGTGCTGATCACGCCGCTGATTGCGCGCTACTGCGAGCGCTACCCCGACGTGTCGCTGGAGCTGACCCTGTCCCAGCACAACCCGGACCCGCTTGAAGAAGGGCATGATGTGGTGATTTCCATCGCCCATGCGCTGCCAGATTCGGCGCTGGTCAGCCAAACGCTGGGGCAGCTGTTCAGCGTGCCCTGCGCGGCCCCGGCCTACCTGGCCAGGCACGGCGTACCGGCGCACCCCCATGAGTTGCTGCAACACCGGCGCTTGCACCTGCAGGACTTTCAGGAGGATGACTGGCGCTTCCAGGGCGCAGAGACGGACATCACAATTGCACCGGGGACCGGTTTCAGAACCAATGTCGCCGACGCCATGGTCAAGGCGACGCAGGAGGGCATGGGCATCAGCCTGTTGCCGTTTTTCAGCGCGCATCCGGCCTTGCAGGACGGATCGCTGGTGCGCTTGCTGCCTGATTATCGGCTGCGCGAACGCAGCATCTTTGCGCTGTACCCGTCGCGGCGGTTCCTCGACGCCAAGGTGCGCACCTGGGTGGAGTGGCTGCGCGTCGAACTGCCTGCGCTGTTGAGCGCCCGCGCGACGGGAATCTGAGCCAGACTCGATTTAACCTGATGGGGCGGTTTTTTTTCGACATACTCAAGCAACTCACTCTGTCGTTCACGAGGCTTTCATCATGTCGTCGGTGCCCACCACTGAATCTTTTAGCCAGGACGACCGTTATCGCCTGCTCGTTGAGGCCGTGGTGGACTACGCCATCTACATGCTGGACACCGACGGCCTGATCCGCAGTTGGAACTCCGGCGCCAAGCGCATCAAGCAATACGAGCAAAGTGATGTGCTGGGCAAGCATTTCTCGATGTTCTATACGCCGCAAGACCTGGCCACCGGCCTGCCCACCCGGGCGCTGCAGTGTGCCGCAGAGTCAGGGCGTTTCGAGGGTGAAGGTTGGCGCGTGCGCAAGGATGGCTCGCGGCTCTGGGCCCTGGTGATCATCGACCCGATACGCGCGGCCGATGGCACGCTGATCGGCTTCGCCAAGGTGACCCGCGACCTCACCGAGCGCAAAGCCGCAGAGCAGGCACTGCGTGAAAGTGAGCGGCAGTTCAGCATGCTCGTGCAGGGCGTTACCGACTACGCGCTGTATATGCTCGACCCTCTGGGTATCATCACCACCTGGAATGCGGGGGCCCAACGCATCAAGGGCTATGCGCCGGCTGAAGTGATCGGCAAGCATTTCTCGTTGTTTTTCCAGGCGGATGACGCACACAGCGGCGTGCCCCAGCGTGCACTGGAAACGGTGGTGCGCGAGGGGCGTTACGAAGGCCAAGGGCGACGTGTGCGCAAGGACGGCACGAGTTTCGTGGCGCATGTGGTGATCGATCCGATCAAAAATGAACAGGGCGAACTCATCGGGTTCGCCAAGATCACCCGCGATGTGACGGAGAGCGTGCAGGCCCAGCAGCTGATCAAGGAAACCCGCGAGGCGTTGTTCCAGTCGCAGAAAATGGAGTCGTTGGGGCAGCTCACAGGCGGTATCGCCCATGACTTCAATAACCTGCTGATGGTAATCCTCGGCAGCCTGGAACTCGCGAAAAAGCGCGTGCCTGCCGACTCCAAGGTCCTCTCGCTGTTGCAGAACGCGGTTGCCGGGGCTGAGCGCGGCGCCAGGCTCACCCAGCGCATGCTCGCCTTCGCGCGCCGCCAGGAGCTTGACCCGCAACCCGTGGACGTGGTGGACCTGATCCGCAACATGTCGGACCTGCTGTCGCGGATGATCGGCGCCGGGATCGTCGTCGAAACCCGATTCCCGTTGGTGTTGAACCGGGTATTGGTCGACATGGGCCAGCTGGAAATGGCCGTGATGAACCTGGTGATCAATGCGCGCGATGCGATGGAGGGGCAAGGGGTGATTTTGATCTCGGCGCGGGAAGCGGCGTTTCCAGGGCACTCGGCGGATGCGGCCAGGCTGATCTGCATCTCGGTCATCGACAAAGGGCCGGGCATGAGCGAGGCGACGTTGCAGCGCGCCATGGAGCCGTTTTTCACCACCAAAGGTGCAGGCAAAGGCACCGGGCTCGGACTGTCGATGGTGCATGGGCTGGCGGCGCAATCCCAAGGCCGTTTTGTATTGAAAAGCACCGTCGGGGAGGGCACCACCGCGGAGCTCTGGCTGCCGGTAGCGCAGCCGGCCAGCCCACAACAGGCGGAATCGACGGCGGTGGATTCAAGCACTGAGCGCTCACCCTCCGTGCCTCAACCCAGCCTGCAGATCTTGCTTGTGGATGACGACCCACTGGTGCTGATCAGCACCCGAGCCATGCTGGAAGACCTCGGCCACCGCGTTGTATCCGCGTCAGGCGGGCACGAGGCGCTGACCTTGCTTGAGCAACAGACCGTGGTCGACCTGGCCATCACCGACATGGTCATGCCGGAAATGACGGGCATCGAGCTGGCTGACAACATCACACGTTTGCTGCCGGGGCTGCCGATTATCCTGTCCTCGGGGTTCGCAGAAATGCCGCTGGCCACCACCACCAAGTTGACGCGACTGCCCAAGCCATTTGATCAGGCGACCCTGGCCAAATTGATCGCGGATACCTACCAGCCAAGATAGCGTCGGCTCTTACTGGCGCGACGCGAAGACCTCCTTGAGCACCGGCACCGCCGACATTGCTTTCGGCCAACCCACGTAGAACGCCAGATGCGTGACCACCTCGGCGGCCTGGGCCTGGCTCAGGCCGTTGTCCATCGCCCGGTTCAGGTGAAACGGCAGCTGCGCCGCCTGGCCCTGGGCAATCAACGCGGCGACCGTGACCAGGCTGCGATCACGGGCACTGAGGGTGCTTTGCCGCCAAAGGTCGCCGAACAACACATCGTTGGTGTAGCGGGCCAATTCCGGGGCTACGCCGCCAACGCCTGCATCCACGGCCGCCCGGCGTTTTGCTTCGCTGTCGGGATCGAGGGTCAGCGGCGCGCCGGCGGGGGGCGCAATCTGCTCGGCGCAGATGTTGCGTTCGCTGAAGACCTGCTTGGCGACACCGGCAGCGGACATTGCGTTGGGCCAGCCGGCGTAGAACGCCAGGTGGGTAATCAACGCGCTGATTTCACTCGGCGTGAGGCCATTGTCGAGCCCCAGCTTGATATGCCCGGTGAGTTGCGGGACCTGGCCGCTGGCGACCAGCGCAGACAAAGTGATCAGGCTGCGATCGCGCGGCATCAGCGCGGTGCGTTTCCAGACTTCGCCGAACAGCAACTCGGTGGTGTACGTGTAGAGCTGCGGGGTGGCCTCCAGCACATCGGTTGAAGGCTTTGGATCGGGCCGCGGCTGGCCTTGGTCGGCGCCCACTTCAGCGGCGCAGAGCAGGGTGGCGAAGGTGGTGGCGGTAAACAGTTTCATTGAGCACTCCATCCGGTCAAAGGCTTGGTTGACCCGGTGCATGGTAGGCAGCTGGCGCCGATTGATTAAGAGGCGCAACCGGCATGAAGTCATGAGCACAGCTCATCAATTGCGTGTGGCCTACGGGAATGCGCTAGGCTATGAACCGGACACTTTATGCATAAGGCTCATCAATGGCGCGCGAAGGGTACGGTGATTTGTTGGCATTCGTGGCGGTCGCCCGCGAGCGCAGTTTTACCCGCGCGGCGGCTCAGCTGAGTGTTTCGCAGTCGGCGCTGAGCCATACCATCCGTGCGCTGGAGACCCGGCTCGGCGTGCGCTTGCTGACCCGAACCACGCGCAGCGTGGCGCCGACCGAAGCCGGAGAACAGCTGTTCAACAAGCTCGCTCCGCGCTTCGACGAGATTGAGTCCGACCTCGCGGAAGTGGTCGAGCTACGCGATTCGCCCCGCGGCACCCTGCGCATATCGGCCACCGACTATGCCGCGAACTCGGTGTTGTGGCCGCGTCTGTCGGCGTTCATGCCGCGTTACCCCGACATCAACATCGAGATCACCACCGACTATGGCCTGACGGATATCGTCGCCGAGCGCTACGACATTGGCGTACGCCTGGGTAACCAGGTGGCCCAGGACATGATTGCAGTGCGCATCGGCCCCGACCTGCGCATGGCGATGGTGGCCTCGCCGGCGTACCTGCAAGCGCACCCTGCGCCGCAGGGTCCAGACGACCTGGCCGCGCACAACTGCATCAACCTGAGGCTGCCGACCCATGGCGGTTGCTATCCCTGGGAGCTGGCCAACGGCGAGCGCGAACTGCAGGTGCGGGTGCAGGGCCAACTGACGTTCAATGGCACCTATCCGATGCTCGCGGCGGCGCTGGACGGGTGTGGCGTGGCTTACCTGCCGCAAGATCTGGCGACAGAACACGTTGCCGCCGGGCGCCTGTGCTGGGTGCTGGAGGACTGGTTTCCAACCTTCCCGGGCCTGCACATCTACTACCCGAGCCGCCGGCAGTCGTCACGGGCCCTTGCCCTGGTGGTGGATGCGCTGAGGTACAAGGCGTAGCCCATTGATGAATCGGTCTCATGACCGTATCCCTTTTTTGTGGCTTAAACGCTGACTCGAATCGGTCTAGGCTGCGTTCATCTTTCAAACGCCTGTGAGGGTTAATGATGAACTACCGCTACCTGGGCCGCAGTGCCCTGAAAATTTCGCCCTTGTGCCTGGGCGCAATGATGTTCGGCGGCGAGACCGATGAAGCGACCAGCAGGCGCATCATCGACAAGGCCGCTGCCGCCGGCGTCAACTTCATCGACACGGCAGACGCTTATCACGCCGGGCGTTCCGAAGAGGTGGTAGGGCGCGCCATTGCTGCCAGGCGTGATGATTGGGTGCTGGCGACCAAGTTCGGCTACCCGGCGTCGGCGCATGCCGGTCCGAACCAACAGGGCCAGTCGCGCAAGTGGATCATGCAAAACGTCGAGGCCAGCCTGAAGCGCCTCGGCACCGACTGCATCGACATCCTGTATTTCCACCGCACCTTGAGCGATGCGCCGATGGAAGAGGGCCTGCGCGCGATTGACGACCTGATTCGCCAGGGCAAGATTCGCTATTACGGCGCGTCGAATTTCCATGGCTGGAAAATCGCCGAGCTGGTGCGCATCGCCGATGCGCTGGGCATCCAGCGCCCGACCGTGAGCCAGCCGTTGTACAACATCGTCAATCGGATCGCCGAGGTCGAGCAACTGCCGGTGGCGGGCAATTACGGGATCGGCGTGGTGCCTTACAGCCCGCTCGCGCGGGGTGTGCTCAGCGGTAAATACCCGGTGGATGCGCCGCCGCCGGCCGATACCCGGGCAGGGCGCGGTGACACGCGTATCCAGCAGACAGAATGGCGTCCCGAGTCGTTGAAGATCGCGCAGGCCATCGCCCGGCGTGCGAGCGAGCGCGGTACTACGTCGGTGGCGTTTGCGATTGCCTGGGTACTCAAAAACCCGTTGATCAGCGCGGCCATCGCCGGCCCGCGCACCGAAGCACATTGGGACAGCTACCTCGATGCGCTGGGGCTGGAGCTGGGGCCGGAGGATGAACAGCTGGTCGACAGCCTGGTGGTGCCAGGCCATGCGTCGACCCACGGTTTCACCGATCCGGGTTACCCGGTTGAAGGGCGGAAAATCAGCGGTTGACGTTCTTCTGCAAATGCGCCGGGTAGCGATCGCCCACGACCTTGATCTGCTCAAGCGCCGTTGCGACCGCCACCAGGTCGGCCTGGCTCAGCAGCAGGTCGGCCGCACCGATGTTCTCCTCCAGCCGATGCAGCTTGGTGGTGCCAGGAATCGGCACGATCCAGGGTTTTTGCGCCAACAGCCAGGCCAGGGCCACCTGCGCGCGGGTGGCCCCTTTGCCGTCGGCGATCTGCCCCAGTACCTCGACCAGCTGTGCGTTGGCCTTGCGGTTCTCTTCGGTGAAACGCGGCACTACGTTGCGAAAGTCGTCTTTGGCGAACTGAGTGTTGGCATCAATCGCGCCCGTGAGGAAGCCCTTGCCCAGCGGGCTGAAGGGCACAAAGCCGATTCCCAGCGCCTCCAGTACCGGCAGGATCTGCTCTTCAGGTTCACGCCACCACAGTGAATACTCGCTTTGCAGGGCGGCTACCGGGAGCACCGCGTGCGCACGGCGGATCGCCTCCGGCCCGGCTTCCGACAGCCCGAAGTGCAGGACTTTGCCTTCTTCGACCAGTTGCTTCACCGTGCCCGCGACCTCTTCAATCGGCACCTGCGGGTCGATACGGTGTTGGTAGAGCAGCTCGATTCGGTCGGTGTTCAGGCGTTTCAGCGAAGCTTCAACCACTGCCCTGATGGTTTCGGGGCGGCTGTCCAGGCCCTCACCGGGCAGGCCATTTTTGAAACCGAACTTGGTTGCGATCACCACGTGGTCGCGGATCGGCGCCAACGCTTCGCCTAACAGCGTTTCATTGGTGTAGGGCCCATAAGCCTCTGCGCTGTCGAAAAAATTAACGCCTTGGTCGAACGCGCTGCGGATCAGGCTGATCGCCGCCTTTTGCTCCAGGGCGGGGCCGTAGGCAAAACTCAGGCCCATGCAGCCCAAGCCGATGGAAGACACGTGCAAGCCGCTTTGGCCCAGTTGTCGTTTCAACATGGTTGATCTCCTTCGCAAAGTTATCGTTGAAAGGTAAACTTTGGACTCATGTGCTTAGTTCAACAATTGGCATGCTGTTTCATGAGTAGTTGAGGGAAATTCACGAATGATCCGCGCAGGCCTTCCAGAGTTGACCGCGTTTGTCGCCATCGCCGAACACCGCAGCTTCAGCGGCGCCGCGCGGATGCTCGGGGTGTCGGCCTCGGCACTGAGCCACTCCATGCGCGGGCTTGAATCGCGCCTCGAACTGCGCCTGTTCAACCGCACTACCCGTTCGGTGGCCCTGACCGAGGCGGGCGAGCAACTGTTTTTGCGCGTACAGCCGCTGCTCGGTGAGCTTGAGTGCGCGGTCAACGACGTCACCTCGGCGCGCAACACGCCGTCGGGCCTGATCCGCCTGAGCGCTTCGGAGTCGTCGTTCAAACTGTTGATTCGCCACGTTATGCCGCAATTTTTGCTTGAGCATCCGCAGATCCATATCGAGTGCGTGGCCGATAGCCGCCTGGTCGATATCGTCGCCGATGGCTTCGATGCAGGTATCCGCCTGTTTGACGACGTACCGCGCGACATGATCGCGGTGCGCTTCGGCCCGGACGTGCGATTTGCCGCCGTGGCGTCCCCCGATTACCTGAGCCGGTACCCGGCGCCGACCGCGCCCCATGACCTCAAGGCGCATCGGTGCATCCGCTTTCGCTTTGCCAGCGGCACATTGTTCCGCTGGGACCTGGAGCATGCGGGGCGTTCATCCAGCATCGACGTCGACGGGCCGCTGACCATGGACAACCTCAACCTGATGGAAGAGGCAGCGCTGGCGGGGCTGGGCATTGCCTGGGTGCCCGAGCATCAGGTCGAGGCGCATGTGCGCGAAGGGCGGTTGGTGCATCTGCTGCCGCAGTGGGGCCCGACCTATGCCGGGGCGTGCTTGTATTACCCCGCCAACCGACACCCGCCGATGGCCCTGCGGATGTTTATCGAAGCGTTGCGTGAGTGGGTACGCGAGCAAGCCTGAATCGCCTCAAACGCACTCGACAGAACACCCAGGAAAGCGCCGTTCAGCCGTTCTACTACGGCGTCATGCACAGTCTGCGCATTCCAGACTTCCAATAACATGGATTTCGCAAGGCTACCCAGGGGCGACTGACTTTTCAGGGTCCGGCTCAAAAAACGCTCGTTATGAGGAAGGTGGGTCTGCAGTAACGTGCGGGGTACGGCAAGGACGACCTGATTGTCGCCGGCGGGAAAGGTGCAGGTGTACGGCCGCGCACTGTCAAACAGCACGATGTCTCCGGGGCGTTGTTGCGAGCCCCGCCCGCATTGGCTGACATACGCCTCTGGGCACAGCGACAGCGCAACAAAGTAATGATCGTTGCCATCATCGCGCTGACCGCGTTCGTACTGTATGGGCTGTGACTGTATCCGGCTGAAAGACACACCGCCTTTATGCGTGCCCCTAACGTAGCAATTCACTGGAAGGGAATGAAACTACATCCCTCGGAGTTGGACCGAATATCGGTGGAGTCCGGGCATCTACGTGCGAATCGTAGATGCCCGCAGGCCGGTCGCGACCGGTCAGCGCAACCCAATGGAGAACGGGAAAGACTCGCTGGTCAGGTAGCCTGAGGGATCAGTAGATACCCGCTAAAGCTTATTCATTTATGGAATAAGTATAATAAAATATATTCCTTGATAGTATTAATCATCATGCTACCTTGCTGTGACCGGACCGCCGGATATGTTCAATCCTATTCTTATGGTACGACTATGTCCGGCGCGCGAATCTTCCAAATCAGCCTTGAGGCTCTGTCGCATGACGGCGCCCATGCAGCGATTTATCACGCCGGCAATATCCGCATCAGTTCCTTTTCCTCCATTGCTGTGCCATTCGTTACCGGCAAACCTCTCCCTTGTCAGGCCAACAGCGAAGCCTGCAGTGCAATCAGCGAAGGCTTGGCGTTTCTTCTCTACGCCATGTGAATCATCGTTGTCGGGCACTTCCATACCGCCAGTCCCGCCAGTCATCTTCCGGTAATACCCCAGCTATGGGGTTGCATGATTGGGCGCCTGCTCCGAGCAAGATCTATCACGATTGACAACAATGCCAAACTATCTGGATGAAGCTCATCGAGCTGAAATCGCTAAGCTGAGCACCACCGTAACGAGTAAAACTGAATGGCCTACCTGGCTTTTGTTAGTCGGGTTCTATCTGGCGTGGGCGTTTATTATTTTTTGTGGGAGTGTACTTGGCGAAGGACTCAGCCTTGTCTTGCTGATTCCACTGGTCGTGCTGTGGATGTCAATTCAGCATGAGCTTATCCACGGTCATCCAACGCGTTGGGCTGGCATCAATAAAGCCCTGGGATTTCTGCCATTTGCCGTGTGGTACCCCTACGACGTCTATAGGGACACACATTTGGCGCATCACCACGACGAGGCGTTAACGGTGCCGGGGCAAGATCCGGAAAGTCGTTATGTTACCGGTGCTTTCTGGTTGCGCTCGCCTCGGTATATCAAACTGTTGTTATGGGTAAACAAGACTTTGGGTGGTCGTTTGCTTATCGGCGCGCCGTTGGCAGTAATAGGTCTCGTCGCCAGTGAGATTGGAGGACTATTTCACAGTGGACGAATGGCTTGGCGGATGTGGGCTGCTCATATACTGAGTGTTGCCGTAGTGCTGGCCCTGGTTGAGCAATACAGCGCCATCAGTGCCATCCAGTACCTGTTCCTGGTGTCGCTGCCGGCCTTGTCGATTGCCATGATCCGGTCGTTTTACGAACATCGTCCGTCGACGCTTCCCGAACACCGAACGGTTATCAATGAATCGTCGGGGCTGTTGAGTTGGCTGTTTCTCAACCTCAATCTTCACCTGGTTCATCACGATCTTCCCGGTTTGCCCTGGTTTTACTTACCCAGGGTGTATAGAGCCAGGCGTGAACAATGGATCACGCGAAACAACGGCTATGTCATTCATGGCTACTTCCAGCTATTGCAAAAACATCTGGTCAGTCCCGTGGATTGTCCTCGCCATCCTGCTGAGCACTAACAACAGGCAAGCTAATGTGGGCGTCGGAAAATGATACGTTTTGAAGCCATCAGGAAAACTCATAAAGGCAGCCCGCGAACGGCCGTGAGCGATTTAACGCTTCACGTCCGAGAGGGTGAGATCTGTGTATTTGTCGGGCCCAGTGGGTGCGGCAAAACCACCATTTTGCGCATGATCAACAGGCTGGATACCCAGGACACTGGCCGCATTTGCGTCAACGGCGTTGCGACCGATGAACTTGACGTCGTTACCCTACGCCGTGGCATTGGTTTCATGATGCAGAGCGCAGCCTTGTTTCCTCACCAGACGGTTGCCGAAAATATTGGCGCAGTCCCGCGGCTGCTGGGCTGGAGCACACATAAAATTCGCCAGCGCGTGAGCGAACTCATCTCACTGGTTGGGCTTCAGCCGGAATTGCTGGACCGTTACCCGAATCAGCTGTCGGGCGGACAGCAAAGCCGTGTCGCTCTTGCGAGGGCATTGGCCTCGGACCCACCGGTTGTATTGATGGACGAGCCCTTTGCCGCGCTAGATCCGGTGATACGCGAGCGACTGCAGGATGAACTGGTTGCGCTGC
Organism: Pseudomonas sp.; assembly: GCF_049590575.1. GTDB lineage: Bacteria > Pseudomonadota > Gammaproteobacteria > Pseudomonadales > Pseudomonadaceae > Aquipseudomonas. Next base: position 13,744 of record NZ_JBAWDE010000179.1, read on the forward strand.
AGAGACGGTTGCATAAGACCATTATCCTGGTGACCCATGATATGGAGGAGGCCATCAAGATTGGTGATCGGATTGCCATCTTCGAGGGCGAAGGAAAACTTGTTCAGTTCGATACCCCTCACAACATCCTTGCCCATCCTGCCAGCGAGTTTGTGAAGAACTTTATCGGCAAAGATCCGCTGTTAAAAAGACTTTCGCTGATGAAGGTTTCTGATCTTCCGGTGGATGAGGTCAGTTGTGAATTCAAACTTCTCCTGGATGACAAGTCCAACCCGTTGAAGTGGGTCAGTGAGTCGGGCGCGCCTGTTCCGGAGCTGACAACGGTGTCGAGTAACGACTCATTGCATCACGCACTGGTTAAAATTCTAACCGCGCCGATCGGTGTGGTTGTTCGCGTGGACGAGGCGGGCGGTTACGAAGGTTGCCTCTCGATTGCCAGCCTTCACAGCGCACTCAATGAGCAGCGCTTCGGAAGTGCGCAATGATTGATTGGTCCTGGATCGTTGAAAACTGGCAGCAGATCGGTCAGCTGTTAGTTGATCATATTCAACTGGTGACCTTGGGCCTGTGTACAGGGATGCTGTTAGCGGGTGCAATGGTGCTCTTGACGGTGTGGCGGCCCGGATTGGCGCGGCCGATGATTTATGTCTGCGGCATACTCTTTACCATTCCGTCCCTGGCACTGTTTATTTTGATAATGCCGTTTACCGGTTTATCCAAGACCACGGCGGTCATTGGCTTGAGCCTGTATTCCTTGCTTATCGTGTTACAGAACACCTTGGCGGGACTTGCGAGTAACCCTGCGGACGTAGTGGAGGAAGCCCGTGCGCTCGGGTATACGCGCCTGCAGAGATTCCTCGGGGTCGAGCTTCCACTGGCGCTGCCTGCGTTATTGGCAGGCCTACGAACAACCTCGGTCACGTTAGTGGGGCTGGTGACTGTGACTGCCTTGATTGGACAAGGTGGGCTGGGCCAGCTGTTCATTACCGGGCTGGCTCAAAGTTTCACTACACCTGTGGCCGTCAGCCTGGTCCTGACCGTGATGTTGGCGTTATGTTTTGATTTTCTATTTTATTCAATCAATAAATGGCTGGTGCCTTGGGTGCGCTGATGAACATGATCGCAAGTGTCTACCTTTGGTTTTCTCTTCCTGATAATTGGTTGGGTGAAAACGGCATACTGACTCGGCTCGCAGAGCATATTTATTATGTGTCCTTGAGCCTGGTTATTGCGTGTGCAATAGCGTTGCCGCTCGGCGTGCTTTTGGCTAACTATCGCAAAGGTGCACAGGTGGCGATAGGGCTGTTCAATATTGGGCGAGCATTACCTTCCCTGGGCATTGTGATACTTGCAATCATGCTGATTGGCTATGAAACCAGCACGGTGATTATCGCGTTGGTCACCATGAGCATCCCGCCGATATTAACCAATATCTATGTTGGCATCGATCAGGTGGATTCAGCTCTGAAGCAGGCTGCCAGATCGATGGGCATGCGCAGAGGGCAGATGTTTATTCAGCTTGAATTGCCGCTGGCTTTTCCGTTGATCTTTTCTGGATTCCGATCAGCCCTGGTGCAACTTATCGCCACGGCCACCATCGCCGCGTATGCCGGCTTCGGTGGGCTGGGCAGGTTTCTTATTGATGGACTGGGCCGAAATGATACGCCGCAAATTATTGGCGGCGCACTGATGGTGTCGGCACTGGCGATTGCCAGTGAGTGGGTTTGTTCAATGATAGAAACATTCACAGTTAGAAAATGGCGGGCGGGAAAAATCGAACTTAGCGCTACATGACCTGAGGTCATTTGAAAGTGTGTATTAACTCTGCAGAGGTGCAAACCCACATGAAAAACAAACAACGTTCGAAGGCTCGCCCGGCGCACTCGGTTTCATTGCTGCTGGGGTTAGGCTTGCTGGTGGGCAGCGCGTTTGCCAGCGCTCAGTCCATCACCATTGGCGGGGCTAATTTTTCCGAGCAGACGATTCTCGCCAACCTCTATGCGTCAGCCTTGAAAAATCAAGGGATAGACGTCAAGACCCGACTCAATCTGGGCAACCGCCAGATCATCGCCCAGGCCCTGGAAAACGGCGATATAGACGTCGTTCCCGAATACCTGGGGTCACTGTTGAGTTTCTATGACGACAAGACCGCCCTGACCAGCCAAAAGGAGATCCTCAGCGCTTTGCAACAGAAGTTGCCGGCGGACCTCCAGCTGCTTGAGCCTTCGTCCGCAGGCTCCATTACCGCCTGGGCTGTCACTAAAAAGACTGCAGAAAAGTACAACCTGCGCACCTTGTCCGACCTGGCGCCCGTCTCGGGTGATTTCACCCTGGGTGGGCCTCCCGAGGTCGCCACAGCTGCTTTAGGCCTGCCCGGGTTGAAGGCGGTCTACGGCATCAACTTCAAAAGCATCAAGTCGCTGGACATGGGCGGGCCGTTGTCGCGGCTGGCGTTGAACTCCGGCGCTATCGACGTGGCCACGGTGGTCTCCACGCAAGGCATCCTGGCGAAAGAGCCTTGGGTTGTCCTTGAGGACGACAAGCACCAACAGCCCCTGCAAAACATCACGCCACTGGGTCGCAAGGCGTTGCTGACCCCGCAAGTCACCCAGGTGCTCAACGAGGTGTCTGCAAAACTGACCGATGACGACCTCAAGCAACTCAATCGCCTGGTTGATATCGATCACAAGGACCCCGCGAAAGTCGCGGCGCAGTGGGTTGCCGAACATACCGTCAAGACGGCCCAGTGAAAATCAATGCGACGCTGGTAAGGTCGCGGAGGCGTTATGTCGAATAAAAGTATGATATTGAATTTGTTCTTTTTTAACCCCCAGGGCGATCATCGTTTTTCCTGGCGCCACCCGCTGGCACCGACCCAAGAGATATTGACCCTGGGTTACTACGTAAAACTGGTGCAGGCGGCGGAGGCGGCGAAGTTTGATGCGGTGTTTGTTGCGGATCACGTCGCGGTCTGGGACTCCGTGGCCAGCGGGCTGAGGCACTACGCCAACGCCCGCCTGGAACCGATCACGCTGTTGTCCGCACTGGCTGCGGTTACCGAGCACATCGGGCTGATGGGCACGGCTTCGACTTCCTATAACGAGCCCTTCAACCTCGCGCGTTATTTTGCTTCGCTGGACTACCTCAGCGCAGGGCGAGCCAGCTGGAATATCGTGACGTCCTGGCTGGAAGAAGAGGCCTCGAATTTCAGATTGTCTGGCGTGACCAAGCACGGTGACCGTTATCTGCGGGCCGAGGAATTCATCCACGTCGTCAAGCAGCTATGGGACTCCTGGGAGGAGGGTGCGCTAGCGTTTGACAAGGGCACCGGCGACTTTGCCGACCCCTCGAAAATTCATCCGATCAATCACAAAGGCGCCCATTTCAACGTACGTGGGCCGCTTAACGTGCCGCGTCCACCTCAGGGGCATCCGGTCCTTGCCCAGGCGGGGTCGTCTGAAGCCGGCAAAAACCTGGCCGCCGCGCATGCGGACGTGCACTTCTGTTTTATCAATTCGGTCGAAGAGGGGTTGGCGTACAGGGCCGATTTGAATCGCCGACTCGAGTTGAAGGGCAGGCATTCCAGTGATCTGAAAGTCATCACCGGCGTGCTTCCGGTGGTGCTCAGGGATGAGACTGAGGAGGAACGGCGTCGGCACCTGGAGGACAGCCTGATTATCGATGCGGTGGCGATTGACCTGGTCTCCAGCTACACCCGCCTGGACTTGACAGGCCTATCGCCGGACGGACCATTGCCAGCGTTGCCGGATGAGTCCGAGTTTGATGGCATTCGAACTGAGCTGGCCCTGCTCAAGCAGTACGACACCTCCCTGTCTATCCGCGAGATAGGGCGCCGGTTGGTCAAGAGTTCAAGTACCTGGCTGCTGATCGGAACGGCGGAGCATATTGCCGATAAGCTTGCAGCGTTATACGAGTCGAACGCCGTCGATGGCTACAACCTCATGTTTCCGTTTTTGCCCACTGACTTCGAGACGTTCACCCGTGGCGTGGTGCCCTTGCTGCAAGCCAAAGGGGTGTTCCGCCAGGAATATCAACCCGGGACACTGAGGGATCGCTTGGGCTTGAAGACGCCTGCCAACCGTTTCCTGCTGTGATCAGCTGCACTCGCACCCTCTGAATGGATTTCATATGACCAGCGATCTATCCATGTACCTCGCTCCCGCCAGGGTTTTACACGCACAGCAAGCCTGGCTTGAGCGCATCCTGGAGATTCTCGGCGAACGCCGAGGGCAAACACGGATCGTTGATCTCGCGGCGCACTGGCTTTCCCCGGATCTGTTGTTATCCCAGACCTGCGGCTATCCATTCGTCACGTCACTGCGGGGAAAGGTGAGGCTGATAGGGCGGCCGAGCTATGAGCTTACGCATAGCTCGGGAGGGGACCATTGCAGTGTGCTGCTCTGCAGGGCTGATGCGGTCGCGACTGACCTGGCAGGTTTCCAGGGCAGCCATGGCCTGATCAACGCCCCGGATTCCAACTCGGGAATGAATTTATTTCGCCACACGCTGGCCGGGATCAGCGACCGTGGGTTTTTCTCGACACTCACCTTCACCGGATCCCACCGGGAGAGCATGCGACGGCTGAAACAGGGCGAGGGCGATTTGACGTCCATCGACAGCGTCACCTACGACTATCTTGCGCGAGATAACAGTGACGAGATCGAAGGCCTCAGGATCCTCGTGCAGAGTGCGCGCAGCCCCTGCCTGCCTTACATCACCTCGATTGGTCAAACGGCTGCGGACGCCGCTTCAATCAGGAACGCAATGAACGAAGCCTTGGGCCAGCTTCCTGAGGTTTCCCGTGACCTCGCGATCAAGCAAGTCCTGCCGGCCAGTGAGGCCGACTATGAGTGTCTTCTGGAATATGAGCGCAGTGCGGCCAGTCGCGGCTTTTCATTTGGGCCGTCCTGATGGGCCAGCCGTCCCGGATGGGCAGCTCAAACACGCTAGAGGCATACTGATGAGGATAGACCCGTTTTATCGGTTAAGTAATTGATGCAAAAAGCTAAATTTTTTATCGTCAGGTATTGATATTTCAACGCTGAAACATTTTCGTACATTTAATTGACGCCATCAAATCGCCACTCTAAGATCGCCGAAAAAATAGTGGCACAAGGCCATTTAGAGGGAGCTATAAATGTGGCGTTTGGCGCGTCGGACCAGGCTCAGCCTGCTGTCCGCTTTTTTTTGCCTGAGCACGGCCGGGATGGCCCAAGGCGCAACCCTGCAGAACACGCCTGGGGTCACCGACCTGATCCGCGATCGCCAGGATCGCCTGC
>NZ_JBAWDE010000180.1:0-16052 GCF_049590575.1 Pseudomonas sp.
GATCAACGCGCCGTGGCGCACCGCGTCCTCGGCGACCTTGACACGCAGGTGCGCAGGCCAGGTCTTGCTGTCTTGCAGGCGGGTGTGTTGCAGGTACTGCATCACCAGGATCAGCGCGGTGGACGGCTCGCCCTTGGCTATCGCGCTGATCGCCTTGCGCGCCTGGGGCAGGCTGGCACCGCCGCCGCCCAGGGCCTTGGGCACGGTGAGCGCCACCAGGCCGTGTGCATGCAGGCGCTGGAAGTTGGCGTGGGGGAATTCGGCGCTCTCGTCATACCGGTGCGCGGTGCTCGCCAGCTCGGCGCCGAGGCGTTCGAGCAAGGCGTCGAAATGGGCGACTTCCACGGAGCGTAGAGACGGTTGAGACGATGAGGTCATGATGAGTGTACTCGGTCAAAAATGTGCGAGGGAGCGCTCTCCCGATGGCGCAGGTTCAGTCAAAGAATGTGCTGTCTGACCCACCGTTTTCGGGGGCAAGCCCTCTCTCACATGGGGTTTGGGGGCCTAGATAGCGACGCGTAAAGGCTGCTCGCCCAACAGGCGCTCCACCACCTGCAACACCGGCTCGGCCTCGGTCCGTACCAGCCAGTCCGGGCTGACCTCCACGAACGCCACGGTGCCGTCTGCGGCGATCACCACCACCGTCGGCTGCGGCAACTCCCAGGTGCCGGTGCCGGTGGTTTCGCCGATGCTGTTGCCCTTGGCCAACGCGGCGTTGCGCGAGGCTTCGTCGAAGCTGTAGAGGATGCCCAGGCGCCGCCCGAGGTGGTTGGCCGTGTCGCTGGCCACCAGCAATTGCAGGTGGTGGCGGGTCTTGATCTCGACCAGGCGCTCGGGCACTTGCGGGCTCACCGCCACCAGCGGCACGCCGAGTTCGCGCAGGCGTGGGTAGAGTTGGCGCTCGTAATAGGGCAGGGCGATGTTGCACGCCGGGCAGCCGGCGAAGCGGAAGAAAATCAGCACCGCCGGGCCGTCGGCCAGCAGCAGGTCGAGGCTCAGTTCGCCGCCTTCCACGTTGAGCAGGGTGAAGGGGTCGAGCTCATCGCCGACCTGTACGTAGTCGTCGGGCCGGGCCTGATCCACCAGGCGCTGGCGCTGGTCGATGTTGACCTGCAATGCCGCCGGTGCCCAGCTGACCACGCGCTCGGCGTGCAGGTCAGCCAACTGGCGGTTGAGGGATTCGCTCATGCCAGCGCCTCCTGCTGTTCTTCGACCTCGGCGGCCACGCTGTAACGGTTTGCCGGCACGTCCAGGCCCAGGTTGTCGCGCAGGGTGTGGCCGGTGTATTCGGTGCGGAACAGGCCGCGCTGTTGCAGCACGGGTACCACCAGTTCAGTGAAGTACTGCAAGCCGTCGGGCAGCACTGAATTGATGATGAAACCGTCGCTGGCACCGGCCTCGAACCAGGTCTGGATGGCATCGGCGACCTGCTCCGGGGTGCCGACAAAATCACGCTTGGGCCGCGAGAAGCGCAGGGCCACTTCGCGCAACGTCAGGCCTTCGTCCCTGGCCAGCTGCTTGATACGGTCGGAGCCGCCTTTCTGGCTGTTGGCGCCCAGGTCACCGAGTTCCGGGAACGGTGCGTCCAGTGGGTATTGGCTGAAGTCATGGTCGTTGAACGGGCGGCCGAGGGCGACGATGGCGTCTTCCACGGTGACCAGCTCCACCGCCTGCTGGTAGCGGCTTTCCACTTCGGCCGCGTCACGCCCGACAATCGGACGGATACCCGGCAGGATCGACAGGCTGTGCGCGTCACGGCCAAAGCCGGTGGCGCGGCGTTTCAGGTCCTGGGTGTAGGCCAGGCCTTCTTCGAGGCTGTCGACATGCACAAAGATTGCGTCGGAGTTTTCGGCGGCGAAATTGCGCCCGTCCTCCGAGGTGCCGGCCTGGAAAATCACCGGCTGGCCCTGGCGCGAACGCGCGATGTTCAGCGGGCCTTTGACCGAGAAGAACTCGCCCTTGTGATTGAGCGCATGCAGCTTGCTCGGGGTGAAAAACTCGCCGCTTTGCTTGTTGTAGGCAAAGGCGTCGTCTTCCCAGGAATCCCACAGGCCCTTGACCACATTCAGGTGTTCCTTGGCGATGCGGTAGCGCACGGCGTGGGGTGGGTGCTCGGCCTTGCCGAAATTGTCGGCGGTGCCGCTGAGCCACGAGGTCACCACGTTCCAGCCGGCGCGGCCGCCGCTGATATGGTCCAGCGACGAAAACTGACGCGCCACCTGGTACGGCTCGGTGTAGCTGACGGTCACAGTGGCGACCAGGCCGATATGTGTGGTCAGCGCGGCGAGGGCCGAGAGGATAGTCAGCGGCTCGAAGCGGTTGAGGTAGTGCGGGCTGGATTTGGCATGGATGTGCAGGCTGTCGGCGATGAACACGAAGTCGAACTTGGCGGCTTCGGCCAGCTCAGTCTGCTGTTTGTAGAAACCGAAATTCGTGCTGGCATTCGGTTGCGCCTGCGGGTGACGCCATTCGCCCCAGCCATGGCCGACGCCATGGACCATGGCGCCGAGTTTCAAATAACGTGGTTTTGATTGACCTTTCTTGCTCATGTTCTGCTCCTTTTAGCGCGATGCGCTGATCAACGCGATGCTTGGGAATTGGGGGCACGCTTGGCGTTGAAGCTCTTGTCGAAACCCTGCGACACGTCGATGTGCTTGGGCAGCAGGCCTTCTTTTTGATAGGCGTCGGCCGTGGCTTGCAGGCCGCTGATCACCGTGTCGTCAATGACCACCGGGCTCAAATGGGTGTCCTTGGCCACTTCCACGTGCACCGCTAGCGGCAAGCCGGTGATCCTGGCCTGGGCGGCGGCATACTCGTTGGGGTGGATGTTGGCCCAGGCGTAGGCGCGGTCCACCCGCGCGACAAAGTCGTCGAGCTGCGGGCGCTTGTCGGCGATGGCCTGGCTGGTGGCGGCGAAGTACAGGTGGTTGCTCAGTAACTTGGCGCCGCTGACGAGCACGCGGGCCTGGCTTTGGGAGGTGACCACGGTGGTGTAAGGGTCCCAGGTGGCCCAGGCATCGACGGTGCCGTTATCCAGCACCAGGCGTGACTCGCTGGGCAGCAGGAAAATGAACTGCACGTCCTTGGTGCTCAGCCCGGCGCTGGCCAGGGCCTTGATCGCCAGGTAATGCCCGATGGAGCCGCGCCCGGTGACGATTTTCTTGCCCTTGAGGTCGGCGACGGTCTTGATCGGCGAATCCTTGGGCACCAGCAGGGCTGTGGTGTTGCGCCCTTCGGCGTGGATGATGCTGACCACTTTGAGTGACGCGCCGGCGCCCAGGGCAAACACATAAGGCGCGTCGCCCAGGGCACCGACATCCACGGCCCCGGCATTCAGGGCTTCACCCAGCGGCGAGGCGGACGGGAATTCCGACCACTGGATTTCGTAGGGTACGTTTTGGGTCTCGCCGGAGACTTCCAGCAGCGCCTTGATCGTCGATTTCTGGTTGGCCACCCGTAGCGGTTGCAGGTCGGCGGCGTGGGCAGTGGAGGCCAGGCCAAGGGCGAGGGCGGTGCCCAGGAGCAGGCGTTTGAAGGGGGTGGAAAAGACCATGGGATGCAGGCTCCAGGCAGATCGAAAAGAGGTGTGGTTACCTCCGCCTGGAGAAGGGGTCGGTGTGGACTTTACGTTATGCCCATAAAAACCCGCTGTGAAGTTCTTTTTAGTTATATGTTAATTATTAAAATAATTGATTATGTGGTTATAGATTATTCTCTTATTGCATTTGATTGGGGCCTGTCGTGGGCGCAAGTCCCGTCTCGAAGCGATCCAGCAGGCAGGCCTGGCTCAAGGCAAGGCCCTTATCGCCTGGACGACAGCATTGACGATGGCCTTGGCGATGACCCGGCGCTGAGCTTTCTCCATGGTGGGGCTCAACCATGCGGGCAGGCTGTTCAGCATGGGCACGATTGCTGGCAGTGCCCCTTCGCGCAAGGGGCCACCGGGTTGATGACACAGCTGTGCGACCACGCTCAGTAGCTCTGACTCATAAGCCTCCTTCAAGCGCCGTACACTGCCTTCCATGGTCGCGCTCAGGCAGCCGGTGTCCATGACTGCCAGCTTAAACTGCCCGGCCATGCGCTCGTGCAAGCGAAGGTGGCCTTCGATCAGTTTTGTCAGGCGTTGCGCGGGCGTCATTCTGCGCTTTTTGATCAGCTCAACGTGCGACAGCAACGTCTGATACAGCTCCATCAGCCACTCGAACAGCAGCGCTTCCTTGCTGTCCACGTGGTGATAAATCGCGCCCGGCGTGATGCCGATATGCGCCGCCAATTCACGCATGCTGACCTGGCTGAAACTGCGCTGCTGGAACAACTCCAGGGCTCTGCGCTGGAATTGCGAGCGACTTAGCACAACGCGCCCGCCGTGTTGCCTGCACGCGGCAACGCGCCACGGCTTGGTCCTTGTGTCATGTGTCGAGCGCCTGCTGCTTTGCGATTTCCTGGTTGCGCAGGATGAACCGCTGCAATTTGCCGCTGGGTGTTTTAGGCAGGTGTTCGACGAACTCGATTTCCCTCGGGTACGCGTGCGCGGCCAGGCGCTGGCGGACATGCAGGCGCAGCACTTCAGCCAACTCGGCGCTTGGCGTGCACTGACTGTGCAGGACGATAAACGCCTTGATCAGCTCGGTGCGTTGCGGGTCCGGTTTGCCGATCACGGCGGCTTCAACCACCGCCGGGTGTTCGATCAGCGCACTTTCCACATCGAAAGGTCCGACGCGGTAGCCGGAGGTGGTGATCACGTCGTCGTTACGGCCCACGAAGCTGATACTGCCGTCGTCATTCAGCTCGACGATGTCGCCGCTCAAATAATAACGTTCGACAAAGGCCTGGGTGGGCATACCCAGGTAGCCGTCGAACCAGCACAGGGGCGAACGCTCGCGATCCACCGCCAACACGCCTGGCCGGCCAGGCGGCAGTTCCCGATGCGCATCATCCAGCACGACAATCCGGTACCCCGCAACCGCATAACCGGCTGAGCCCTCGCGTACCGGGTGGCGCAAGCCGTGGTGGTTGCACAGCACCATGCCGATTTCCGTCTGGCCGTAGTGGTCGTGGATGACCACGCCGAGTGCTTCGGCAAACCAGCGAATGACTTGCGGGTTGAGCGGTTCGCCGGCGCTGCTGACGACACGCAGCTGCCCACGCACGGCGTCGGCGAACGCTGCCCCTGCCGCGATCAGCAGACGATAAGCGGTCGGCGAGCCGGCCAGGTTACTGATCGCATACTTGGCGATGATCCGGCAGGCACTGTCCACGGTGAACGGCCCGTCATAGAACAGCGTGGCGCGGCCACACGCCAGCGGGCCGGTCACTGCGTAATACAAACCGTAGGCCCAGCCGGGGTCGGCGAGGTTCCAGAAATGGTCGTCCTCGCGCAGGTCTATCGCATCACGCATATACCCCTTGAAGGCGAGAATGGCGCTTAAAGGCACCTCCAATGGTTTGGCCGGCCCTGTGGTGCCTGACGTGCACATCAGCAGGAACGGCGCACTGGCGTCCAGCAACTCCGGCGCACATTCGGTTGGCTGGCGATCCACCGCGGTCCAGAAGTCGTGATCCTGCGGGGCCAATGAATCAGCGCCGGTCACGATGATGCGTGGGCAGTCAAGGACGTCGTCCAGCTTGGGGCGATTATGCGCATCGGTCACCACCCAGCGTGCCGCGGAGCAACCCAATCGCTGCTCGATCGCCTTGGGGCCGAAGGCGGTGAAGAGCGGTTGGTAGACCGCGCCGATGCGCCAGGTCCCCAGAATCGCAATCAACAGTTCAACCGTGCGTGGCATCAGGCCCGCGACACGGTCTCCGGGCCCGACCCCTTGCTCGCGCAGAAAGTTGCCGAAGCGCGCAGCGTGGGCCTGCAGCTGGCTGAACGTGTAGTGCGTGGCGCGGCCATCCTGGGTTTCGCAGTACAACGCCACAGCATCATCCTTGGCGTGCCGGTCGCAGCACTCGATGCAGGCATTCATGGCAGCCAGCTCGCCGTGCAAGTCCTGGGCGGCCAGTTGTCGATAATTGAAAGCTGTCACTGCCGAGTCGTGATCGCGCATAACGTACCTGATTGTTATTGTTGGAATATGTTTTGTGTGCACACGCCCGGTGCGCGCGCTTTCGGGGTGTTAGCTGTCCATCATTTCGGCCGCTTGCTGTGTGGCTTGGCTGGTTCGCGTGGCCAGCTTGCGTACTTCGTCCGCGACCACCGCAAACCCGCGCCCGGCCTCGCCTGCGCGCGCCGCTTCAATGGCGGCGTTCAACGCCAGCAGGTTGGTCTGGCTGGCAATCCCCTGGATGGTGGCGACAATCTGCGTCAGCTTGCTGAGCGTTTCCTGCATCACCCGATGTTGTTGCGCCTGCGCCTCGCGCATCGTGCTTTCTTCATGGTGGGCGTGGATATCGGTGATGGCACCGACCACGCGTTGCGGTGAGCCGTCCGGCGCGCGTCGCGTTTGCCCGCGGCCGCGAAACCAGCGGTAAGCGCCACTTTTATGTTTGAGCCGATAATCCACATCAAACGGGGTCTTGCCGCTGCGGTCTTCAACGTGGGCGACAAACGCTGCGATCGCCCGTTCGCTGTCGTCGGGATGCAGGCGCGAGGTCCAACTTTCCAGGGTGTTGGGAAACTCTTCAACCGTGTTGCACCCCAGCAATCGACGCATTTGCGACGACCACCAGATGGTATTTTTCGGGTTGGCGGGGTCGCCGGCCACGACCTCGATGTCCCAGAGCCCGTCGTGCAGCATTTCCCGGGAAATGTCGAAACGTGTGGCCGCCCGTTCAAGTGTTTCGTGGTGCAGGTGTTGTTCGTGAATGTCCCGTAGGGTTCCACCGATAGCCAGAGCTACGCCTTGCGGATCACGCCTTGCATGCCCGCTGATCCTGCACCAGCGAAAGTCACCGCCGGATGCGCACTTCATGCGCACCTCGAGCGTAAAGGGCGTGCGCCCGCTGCGATCGGCAAGATGCCGCGCAAGCGCGTCCAGGTGCGGTTGGCGGTCAGCGGGGTGCAACCGTTCGCTCCAGCGGCCGAGCTGATCGATACCTTCGGCCTGGATCGACGCCGACCCTGTCCATGCCATCGCACACGCCGGCGTGGGTGTGGCGCTTGCAGCCAGCTCCAGCGACCAGAACAGTTCATCTGCGCCGTGAGTGATCAGTGCCCAGCGCGTCTCCATTTGGCGCAAATGCTTGTCGCGGTTGGCCAGGCGCTCGTCCAATTGGCTGACGTTCACGGTCAGCGCGCGTACCTGTTCCTCCAGGGCGCGTCGCTCCTGTAGCAATTGATCGACGCCTGCCAGAATGCGGCGCAATAACGGGTTGTTCGAGGATAACGGCGTGCTCGGCTGGTCTGGCTGCTCCAGCCTCTCGGCGAGCGGCGCAAGTACCCAACGGGTGGTTCTGCTGAGAAAAAACATGGAGCACCTCTGCCTCGGTCAAATGGAGTTCGCCTGCAAGAGCGGCGGCGGGCATGCCGACAACGCCCGGTTGTCAAAGGCCGTGGCTCCCGGCAGGGCTTGCCAGGCCGTCGGGCCTGCGGCGATTTCCTGGGCACTCAGCAAGCAGTGGTCGAGTTCGCGCTGCAACGTTTGGGTATCGAGGTCCTGGCCGATGAAGACCAGCTCCTGCCGGCAATCCCCGACAATGCCGTCCCACTTGGCCATGATGCTTTGCAACCGATATTCATCCCGCGGCCATTGCGACGGATCGATGAAGTTCCACCAGTGCCCGACATAGTCCCATTGGAACTGCTTGCCGCTTTGCACCAGCAGGCCGGTTTCCCGGTGTCGGCTGGCGAGCCAGAAGTAACCTTTGCTGCGCAGCAGGCGCCCGTTGCCCCAGGGACGCTGGAGAAAGTCGAACAATCGCTGTGGGTGAAAAGGCGCGCGCTCGCGGTAGACCCAGGACGTCACGCCATAGGTATCGGACTCGGAGGCCGGTGCGTCGCTGGTTTCCATTTTCTTCATCCAGCCCGGCGACGCGGCGAGGCTGGGTAAGTCGAACAGATGGGTACCAAGGATGCTGGATAACTCGACGTTGCCCTGAGTCATCGGCACGATCCGCGCAGTCGGGTTGAGGCCGGCGAGGATCGCGTGCACGGCCTGGTAGCCAGGTGCATCGATCAGGTCCAGTTTGTTGACCAGAATGACGTTGGCGTACTCCACCTGCTCGATCACCAGGTCCGCCAGAGGGCGCTGGAGCGTTTGCGCCTGCGTGTCAGCGCGGGCCACGGTGTCCGGTGACTCCAGCAACGCCTGAAAACGGCTGCCATCGACCACCGTCACCAGGGTGTCAAGCCGGGCCAACTCGCTGAGGCTGAAGCCTTCGGCGTCCAGGAAGGCGAACGTCTCCGCAACCGGCATCGGCTCGGAGATCCCGGTGGATTCAATCAGCAGGTAATCGAAACGCTGCTGACGGGCCAGGGCACTGATCTGTTCGAGCAGGTCGGCGCGCAGCGTGCAGCAGATGCAACCATTGCTCATCTCGATCAACTCATCACGACCGCGGTGCAGTGACACGTCGCGCTGCACCGCTTCGGCATCAATGTTGACTTCGCTCATGTCATTGACGATGACCGCCACCCGCAGGCCTTCGCGATTGCGCAGGATATGGTTGAGCAGCGTGGTTTTGCCGGCGCCGAGGAAGCCGGAAAGCACCGTCACTGGCAGTCGGCCTGTCTGGGCGCCGTCAATCATGTGCTCACCGCTTGAGTGCCATCGGCGTGGTCCAGGTAGCTCTCGAAAAGATCGACCACCACGAGACCGTCATCGGCCGCATCACCCCAAAGATCGCTCACGCGAAACTCGACGTGGTAGGTCGGCTGATGCGCCGCACTCAGGTCGCCATGGCCAATCGCGTCCGGGAACGGCCACTGCTCCGACGTGCGATGCAAGACCTCGCCTTGCTTGCCACGCACATAGGCGGGCATGCGGGTATGCCCGGCCACATACTCGTCGCGCACGACGACCCGGTCGCCCACCTCAAAATGCGGCCGACCGGTGATCGCCGGGCGCCCGCCAGCCTGCGCGGGGTTCGCCAGCTTGAAGTGCGAGCCCAGGGCCTGATCGAGCTCCGCCTGGGTGATGACGCCTGTTTCGACCAGCAGGGTGGCGGTGGCGATAACATAGCGTTCGTAGTACTGGGTGCCGACATGTTGGCGGACATCCAGGCGTTCGACGGCGTGGCGGATTTCGTCCACGCTGAACTTTTTCAAGTGATCGGCGCCGATAAACATCAGGCTGTAGGCCAGGTGTTCCCAGTCCTGCTTGAATACCTGTTGGTAGCTCAGACTGTCGATGGTGTGAGGCACCTTGCCAAAGCCTTGAAAACCACCGAGATCGTGAAAACCGTCCATCGTGAATACCTCTGAAAAGTGCAAGAAACAAAGCGCCCCGGTTACGCCACGTGCGGTAGCGCCACGCCGATAAGGACATCCTTGGTGATCAATTTTCGAAGCGCTTCTTCATCCATCGACTCGCTCCCTTGCGGCCGCACCGGCAGCACCAGGTAGCGGCTTTCGGCGCTGGTGTCCCAGACCTTGATGGTGACTTCGTCCGGCAGCTGCGTGCCCAATTCGCGCAGGACGGTGCGCCCTTCGCGAACCAGCCGCGCGCGGAATTCGAAGCCCTTGTACCACTCCGGCGGCAAGCCGAGGACGGGCCAATTGGTGCAGGAGCACAGGCTGCACACAATCACGTTTTTCACACTGGGCGTGTCTTCCAGGGCAACAATGTATTCACCCTGCGGGCCGGTGTAGCCAAATTGGGCACAGGCTGCGGTGCCATCCCTGAGCAACAATTCACGAAACTGCGGGTCTACCCAGGCCTTGGCCACAATCCGGGCACCGTTCTCCGGGCTCCATTCGTGCGCCATCAGCTGCGTCATATGCTCGATGTAACCGTCGGGGATCAGGTCCTTCTGCTTGAGCACTTGCAGCAGCGCCTGCGCGCGTTCGCCCGGGGTTGATGGGTTTTTTTCTGGGGTGGTCATCGGTTGATTCCTCATCGTTGAGCTTCTAGGCAGCGCCTGGCGGCTTATTCTTTTTTGCGCTGCAGGGCCGGCTAACAGTTTTTCCAGTCGACAGACGCCTCGAACGCCGCGGCAGCCTGGTAAATCGTGCCTTCGGCATAGTGCTTGCCCACCAGCATGAGCCCCACAGGCAAACCGTCTACCAGGCCGCAGGGGATCGACATGGCCGGGTGGCCAGTGATGTCCTGGGCGGAGGCATTGCCGATCATTTCCAGCGCTCGGGCTACGTACTCGGTGATCGAGCAACCGGGCTGCGGGTGGGGTTGGGCAATGATCGGCACGGTGGGCATCACCAGCAGGTCATAGCGCGCCAATGCCGCGTCATAGCCGGCACGTGCCAGGCGCCTGAGGTTTTGCGCCTTGGCGTAGAAACGCCCGTTGTAGCGTTCCACACCGTATTGGCCGACGAACATGCACAGCTTCAGAGAGGCGGACAGGTCATCCGCCTGGTCGCGCCAGCCGGCTTGCTTGTCCAGCAACCCGAGGTCATACAGGCCTTTCCAGTTAAAGCCCGCCCCATTACCGTGCATCATCTGCATGGTCAGGCCCTCACAGCCGATGGGGTGCCACAGCGAACCGGCAATCCGGTGCTCGGGCACGGACACTTCCTCGACCTGCGCGCCCAGTTGCGAAAGCCGCTCGATGGCATCGCGTACAGACGACGCAACGCGCGGGTCCTGGTTGGCCAGTTCGAAGCCTTCGCGCAGGATGCCGATCCTCAGCCCGCTCACACCACGTTCCAGGTAATCGCTGTACGTATCGACCTGGGGCGCGGCTTGCCGCGGATCTAGCCCATCCGCTCCGGCCATGACCTCCAGCATCAACGCGTTGTCGCGCACAGTGGCGGTGATAGGGCCGGCATGATCGATGGTCGCTTCGATGGCCATGATCCCGGTGTACGGCACCAGGCCATGGGTCGGCTTCATGCCGTAAGTGCCGCAGAATGCCGAAGGAATCCGGATCGACCCGCCCTGGTCGCCGCCGACTGCCAGGTCGACCTCGCCCGCGGCCACCAGCGCCGCGCTGCCTGAGGACGACCCGCCCGAGGCAAACCCATAGCGATAAGGGTTGTGCACCGGGGCAGGGTCGGAAGTGTGACTGCCACCGGACAGGCAGTAGTGCTCGCACGTGGCCTTGCCGAGGATCGTTGCGCCGGCGTCCAGCAACCGCGTGACGACGGTGGCGTCGAACGCTGGAACGTGACCCTCCAGTGGCTTGGCTCCATTCATCATGGGCACGCCAGCCAGTGAAACATTGTCCTTGAGTGCGACCGTTTTACTCGCCAGTTTGCCGTCACGGGCACCGCCGACTTCCGTTCGGAAGTACCAGGCGTTGAGCGGGTTGTGTGCGGCCGATGGGCGATAGCCCGAGCTGCGTTCGTAACGCACCGGAGGGATGAAATCGGGTAGTTCGTCAATCAGGTCATACGCGTCGAAGCTCGCCTGCATGAGCGGCAAATATTCACGCGCGTGCTCGGGGCTGAGCTGCATGTGCAGGCTGCTTGCGAGATCCAGAAGCTGCTCGAGGGTGGGGCGAACGATTGCCATGGTGGGGCTGTCCTTATCGTTTGTGGCCGAAGCGCACTGCATACTCGTCAAGATCAGTGGGCCTGGTGCTCAAGATAGTCCGCGCCTCCCGCCGGAGGCTTGGTTGAAAAAGACAGCGACTTGGCTGAGCCGGACAGCCCTGCGCCAAGGCAACAGAGGTCCGGGGTCGCTGCCCGATGGTCGCGTGCGTCAAAACACGCGGGCGTAACGCAGGTTCATGCGGAAGTCTTCCCTGGCGCCGTTATCCACGGAGAGATCCTTGCCCAACTGCAGCTGGATCTGGTCCTGAGGCGTGACGAATTTGGTCGCCGTCAGACGGAAGTTGGTCGTACCCAACTCGTTATCCTGATTGACGTGCTCGACGTTGGTCTCACCGCCCCAGGTGCGCCCGAAGCCGACACCAAACGCGGTGGTAGCGTCTGGCATGTAACGGCCCATGATCTGTGCAGCGTATGAAACGTCTTGCTTCAGGCGGTCGGCATTTGCGCCGTAATCGGTGTTGTCGCCATACCAGGTGGCGCCGCCGACCAGGTCCATCGCCCATTTCTCCGTGAAGTGCTTGACGTAGGCACTCTGCAGTTCGAACTTCCAGCGGTTCTCGCCGATATTGAGTGCGTCATCCTTGTCGTAAGTGCCCGTGGGTACATACAGGTAGGGGGCGATGCTGAGAGTGTCGCGGGCTTCGTTGAACCGCCACTTGAGCGGTGCGGTCAGGATCAAGTCGCCGACGCCGCGGGTACTGCCCAGCGTCGAGGCGTCACCGCCACTCGAGACATGCCCGAAAGGCAGAAGGAACTGCGGGTCGATGGTGACGGTGTCACTCAGCGCGTAGACATGCAGCAGACGCAGAATGCCGACGTCCGAGCTCAACCGGTAGTCAGAGCTGACCTTGTGCCCGTTGGCGTAAGCCGAGTCCGTGGTGGAGTGCTGGTAATAAACCACTCCGATGGTTGCGCCGACCGGGTATTGCTCATAGTCGCCAGGGGCTACTTCACCGGCGTTCGCGTGAAGCGCAGGCAACAGCGTGGAGAGTGTCAACAGGCGAATCTTGTTCATCTTTTATCCCTTGCACAGGAAGACCGGGCCATCCGTGAAAGGATGGCAAGGAGGCGGACGTTGGGCCCTGAGCGCCGATGGCGCTCAGGTGGTTGGCGACAGCGCGTCGCGCAACATGCCGGTCTGCGAGTGGCAGTTGATGTACTCGAATATCTGGCTCTTGGCGTCTGACACGGACACTTCGTGGTACAGCCGTAACTTTTTCAAACCCGCGGCCACGCGGAAGAACGTTACGAAAATACGCAGGTGGGTCGGATGGGATTCGGCCCAGCGCTCGAGCTTTTCCACCGAGCGCCAATGGCCGATGTTGTAGCTCAGGTCGAGAAAGTTGCCGTCCATGTCGATATTGCGCACGAACCTGTTGCTGTAGCAGCCCAGCGGCTGGCCTTTATCACGCAGGAAATCCATGCCGTCCTGCAAGGTCGGCAGAATTTCATCAAGGTACAGCGAGCGCTCGTCCGCGTCGGCATCCGCCCAGTCCTGGCCTGAACGAATCAGCGTGAGGTTGTCATGCCCCAGCACCACGACCCGCCCACCCTTGGCAGGGTCACCGGCGACCACTTGCAGCTCACTGGTGGGTTGCATCCAGTCGGTCTGGGAGATCGGGAAGCGGTCGCGCATCGAGCCCCAGTAACCGTGTTCTTCGATCTCGCCACTGGTGCTGTCCATGACCGCGCCAACACCGGGCAGGTTTTCCTGGAAGGCGTACAAGGTCTCGAACTGTTCGGCGCGTGGGGCGGTGATTTCGCGGAAATAGCCCAGGCCGTCACTGAGCCGATCCGGCGAACTCCACCAGCCATTGACCTGGGGCGAGCGCAACCAGCGACAGTGGGCGGCAGGGTCTTTCCAGTAGCCGACCACAATCAAATTATCAAACCCGCTGCTGTCGGTGTGGTGGGTTAAATCATGGGTCTGCGGGCCATCGGCCAGACTGAAACTGCCGACGATGTGGCGCATCGACTGCAACGCGGATTCGCGCTGGGCGTCGCCGCGATATTGCACGCCAAGGTAAGCCATCACCACTTGTTCCAGTTGCTCGTCAGCGCGCGCGACCCACATCGGGAACGGCGGTTGGTACTCGTCGGGCACCCGTCGGGACAGGGTGCGCGGGCATTTGAGATGGGTGTCGATTGCAGATTCCATGTTGAGCTCCTCGTTATTTTCGTTCAGGCCTACGGGTGGGCATCAGCGCTTTGGCGTCAGGTCGCGTTTGGCGACTTGCCGTCGGTGCAGCAGCGTCATCGCCCCCCATTCAATCAACCAGTAAGCCGACTCTTCAGGTGCAAGGTCGCGCCTGTGCAAAAGCCAGGAGGAATCAGTCAGTTGTTGTGAATAGGGTCGATGCATGGCGTGCCTCATCAGCGCGGTATGAGCTGCTGTGAGGTGGAAATTAGGCGGGACGGGGAGGGGCCGCTTGGTTCGTCGAGACAACCATTTGGCTGGAACAGACAACGCTGGCGCTCAGGGGCCACGCCGTGATCGGCGTTGGTGCGCGCCTGCCGAAAGCCAGGCGGTCTGTGCTTCTAAATGGGGATCACGGGCGCTCTGGCAATGCCCTGACTGCGCAGGCCACTTCGCTGAGAGCCGCTTCGGTAAGCACCCCACAACGCCGGCTGAAGTGCTTGGCCTGTTAATTGCTAGCGCTGGAAAGCCGGTTACACCTTTTCGAGCTCTTACTGCATCGCTGTACCGAGGTCAGTGCCATGAACCCAAGCACTCAGTATTCGACCCTTGCTGTTGCTGCGCCACGTCGCTTTGATTACTGGAAGGAAGTGGTGTGCCGCCATTGCCTGTCGGCTGACAGCAAACCCTTGTCCCAGAGCAGTTTTGATGGCGCGCTCGCGATCAATACGCTCGGCGATCTGGACATCTGTTCGCTGTCTTCGCCGCTGCATTACTGGGAACGCTCCGAGCGGCACCTGCGCAGCGGTCCGGCTGAAGATTTATGGTTGGGTTTCTCGCGCAATGGCCATGGACAAATTGAGCAAGGCGGAAGAAAAGCCAACCTGGCAGCGGGCAATTTGTTTCTTTATGACGCAACTCAGGCGTTTCGATTCAGCTTCGGTGGTACCGAAAACCACCTGGTGCGTATTCCGCGGGCCTTGCTCACCGAGCGTCTGCCACGCATCGCCGATTACACGGCGATGGTCCTCGATGACCGGCGTCCTGGCGTGCTTCCATTGCGTGAAATGCTGCGTCAGGCCGCGAGCGCGCCAACGGCGTTGCAGGATGAGCGCATCTCGAGTCGTTATTCAGGCGCGTTGATTGACCTGCTGGTGGTCAGCCTGGAACTTCAGGACCTGAAGACAACCCATCAGGAACTGGACCTCTACGGTCGCATCATGAAGTACATCCAGCGGCACCTGACCGAGCCGGACCTGTCGATTGAAGTCATCGCCCAGGCTCACAATGTGTCCACCCGGACCGTGACGCGCGCTTTCGCGCGGTACCAGAAAACCCCGGTTGCCGAGATCTGGAAAGAGCGGCTGAATGCCAGCCGTGAGGCGATTGAGCGGGGTCAGGTGCGCAGCGTGTCCCAGGCGGCGCTGGACTTCGGGTTTTCTGACTTCTCGCACTTCAGCCACGCATTTCGCAAGGCCTTTGGTGTGGCGCCGAATACCCTTTTGCGCCGCAATTGAAGGCGGCGCGCTCAACCGGCTGACGATTGAGCGCGGCTGTGGCTGGCCGCTGCCCGGCTAAGGGCGTGGCCAGGCGGGTGCGATAGGGTCAGATCACGTAGAACCCGTGGGTGCCGTCGCGGCCGAGTTGCGCGACCAGCCCGAACTCCCAATCCAGGTACGCCTGCATGGCTTCCTTGGGGTTGTCGGTGCCTTCGTACGGGCGGCGGTAGCGGTCGATACGCGGTGACGCCAGGTGGGTTTCACCTTCTTCCAACGGCAGTTGCGCGTTGATCCAGCCGGCCGTGCCGTCCTGCAACAGGAACACTTGCTTGCCGGTGATGGCTTCGACTTCGGCCACCGCCAGGCGCGCCAGTTGGCTGCTGCCGCAGGTCAGCACATAGCGCTGGGCCGCCGGGACCTTGGCCAGGGCCTCGGGCAGTTGCGCGCGCAGAACCCACCAGGCACCGGGGATGTGGCGTTTGACGTAGTTGGCGCTGGCGGTGAAATCCAGCACCACGGTGTCGCCATGGGCTTGCCATTCGGCGAGGGTGTGCGGGCTGATCAGTTCGGCTTGGGGCGGGGCCGGCACCGGCGCAACCCAGGCACCTGTTTCGCTGAAATCGGCGGCGTGCAGGTCGTCCAGCACATGCACGTCCCAGCCCAGTTGGGCCAGCCACGACGCGGACATGTTCGCCCGTACGCCGTCGTCATCCGCCAGCACCAGGCGGGCACCGCGCACGCTGGCGACATGGTCGGTTTCCTGCACCAGCTGGCCGCCCGGGGTGGAGCGCGCGCCAGGCAGGTG
>NZ_JBAWDE010000181.1:0-34196 GCF_049590575.1 Pseudomonas sp.
ACATCACCAGTAGCGTCAGCGCGGCCATGTCGAAGCTATTGGTTACAGCCACATAACCAATCACCGGCGGCATCGCCCCCGACAGACTGCCCACCAGCGTGCCGTGAACCGACTTGCGCTTGAGGTAGAGGCTGTAGAGGCCGACGTAGATGACAAAGCCGATCACGGCAAACAGCGCCGCCAACGGGTTGGCCACCTTGTACAACAGCACTACACCGGCAACACCCAGGACGGTCGCAAAGATCAGCGCCAGTTTCAGGGAAACAAGGCCCTGGACCAACGCGCGATTCTTGGTGCGCTCCATCTTGATATCGATGTCACGGTCGATGCAGTTGTTGAACACACATCCGGAAGCTACCACCAGGGACGTGCCGATCATTGCAGCCAGGAAGATGGCCAGATCGACATGTCCCTTGGAGGCCAGGAAGAAACCGCCCGCCACAGAAAGCACGTTACCGAAAATGATCCCCGGTTTGGTGATTTGGATAAAGTGCTTACGCGACATCGGGTCTTACCTCACTTCGCCATCATGAACGTATGGATGCTGAACATGATCCATATCGACAAGCCAACCAGCAGCAGGATTACTAAGCCTGCGAACACGAACGCAATCACGTTATCGCGCTGCTCTTTGGAACGGTCCAGGTGCAGGAAGTACACCAGGTGAACCAGAACCTGAATCACCGCGAACGCCAACACGATCATCAAGGTGATCGACTTCGGCAGGGTCGGGTACATCACCAGACCGAACGGGATGAGGGTCAGGATGACCGACAGGATGAAGCCGATGGCGTACGACTTAACGCTGCCGTGGCTCGCATCATGGCTGTCATGGTCATGGGAGTGTGCATTAGCCATTACAGAGTCCCCATCAAGTAGACGACGGTGAAGACGCAGATCCAGACCACGTCCAGGAAGTGCCAGAACAGGCTCAGGCAGCTCAGGCGAGTCTTGTTGGTGTTGGTCAGGCCGTGTTTATTGACCTGATACATCATCACCGCCATCCACAGCAGCCCGGCCGTCACGTGCAGACCGTGGGTGCCGACCAGCGTGAAGAACGCCGACAGGAAACCGGAACGGTGCGGGCCGTAGCCTTCGGAGATCAGCAGGTGGAACTCGTTGATCTCCATGCCGATGAAGCCCAGGCCGAACAGGAAGGTCAGGCCCAGCCAGGTCAGCACGCCTTTCTTGTTGCCCTTGTAGAAGGCCAACATGGCGAAGCCGTAGGTGATCGAACTGAACAACAGCAAGGTGGTTTCGCCGAGCACGTAAGGCAGTTCGAAGATGTCGTGGCCCGACGGGCCACCCGCTACGTTGTTTACCAGTACCGCGTACACCGCGAAGATCGACGCAAACAAGATGCAGTCGGTCATCAGGTAGAGCCAGAAACCGAAGACGGTTATTGGCCCCGAGTCGTGGTGATGGTCATCGTGCCCATGGTCATCGACATGGGCGTGTCCAGCATTGGTCACTAAGTTCGACATGGTTTAAGCCTGTTCCAACGAGGTTTCTACACGGTTGGCCGGGATCTTCTTCTCGGCTACCAGGCGAGCGTGCTGCTCGGCTTCGATGCGTTCGATCGTCTCGACCGGCACCATGTAGCCTTGATCATCACGGGCAGCGTGAACGATGAAGTAGCCGATGGTGCCCACCAGGCTCACGATGGCCAGCCACCAGATGTGCCAGATCATTGCGAAACCGAATACGGTCAACAGCGCACCCATCACAACGCCGGTAGCGGTGTTGTTAGGCATGTGGATCGGTTCGTAACGCGCAGGCTTCTGGTACGCAGTACCGTCTTCCTTGGCTTCGGTGAACGGATCGATGCTGTCAGCCTTAGGCAGTACGGCAAAGTTGTAGAACGGCGGTGGCGACGAGGTCGACCATTCCAGGGTGTGTGCATTCCATGGGTCGCCGGATTCGCACATATTCTGCTTGCGATCACGCACGCTGACATACAGCTGGATCAGCTGGCAGGCGATGCCCACAGCAATCATCACTGCACCGACCATGGCGACGTACAGGTACGGCACCCACTCAGGGTTGGTCGTGGCGTTCAGACGACGGGTCATGCCCATGAAGCCCAACGCGTAGAGCGGCATGAACGCGACGAAGAAGCCCGAGATCCAGAACCAGAATGCAGCCTTGCCCCAGCCTTCGTGCAGCTTGAAGCCGAACGCTTTCGGGAAGTAGAAGCTGAAACCAGCGATGTAGCCGAATACCGCGCCGCCGATGATCACGTTGTGGAAGTGAGCGATCACGAACAGGCTGTTGTGCAGGACGAAGTCAGCACCCGGGATGGCCAGCAGTACGCCGGTCATGCCGCCGATGGCGAAGGTCACCATGAAGCCCAGGGTCCACAGGACCTGGCTGGTGATACGCAGGCGGCCGTGGTAGATGGTGAATAGCCAGTTAAATAGCTTCACCCCCGTCGGGATGGAAATCAGCATCGTCGCCAAGCCAAAGAAAGCGTTGACGCTTGCACCCGAACCCATGGTGAAGAAGTGGTGCAGCCACACCATGAAGCCCAGGACTGAAATACCACCGGATGCATAGACCATTGAGTGGTGACCGAACAGGCGCTTGCCGGAAAAGGTTGAGATCACTTCAGAGAAGATGCCGAAAGCTGGCAAGACCAATATGTATACTTCGGGATGACCCCAGGCCCAGAACAGGTTCACGTACATCATAGGATTGCCACCAAGTTCATTGGTGAAAATATGGAAATCCAGGTAACGATCAAGCGTCAGCAGAGCCAGGGTGGCGGTGAGAATCGGGAACGAGGCTACTACGAGGACATTAGCCCAGGTGCATGTCCAGGTGAAGATCGGCATGTCCATCAGTTTCATGCCAGGGGCGCGCATTTTCAAGACAGTGGCCAGGAAGTTGACCCCCGTCAGTGTCGTCCCGAGTCCTGATAACTGTAGCGCCCAGATGTAGTAGTCCACACCCACGCCAGGACTATATGCCAGACCGGAAAGTGGCGGATACGCAACCCAGCCAGTCTTGGCGAACTCGCCGACGCCGAGGGAAACGTTGATCAGCACAACGCCGGATACCAGCAGCCAGAAGCTCAGCGAGTTCAGGAACGGATACGCTACGTCACGCGCGCCGATTTGCAGAGGGACGATCAGATTCATCAGGCCAGTGAAGAATGGCATCGTCATGAAGATGATCATGATCACGCCGTGGGCGGTGAAGATCTGGTCATAGTGTTCAGGCGGCAGGTAGCCGGGCGAGCCCTCGGTGGCCATGGCCAACTGGGTACGCATCATGATGGCGTCGGCAAAACCACGCAGCAGCATGACCATGGCGACGATGACGTACATGACGCCGATTTTCTTGTGGTCGACCGACGTCAGCCACTCGGTCCACAGGTAGGACCACTTCTTGAAATAGGTGACACCCGCTACGAGTGCCAGACCACCCAGCGCGACCATGGCGATGGTCACCATTACGATCGGCTCGTGGAACGGGACCGCATCCCAACTTAATTTACCAAACATCGTTTACTCCTCTGCCCCAGCAATTGAATGCGAGCCCGTGTCAGAACCTTCAACCACTGCCACTTTTTTCTTCTCGTGCTTGACCGGATTGCCTGGCTTCATCCCTTCATACTTATCTATGATTTTCTGAAACAGGTCCGGCGTGTACGAGGAGTACAGCTCTACAGGGTTGTTCTGGCTTGGCTTGGCAAGGGCTTCGTATACAGCTCTTTCAAGCTGTTTTGGTGAGTTCTTGGCTTGTTGTACCCAGGCGTTGAAGTCCTCCTGAGTGGTTGCAATTGCTCTGAATTTCATGCCGGTAAAGCCCGCGCCACTGTAGTTGGCCGAGATACCGTCGAGCTCGGCGCTCTGGTTGGCAATCAGGTGCAGCTTAGTTTGCATGCCCGCCATCGCGTAGATCTGGCCACCCAGGCCCGGGATGAAGAACGAGTTCATCACCGCATCCGAGGTCACTTTGAAGTTGATCGGGGTGTTGGCCGGGAACACGATCTTGTTGACGGTCGCGATCCCCTGCTCGGGATAGATGAACAGCCACTTCCAATCCAGCGCGACAACTTCGATAGTGATTGGCGGCACGTCGGATTCCAGCGGACGGTACGGGTCTAGCTTGTGGGTCGACTTATAGGTGATGTAACCCAAGGTGATGATGATGAGGATTGGAACCAGCCACACCGCGATTTCGATCTTGGTTGAATGCGACCACTTAGGCGCGTAGGTAGCGCTGGTGTTCGACGCGCGGTATTTCCAAGCGAAGGCGAAGGTCATGATGATTACAGGGACCACGACCAGCAGCATCAGCAGGGTAGCGGCGAAGATCAGATTTCGCTGCTCCAGCCCGATCTGCCCCTTAGGATCGAACAAGGTCCATCTGCAGCCACTCAATAACATCATGCCGACCAATGGGAGTGAACCCAGTAAGCAACGGTACCTGTCCTTACTCATCTCTCGACCTCCAAAAACGGTGTGCAAAAGCCAGTAGTTTCAATGGCATACGCCGCAAAATGCTGCTTGAAAGGGCGCCGGTGCAGCCGCCACCGGGTATACCCAATCAGCTCAAGTTTCCCGACAGAAAGTGGCTAGAAACAACTCGGCGAATCCAGGATTAAGGAATCTCAAGGCTTGGTTTCACCTTGAATAGGATCAATTATGAAAAAATACCTTTAAAAAAGCGATCAATATTTTCACATTGATCGGTATTTCTGTTTCTTGATGAGCTCCGACCCTTCAGCCATGGAGGGATGTGTTGCCCTATACATAAACCTTCCTGAATGCATCCGACTGGGGTAGTCGTATTGGATGGGTATGAGATATTTATTAGCTGGTGAGCGGCTTTACCGCGCAGGATCCATCCTTCGGCTCAGCGGTATTGAGCTCCGATTGTGCCGAATACATCTTGGTCGCGAGCCATGTGGCTAATGACGGATTTCCAGCGAGGAAAAAGGGTATTGCTTCGAAACACGCGTACTTAATTTATATCTGAGTAGTAGGCGTCGGTTTCTACTGGGCGGCGGGCAGTCTTACAAAAAAATTACCATTCAATCTATGTCATTAGTACTAGATAATAAGGAGCGCCCAGTCAGGAGTTGCAGCATCAATTTGTTCAGCGTGTCTTCGAGACCTTATGGGTCAGCGACTCGATTTTTGCACTAAGTGCAAAAAGCCATGGGCATCACCTTTAAGTTTTCTAGTCGCCCTGATGCTTAAAATGAGCTAAAGTAAATGCTCTTTGATAACTGGTTTCTTATTATGAACCGCGTTCTAGGCTGCGCGGTGCTTTTAGTCTTTCTACGTGGGCGCGTTAGATCAAACGCCTCGTTTGAGCATACGATGAAGCAACGGGCTGGCATTTTCCGAAGTGTTTTCTGAAGTTGCAAGCCGAGTGAAGTCCCGCCATTGATCAACTGGGTGTGCGGTAGGTATTACTATTGAGGAGAAACCGCAAGACACAAGCATTCCAAGCACATCAGGAATGACAAATCCATAAGCGCGAATGTCACCACAATATGCGTAGCGTTTCCGAAGCTCCCTGCCGATAGTAAAACCTCGGCCATCTCGGAGCTTGGGAAATTCTACAATGACCATTGCAAAGTTGACTAGCAAATCTGCGACGTCAGGAAGGTTCACATCCGCAGGCAGCCTCAATCCCAAATCCAACCTACTAGGTATGGGGTGAACTTCCTTAAAAATTGTGGCGCTGATTATTTGATTAGGACGGTCGATATTAAATTCTTCCGCAGTACTGATCTCGGCCCATTCCTGAGGAAGAATGTCTCCTTCCATATTAATAACGGTCATTTATAACTCTCTTGAAGGGCTCAGAGCCGATCCGCCGATAGGTATCGATGAATTTCTCCCCATGCTGTCGTACGTCGATATAAATATTCACTATATCCTCCACCGCATCTACCACCTTGTCTGCAGGCAGGCCTCGACCCAATATCGAGCCAAGAGACGTCACCGCCCCATTGTCCCCTCCCAGGGTTATCTGATAAATCTCTTCCCCCCCTTTATCTGCTCCTAGCAGACCAATGTTGGCGATATGATG
This sequence comes from Pseudomonas sp., assembly GCF_049590575.1. Lineage (GTDB taxonomy): Bacteria > Pseudomonadota > Gammaproteobacteria > Pseudomonadales > Pseudomonadaceae > Aquipseudomonas. The sequence goes on from NZ_JBAWDE010000181.1 coordinate 6,052, forward strand.
ATGGCCGCAGGCATTAATACAGCCTGAGATGTTGAGATCTAGTTGGCCAATTTGGCGCTGACGAACAGGATCTGCGAAGCGTTTCGAAATGTCCTGCGCTATTGGAATCGAGCGAGCTAATGCGAGCCCACAGTAGTCTAAACCTGGACAAGAGATTGTGTCCGTGATTAGGCCGATATTAGCGGTAGCTAATCCCCTCTCGCTTAGACTTGTCCATAATTCGAAAAGCTGATCCTGCCGAACATGAGGAAGGACGAGGTTTTGCTGATGTGAAACTCGTAACTCGCCAAACGAAAATTTGTCAGCCAAGGCTGCCATAAAGTCCATTTCATCTGCCGAAATATCACCCGATATACCCCCCTCTGGTTTCAGCGAAATCACCGCGCAAATGTAGCCCATCATGCGGTGTGGATGGGTATTTGTGCTTATCCAGTGTTGAAAATGGCCAACTCCGTGCGCATCGACCTGTTGTGCAACGATAGGCGCCCTAACATCATAGTCAGGGGTAAGAAAACGATCAGTGAAGGCTTCAAGTATGGGGTCTGTGAGAACGGAGTATTCACTGGGCATCGATGAAAACTCACTTTCAATCATGGAAATAAAGTTTTCTACCTTCATCTCCTTGATCAGTATTTTTATTCGAGCTTTATAGATATTGTCTCTGCGACCTAAAGCATTATATACGCGGAGGATCGCCTCCACATAGCGAAGAAAATCGCGCACCGGCAACCATTCTCGAACTTTGGTTCCGATAATTGGGGTTCGACCTAAACCACCGCCTGCGTAAACTTCGAATCCTGCTTCACCTTGATCGTTTAGACGCCCAAGAATACCTATGTCATGAAAACGAACGGCCGCGCGGTCGACTCTGCTGCCGCTAAGAGCAATCTTAAATTTTCGTGGCAGGTAAGTAAATTCGGGATGATCGGTGGACCATTGTCTAAGGATCTCTGCGTACACCCGTGGATCTAATATTTCATCTGCCGCCGCTCCAGCGAAATGATCAATAGTTACATTTCGGACACAGTTTCCACTGGTTTGGATAGCATGAAGATCGGCTTCTGCGAGCACAGATAGAATATCCGCCGCTTCGCCCAATCGGGGCCAGTTAAACTGAATATTTTGGCGGGTGGTGAAGTGGCCATACCCTCTGTCGTAAGTACGTGCAACGTAAGCCAGTTGTCGCAGCTGTGAAGCACTTAATACTCCATACGGGATCGCAACACGGAGCATATAAGCATGCAGCTGGAGATACAGTCCATTCATTAAACGAAGCGGTTTGAACTCCTCTTCTGATAGTTCCCCCGAGAGTCGTCGAAGAATTTGACCTCTGAACTTATTCGCTCTGTCTCTCAAAAATTGCCTGTCGTACTCGTCGTAGCGGAAAATGCCTGCGAAGGGAGAGCGAGAGCTCTCAGAGGGAAGGGGCGAGGTAGGCCGGGAGAGCCTCCTTCCTGTTAACGCTGAAGGGCGCAAGTCTCGCCTGACGCTTGGGCCGCTGATGCGCATTTTTTCCCGATTTGCAGTAGGTATGCTGGTTTCTCTATCGACCTCAATCATCCTCACGTCGGTTGCACCGAGGAGGCAGGAGGCATCAAGTGCTACTTGATCGTCACAGTCCTCCACCTCAAATAAAAGCGGGTCGTGATAATGGGTGGACCAATCTCGACTGCTGTTCAACCATACTGGCGTTCCATCATCCAACCTGCTGGCAGTGAAAATTTTGGTTTTCAAGTTTCGCTCCGATCCAGTCAATTACTGGAATATACGATCAAAATGTACTTTATTCAATTCTGACGGATATTGATCGGATTTTCCATTTCTACGGATGGCTTTTTCTGAGGTGACGTCAGGTATCGAACTGAGCTGTTTACCCCGCAATATCAGGGGCCGTGCTATATTTTGGTGACTGGCGGAGCATGCTCCACATAAGCTTATTCTTAAAAAATCTAATATATCGCAGAGTCTCTCAATGCCTCAAACGAGTTGGTTGCCAGAAATTGGTGAGAAAGATCGGCCCGCTTATCTAGCGATTGCTGAAGCTATAGCTCGGGACATCACCTGCGGCCGTTTACGCCCTGGACAGATGCTTCCGCCGCAGAGGGCGATCGCCCACGCTATGAGCTTAGATTTCACTACGGTAAATAGAGCGTTTGCGGAGGCTCGCCGGCGCGGTCTGATAGAAGGGGTCATCGGTAGAGGGACGTTCGTCAAGGCTGGCAAGTTGATCGCAGAGGACTCAAGGCCGACCGATTTCTCTATGAGCGGGCCGCCGAAAATCGCGAGCGACGAGCTCGTAGAGCATCTCTGGACTGGAATTCAAGCACTCAAGGGCGATGGCCTGCTCGACCTACTACTCCGTTACAGATCTGCAGGGGGTAACCCTAGCCACCGGCAGGCGGGCTGTGCTTGGCTGCAGAGACGTCTGCCAGAGATTGTATCGGAACAGATATTTGTATGTGCCGGCATACAGGCCGCGTTAACAGCAGTACTAGGTATGTTGACAAAGCCCGGGGACACCATACTCGCGGAGGCGTTGACTTATCCCGGCATTCTGTCAATTGCTTCCCACTTGCGGTTGAAGGTAATACCAGTCGAAATGGATCGCGATGGCCTGCTGCCGGAGTCATTTGACGCGATGTGCAGGGCCCATCACCCTAAAGCGCTTTATTGCAACCCGACTATTCACAATCCGACCGCTTCGACCTTGGGAGTGGGGCGGCGTCAAGCGTTAGCAGTCCTGGCAATAAAGCACGGGGTCGCAATTATCGAAGACGACGCACAAGGGCATCTGCCCAATAGCCCGCCACCACCTATTGCGACGTTTGCACCGCAGCTTGTCTATTATATTTCAGGACTGGCCAAATGTGTTTCCCCTGCACTCAAAGTGGCTTATCTGGTAATTCCGGATTTGCGTAAGCAGGACCAAATGGAGGGTACGCTTAAGAGTCTGGCTGGCGGAGCATCTCCAATTACTGCCGAAATCGCCAGTCAGTGGATATTCAGCGGCACCGCTGAAGCGGTGCTTAGTGAAATCAGAAACGAAATGCACGCTAGATTCCAAATACTGCGAAAGGTTTTTCCTGCTTCGAGAGTAACGGCGGACGCTTATGGAATACATGCTTGGCTTCAATTACCTGAGTCTTGGACAAACGGTGTATTTTGCGACAGGTCGCGCGCTTTGGGTTTGGGGATCGTGGGATCAGATGCTTTTTCACTCGGTAAGCAGCCCGAGGGTGTCAGATTAGCGCTCGGATCCGCCGCAGATCGGGTTTCTTTGGAGCAAAGTCTTCTCTCCATATTTGAAATGCTTGAGCTAGATCCTCGGGGCTCGAGTTCGATCATATGAGCCTCTACGGCAGACTTGAGGCGTTCAATTTCCGGCGCTGCAAACCCGGTGATGGCGTTTGTGAGAGTAAGCCCTGATAGTACGTGCGGCAGAATGCGATCGCACGCTAGCTTACTAAGTCAATTGCCATAAGTGCCTTAGATGCTTCACCGATTAAGATTGTCCAATCGTTGGATCATCGTAACCGTCCGGGCAACACACCTTCCTGACACCATCGCTTGAGGCGATGGTGTCCACCTAAATATGATCTGCCCCCCAAATGTTGGACTTCAACATTGAGGGGTGTCATGAAAAAGTACACAGAGCAGGCGAAGTTGTCGGTTGTTGAAGATTACTGCTCGGGCAGCGCAGGTCACAGAGAGGTCGCGCATCGTCACGGAGTCATGCTTCATCGCTGCGAAAGTGGATTTCGGCATATCAGGCGCTTGGTGCCGCAGGCCTCAAAAGTAAGAGAAAGAAGAACTACAGCCCTGAGTTCAAGCTGAAAGTATTGCAGCGCATGCAAGAGGAAGAGCTGTCCTATCGCCAAGTCGCTGTCTTGTTTGATATCCGGAAATCCGACATCATTGGCGAATGGGAGCGCAGGTATGATGAAGGCGGTTCGGAGGCCTTGTCCCGGCAGCCAGAAAGCGGACTTCACAATAAAATGACAACCCCCATCCCGTCCATTCAGCTTGACTCTTCGGATGACGAAGCTCGTTCGCGTGATGATTCGCTGGCCGAATTGAGCCAGCTGCGGATGGAAATTGCTTATTTAAAAAAGCTCGATGCCTTGGTTCAAGCGAAGGAACAAGCTGCGCACCGGAAAAAGCGCAAATCGTGATTGAACTGAGGCAGGAGCACCCTCTGGGAGGCCTTCTGAAATTGGCGGGCTTGGCCCGTAGCACCTTTTACTATCACCAAAAGGTGCAGCAAGCCGTTGATGAATACGCGGTGCTGAAGACCAGAATTCGCTCAGTTTTTGACGAGCACAAAGGCCGATATGGCTATCGTCGCATCACTGCTGCCGTTCGGCGAGCTGGTCACCTTATGAACCACAAGACTGTTCAGCGCCTCATGGGCGAGCTTCAGTTGAAAAGCCGTGTGGGCATAAAGAAATACCGCGCCTATAGAGGCGAAGAGGGTCTGGTAGCGCCGAACTTGCTCCAGCGGAAGTTCGATGCCAAACGACCGAATCAGAAATGGGTAACCGATGTGACGGACTTTCGGGTTGGCGGGCAGAATCGTAGGAGGTGTTTGGTCCGGTTCTGGCCATCAGCGCTTTTCACACTGAGGACGCGACGGTGCAGTGAGTGCGCAGATAAGCCGCTATCAGCCTGTCTTTTCCACCAGCGTTAGGGCGCTTACGTTCTGGCGCTTCTGGCTGAGGTAGCGGATGCAGCACACCCTCAAAAATGAAGCAAAATTCACCACTTCACCGCGGTAGTCCATAATTTCCTGGTGCAACTGACTAATGAGTTGGTTGGTGGTTTGTCCATCTGCCGCGGCAATTTCGGTCAACACATCCCAGAACTGATTCTCCAACCGCAGCGTGGTCACCACGCCGCTGATGCGCAGTGAGCGAGTACGCGACTCATACAGAATCGGATCGGCTTTTACGTAGAGCTCACACATGGCGTACCTCCAGAGGTTTTGGCGAAATATTGCGTCTGTCAGGCCGGGCAGCATAGCGTGAGACGCGCGAGACTTGACGCTACCCTAGCGCCTCGGATGGCTCAGCGGGTAACAATGACCTATTACATATGGGTTTCTGTGCAGTCGTCGATGACACAGCATAGCCAGCTATTACCCACGCATTAATTGAACTTTTTATGATTGGCCTAGTTTCACCGTGATTCTCTACGCCACGATCAAAAGAGCGACGGGTATAACATGCTTAAATTCATTCACGCGATGATCAGAGTTTCCGATCTGCAACGTTCTCTGAACTTCTACCAGCGCGCGCTGGGGTTGAAAGAAACCCACCGATTGGAATTCGAAGATTTTACCCTCGTGTACCTTCGCGATATCAATAGCGGTGCCGAAGTCGAACTTACCTGGAATAAAGGCGTTGCAGCCTATGACATGGGAAATGCGTACGGCCATCTCGCGTTCGTGACCGACGATTTGAACGCGCTGCACGCCACGCTTACGGGCTTGGAGGTTGCGCCGACACCGATAAAAGAATTCAAACGTGACGGTATTCTGCTCGCCAGGTTTTTCTTCATTCAGGATCCTGACGGTTACAAAATCGAACTGTTGCAGAAGGGTGGACATTACCAATGAGGCGGCTGAAGGTCTTCTAAATAGGAACTTTTTTCATCATCTTCTCAGGCGATTACGCTCAAATTTAAAGTAGTAGCTCGCTATTACCAGCGCCCCAAAGCGCACCCGTAGAATCGACATGTGATTTCCTAATAACAATAACAAGGAGACATTCATGAGCGACCTCAAAGTCAGTCGACGCCGTTTTCTTCATGCCAGCGGTGGTCTGCTATTGGGTACCCTGATGTTCACCGCAGGTCCCATTGCACTGATTGCGCCAAGCCAGAGCTGGGCGTTGGAAATGCACGTCCTCAGCAGCACGCTAGGCTCCCAGCTGCTGCTGATGATTCGACGAATTTATCCTCACGACACTATGGAGGACGCTGTCTATGCCTTTGCGGTGAAGGCGCTGGATGAGCGTGCCGCCAAGGATCCTTCCGTAACACCTCTACTCCTCAAAGGCTTTGCTCAGTTGGACCAGAGATCCGCCGCCGGCTGGATGAAATTGGCGGAAGCCGAGCAAGTCCGGCTGCTGGTCGAGATCCAGGACAGTGATTTCTTCAAGCTGGTCAAGGGTGCTGCCGTCAACGCGCTCTACAGCAATGAACTGGCCTACAAGCATTTTGGCTACGAAGGCGCTTCGTTCCCGAAGGGGGGCTACTTGATGCGCGGCTTCGACGATCTTCAATGGCTGCCATCGCCACCCGCAATCGCCAGCCCAGCAGCTTTCTCCTGAGGAGTCACTCGATATGACCACTTATAGTTTCGACGACGATTCGGTAGTCGTCATCATTGGTTCGGGAGCCGGTGGTGGCACGCTGGCCAATGAGCTTTGCCAGAAAGGCATCCCCGTGGTGCTGCTGGAGGCGGGTAAGCGTCAGTCCCAAGCGACGTTCATTAATGACGAATGGCCTTCCTTCGAACAGCTGTCGTGGAGCGACACGCGTACTACCTCGGGCACCTGGCAGATAGCCCAGGACTTTCCCACGCTACCAGCGTGGATTTGCAAAACGGTAGGTGGCACGACTACCCACTGGGCCGGTGCGAGTTTGCGCTTTCGCGAGCATGAATTCCGCGCGCGGGAAACCTATGGTGAGGTCAAGGACGCCAACCTTCTGGATTGGCCGTTGACCCTTGCAGAGCTTGAGCCTTTCTATGCGCGCGCCGAAGACAAAATGGGCGTTACACGCACCAACAATATTCCCGGTTTGCCAGGTAACAACAACTTCAAAGTGATGTACAACGGCGCGACCCAGCTCGGCTACAAAGAGTGTTCAACGGGACATATGGCGATCAACAGTCGCGCCCGTGATGGTAGAGCTCAATGCATGCAGCTAGGTTTCTGCTTCCAAGGCTGCAAGATGGGCGCTAAATGGTCCACGCTCTACACCGAGATCCCCGCAGCCGAAGCCACCGGAAAGCTTGAGTTGCGCGTTGAAGCCCACGTTGTGCGGATCGAACACGATGCCAAGGGGCGGGCCAGCGCGGTGGTTTACGCCAATGCAAACGGTGAACTGCAACGCCAGAAAGCTCGCCTGGTCGCTGTCGCCGGTAATGCCATTGAAACCCCACGGCTGTTGCTCAATTCAGCCAGTGCGCTGTTCCCTCACGGCCTGGGAAACGGTGCGGGCATGGTCGGCAAGCACTACATGCGGCATACGACGGGCTCAGTGTTTGCCGAATTCAAGGACCCCGTGCATTTTTATCGCGGCAACATCATGGCTGGGATCATCAGCGACGAGGCGCACTTCAAGCCTGATCGTGGTTTCGTCGGTGGCTATGAGATGGAAACGATTTCCCTGGGGCCCTCGTTCATGGCGGCTTTTTTCAAACCCGGGGCCTGGGGACGCGACTTTGCCAGCGTGATGGATAAGTACACCCATCTCGCCGGCATGTGGTTGGTGGGCGAAGACATGCCACGGGAGACCAACCGGATTACCCTGAGCGAGACCAAAGACCGTTTTGGCCTCCCGGTCGCCAACGTGCATTACGATGACCATCCCAACGATGTTGCGATGCGTGAACACGCTTATACCCAAGGTGCTGCAATTTATGACGCGGTTGGCGCACTCAAGACCCATCGCGTGCCTCCCTATCCATCGACCCACAACATGGGGACCTGCAGGATGAGTCGCAAGGCTGCCGACGGGGTCTGCAATTCGTATGGACAAAGTCATGAAGTGCCTAATCTGTTTATTTCCGACGGTAGCCAGTTCACCACCAGCGCCGCCGAAAACCCGACGCTGACCATTGTCAGCCTGGCTATTCGGCAGGCGGAATATATTGCCCAATCGTTAAAGGCCAACGCCGCATGACTGCGGGTACCGTTCAGTCGCTGGACGTGATTGCACTTCCAGCGTTTGAAGACAATTACATCTGGTTGCTGGCTGATCCGCAGTTGCGTGAGTGCGTGGTGGTTGATCCTGGCGATGCAACCCCTGTGATCAATTGGTTGCAAAGCCATCCCCAATGGAGGTTGCGGGACATTTTGATTACCCACCACCACAGCGACCATGTCGACGGTGTGGCGGTGCTCAAGGAACGCTATGGCGTTCGCGTGTTGGGGCCTGCGACGGAACCCATCCCGTGCCGCGATATCGCACTCCACGAGGCCGACCACGTCGTTGTCCTTGGCCGCACAGTCAACACGATTGCAGTCCCGGGGCATACGCTGGGGCACATTGCGTATTACTTGCCCGATGAGGCCGTGCTGTTCACGGGGGACACGTTATTCGCAGGCGGCTGTGGTCGATTGTTCGAGGGCACGGCGGCGCAGATGCTCAATTCACTTGAGCGTCTGGCTGCGCTGCCTGAGGCAACGCGGGTGTACTGCGCGCATGAATATACGCTCAGTAACCTGCGCTTTGCGCACCTCGTTGAGCCCGGTAACCGCGCTATCGAAAACAGACTGCGCGCGGTTGAAATACGCCGCGCTCAGGGGCAGTGCACGCTACCCAGCAGTATCGCCATAGAGAGGGCGACCAATCCTTTTCTTAGAACCCGGCTGCCAACACTGTGGGAACGGCTCGAAAGCCACACTCAATCCTCGGTGGGTTCATCGTTGGCGTGCATGGTCGCGTTGCGTGGCTGGAAGGATATTTTTTAATTCACCTGGATCTGACGGTCCTTTGATCAGAACTTGAAGGTGTACCGCAAGATCAACCTGTTTTCATTGGCACTATCGGCGTAGGACGATCGATTGGTCGAATTGCGCCACTGGGCCGTCACGTTCTTCAGCGGGCCGCTTTGCACTGTATAGGTGATATCAGTGACGCGCTCCCACTCCCTGCCATCCTCGTCTGCCAGGCGCAGGCGGGCCGCCTGGGCTGAAGTCAGCAGCGTCGGGTCAATATCTTGCCCCTTCGCGTATTTCAAACCCAGGGTGAGTCCCGGTAGACCCGCGGCGGCAAAGTCGAAATCGTAGCGTGCGATCCAGACCTGCTCCCGAGGTGCGGTAAAGGTACTGACCAACGACTCGCCGAACAGGTAGGTGTCAGTGCCGTTGAGCATGGCAAACGGAGTGTCGCCCCAGGCTTTCTGCAGGCCAGCGCCGAAGGTGTGGCCGCTTTGGCGAAACGACAACAGTGCGCTGAGTGTGCGGTTGTTCACATTGCCAATGCCTTGATCCCCGCTATCGCCAGCAGAAAAATAGCGCACATCGGACAGCACGGTGCCGCTGCCCACGGCATGCTCATATTTAAGGCCAAGAAAGTTCGTGCGGTACAGGTCTTCCAACTCAGCGATGTGGTAACTCAGTGTGAGTTGGGGGGTCGCTTTATAATCCACCCCAAGGTAAGTGAAGTGATCGGCCTTCACCGGTTTGTAGCCGAACGCCGTGAGGGCTTCGAAGTCGGTCGAGTTGCGTTGTTTCACCGCGTTGAGGCGCAGTGCACTGAAGGTCAGTGCATCGAACTCTTTGGACACTAACATGCCACCCCGGAACACTTGGGGCAGCAGTCGGCTGTTATTGCTCGACAGCAGTGGCATCACCGGATTGAGCCCACCCATACGCAGTTCGCTGCGGCTGATGCGTGCCTTGGCAGTGGGGATGAACTTGGCGTATGCATCCTCAACGTTACGTTGCGAGTCATAAGCCAGCAGGCCGGAGCCCGTGCGGTCAGGGCTTGAGTCCAGCTTCACGCCCAGCAAGCCAAGTGCATCCAGACCGAACCCAACGCGGCCATCGGTAAACCCGGACTGAACATTCAAGATAAAGCCCTGCGCCCATTCATCGCGCTTGGATTGGCTGGCCCCTTCATTGCGAAAGTCTCGGTTGTAGTAGAAGTTGCGCAGCTCCAGGCTGGTGTGAGTGTCGCCGAGAAAGTCTGCGAAGGCGCTGGGCGCCACACAGCAAGCCAGCAGGCTCGTCACCGAGGCGGTACGTGTTGTAAGCATGTCTGATGCACCTTTTGTTGTTGTTTTTGGTGTCTTCAGCGCGCACGGCTCCCCAAAAGCGCATCGGGCGCGCGCTGCGCAATATGGACAGTGTTTGAAAGCTGAGGCGGGGTCAGCCGGCGGAAGCCAAGCGGGTGATCGCCTCTTGGCTACCGGCCAGTTGGCGTAAAATGAACTTCTGGATTTTTCCAGTTGCCGTTTTTGGCACTTCCCCAAATACCACCCGGCTAGGGCACTTGTAGCGCGCCAGTCGTGCCTGGCAGTAAGCGATCAGTTCCGCTTCGCTCGGCACTGGTGCCTGGCTTTTCAACTCGATGAAGGCGCAGGGTACTTCGCCCCATTTGTTATCCGGCTGCGCCACTACGGCGGCGTGCAGCACCGATGCGTGCCCGTGGAGGATGTCTTCGATTTCCACTGAAGAAATATTTTCGCCCCCAGAGATAATCACGTCTTTGCAGCGGTCGGTGATCTGCAGGTAGCCGTCGGGATGTACCACGGCGACATCACCCGTGTGAAACCACCCGCCTTCGAAAGCTTTTTGCGTGGCTGAGGGGTTTTTCAGGTAGCCCATCATCACGGTGTTGCCACGCAGCAACAGCTCACCGGTGGTCTGGCCATCGTGGGGGACAGGTTCAAGGGTTTCGCCGTCGGCCACCATCAAACCCTCGAATACCGCCGCCCGAGCGCCTTGCCTGACGCGCAGCCGGGCTTTGTCGGTCGCGTCGAGTTGGTCCCAACCGTCTTGCCAGACGCAACTGATGGGCGTGCCCGCCACTTCCGTGATGCCGTACACGTGATCCACCTGGAAACCCATGGCCACTACCGCGTCCAGCACGGAGGCCGGAGGCGGCGAGCCGGCGGTCAACACCCGAACCGGGTGCGGTAATGGCGGCGGCGCTGGCGTATTGGCAATCATCGCCATCACCGTTGGTGCCGCGCAGAAATGATCGGCCTGGTGCTCGACGATGGCGTCCAGTACCGCGTCTGCGGTCACTTTGCGCAGGCAAATATGAGTGCCTGCCGCAGCGGTAATCGCCCAGGTGAAGCACCAGCCGTTGGCATGGAACATGGGCAGCGTCCACAAATACCGTGGCGCTTGCGGCAGCGACCAGTTGGTCATTTGCAGCAGGCTCATCAGGTAGGTGCCACGGTGGCTGACCACCACGCCTTTGGGATCGCCGGTGGTACCAGAGGTGTAGTTCAGCGCGATGGGCTGCCACTCGGTTGCGGGCCTTACGCCTTTAAACTGCGGGTCGCCTTGCATGAGCAGGCTTTCATAGTCCGGTGCCTGCGCGTCTGTCCAGGGGGTGGCCAGGTGATCGCGGATCATCACGATGGCCGGCGGCCGCTCAAGCTTGGCCAGTGCCGCGCCTGCCACGGCCATGAACTCGCAATCGACCAATAACAACCTGCACTCGCTGTGCTGCAAGATGAACGCAATGCCGTCAGCGTCCAAGCGATGGTTGATGGTATTGAGAATGGCACCGCTTAGCGGAATGCCGAAGTGGGCCTCGATCATTGCCGGGGTATTCGGCGAGAGGATTGACACTGTCTCACCCGGTTGTACGCCCCGGCTCACTAGCGCTGAAGCGAGGCGATAACAGCGTTCTCGCGTGTGTGCCCACGTGCGCTGCACGTCGCCATGAATGATCGCAATCCGCTCCGGATGAACCAGCGCAGCACGGTCCAGGAACCCCAGGGGGGTCAAGGGCACATGGTTGGCCGGGTTGTGCTCAAGTCCACTGATCATGGGCAGGTCTCCTTATTATTATTGTGAAAAACAGCGAAAGCGCTGACCGGTTCCCGTGCGGTGACCAGCGTGTTTTCAATCGCCTGCGGGTCGGCATAGCCCAGGCTCATGCCACACACCAGCATCTGGTCGGCGGGAATGTTCAGCGTCTGCGCGATAACCGGGTGGTACTTGAGAAACGCCGCCTGCGGGCAGGTGTGCAAACCGCGCCCGCGGGCGGCCAGCATGACGCTTTGCAAAAACATGCCGTAGTCCAGCAAGCTGCCTTGCTCCAATACCTTGTCGACGGTAAACAGCAGGCCGACCGGGGCATCGAAGAAACGGTAATTGCGCCCGTGCTGATGGTGCATACGCTGCTTTTCGTGCTTGGCAATCCCCAGCAACCCGTAGAGGTCCCAACCCACCTTGCGTCGGCGATCCAGATAAGGCGTGGTCCATTCGCGCGGGTAGTATTCGTAGGGGTCCTGCATGTCGCGACTGAGTTGTGGGTCGTTATCGACAGCGGCGATGGCCTGCGACAGCTGCTCCTTGGCGTCACCGGTCACCACGTGCACCCGCCACGGTTGCATATTCACGCCTGAGGCACTGAAGCGTGCGATATCCAGAATGGCCTCGATTTCCTCATGGGCCACGGCCGTCGGAAGAAACGCCCTGACACTGCGACGTGAGCTGATGGTCCAGTCAACAGTGCGCTGCAGTTGCAGCGCAGACAGCGGCGGTGGTGACAAGCGGTCCAAGGTGTACCTCCTTTACATGGCTCAGTCCGGGCGGGGCTCAGCGCGTGAGTACCGCTAACTTGCTGACCCTTTGTGAGTCGGCCCGTGACTGATTGACAAAGGTAACCGCCAGGGCGCCAAGCAGACCCGCCAACGCGATCACCATGAAATTCTGTTCAAGAGGCAGGGCCAGTGACACCAGCCAGCCGATCAGCACCGGGGCGATGATTGCGCCGATTCGGCCAACCCCGGATGCGAACCCTACGCCTGTTGAACGGATTGGCGTTGGGTAGAAATCCCCGGCATAGGCGTAGGCAATCAACTGCGTCCCCAGCGTCGAGGCGCCGACAATGAACACCACCACAAACAGCAATTCGGTGGAGCGAGTAAAGGCCATCGCAGTAAGCGCCAGTGCTCCGACGACATAAAACGCAATCAGCACATGCTTGATATTGAGCTTGTCGCTCAACCAGCCGCCGCCGATCGCACCCACAATCGCCCCAACGTTGAACACAATGACGAAGTTCAATGCCGAGCCAAGACTGTGGCCGGACATCGCCATCAATTTGGTCAGCCAGGAGTTGAGCGCGTAGACCATGAAGAGTCCGGTCATGAACGCCGCCCATATCATCAGGGTACTGAAACCGCGCCCTTCGCTGAACAGGCCTTTGATCGGGCTATCGAGGGCGGCCTTGGCCTCTGCCGGATGACCGGCCAGCAGCGTCTCATCGCTCAGCTCAAGCGTGGGGTTGATTCGCAGCACAATGGTGCGCAGCTCAGCCTGGCGGCCTTGTTTGAGCAGGTACGCCATGGACTCCGGCATCGTCTTCAAAATCAGCGGAATCAGCAGCACCGGCAGCCCTGCCACAAAGAACACCGACTGCCAGCCATGGCTCTCGATCAGGTGCTTACCGGTGAGCGCAACCAGAATGCCGCCCACCGAGTAACCGGCGAACACCAGGGTGACAAGGCGCGTGCGCAGCTTGGCCGGCGAAAACTCGCCCATCTGTGCGGTCACAATCGGTAGTACGCCGCCAATGCCGAGGCCGGCAATGAAGCGCGAAACACTGAAGCTGAAGGGGTCGCTGGTCAGCCCCGCTGCAGCGGTAAACAGGCTAAACAGGGCGACGCAGATGGCGATCATCTTCGGTCGGCCGATGCGGTCTGCCAAGGTGCCCAGGAAGATCGCGCCGAGCATCGTACCCAGCAGCGCCGAACCGGCCATGACCCCTGCACTGGTTGCGTCAATGCCCATGTCCTGCATGATGGCGGGCAGTGCGGCACCGACCACGGCGAGGTCATACCCATCGATTATCAGGATCAGCACACACCAGAACAGAATAAGCCGGTGGAACCCGTTGAATGTTGATTCGCCTGCGAGCGTATAGACGTTCACTGGTGGCATGGCGTGTCTCCTTCAATTTTATTGTTGTTGGTGAAGTCCACTTCGCCACATTCTAGGAAGGCGTCCGCGTGTCGCCCATGCCTGGGCGCATCAATGTGCGTGAGCTGTTTGGGCATGCAAGGGGTGAGAGAGAGGGGGGAATGTGAAGGGGGTTATTCGTCGAGGTGACCGCGTCGATACGCCCCGGGGCTCACGCCAGTCCACTTCTTGAACGCGCGGTGAAAAGCGCTGGTTTCCTGGAAACCGGTGGCGGTCGCGACCTGTGTGACTGTCATTTCTCCACGGGAGAGCAGGTCAATCGCCATGTCGCGGCGCAGGTCGTCCTTGAGGTTTTGGTAGTGCGTGCCTTCGGCTTGTAAGCGGCGCTGCAATGTGGAATTGGACATATGCAGCACCCCGGCGAGGTCATCGCGCTCGGGCCAGCACTCCGGGGCCAAACCCCGCAGGTAACGTCGTATCTGTGCGCTGAGGCTGTCGTCGTTGCGGTATCTGACCAGGAGGCTGGCAGGGGTTTCCTTGAGAAACGGGCCCAAGGTGGCGCCCGACTGGCTGATTTTCATATCCAGGCATTTTTTGTCGAAGCTGATCCAGGTTGTAGAGGCGTCGTAGTCGATGTCTTCGCAGAAGCGCATGCGGTAATCGCTTTGATCCGCGGGCTTGGACGCGCGAAAGCTCAATTTGTGCACGGGAATACGCTGGTTGACTAGCCAGCAGGCAAGCCCGTGTACGAGGATAAACCAGGTGCCGTAGGCAAATAGGCGGCGCAGTACGCCCTTGTCATGCAAAACGATAAACGCCTTGTCGTCCTTGACCACGAGTTCGCCATGCACGTCATCCAGGACCAGCCTCAGAAACGCTAGCATTCTGTGCAAAGCATGGCCGAGGGTAGTGCAGTCGAGCAGCGCCTGGCACATCAGCTTGAAGCTGCCGCGGCGCATGGGATGACTGTCGATGCCGAAGAATTCGTCGTCCAGCAGGTCGGCCAACTCTACCCACAGACGGGCGAAGGCGGTCGCCGACACCCTGGCTTTTGGCGCGTCGAGCAACAGTGGGTCTATCTCTGCGTTGGCCAGGGCCACGGACAGGTCAAGACACCTGTGTCGGGCGCTATGCAACGCTTCATGCACCAGGGCAATGGAGGTGGTGCCTTTGTCCTGTGGGGGTGTCATGACGGCTCCTCGGGCTGTGATCGGCCCTAATGTAGGGCTAATGCACATCGATCGCCAGTCGGAAAGTCCATGACCCGAGTCAGAGATCGTAGCTAAAGCCAGCCATTATCGAGCGATCATCCTGCTGGTTGCCGAAGGTACCCATCGCATTCAAGTTCAAGCCCCATCCTGAGGGCAGGTGGATATCGACTTGCGCGCTCAGCCGCCCGAACGGTCTTTCGTTCGCCCCGTTGACAGGTGTTTTGATGTTGAAATTGGGCGCGTTGCGTTGATAGCTTTCAAGGGTTCGATCACTGTCGGTCAGGGCCCGCTCTGCGGTAAGGCGCAGCAGTGACTCAACGGATACCCCGTGGCTGTTGACGCGCTTGCCGATCTGCCCGCCAAGGCTGGCGTTCAGCTGTTCGTATTGCTGGCCGCGCACGCCCATGCGCAGCAGCGAATCGCCTTGCTCAGTGTAGCCACTGATCCTGCTGCGCCAGTAATCCAAGCCGACCACCGGGGCCAACTCAACGGACTCAAAGTGAAACCATTGGCCGGCACGCACTGCGGCACTCAGCACATTGGCATTGGGTGAGGCAGCCAAGTTGTCGAACACGCCTGCCCGTGAGATATCGAATTGGCCGGCGCCATAGGCCAACCCCATGTTGATAAATGTCCCTTGTGCGGCAAAGCTCGCCATGACCGCGGCCTGGCCCATCTGCAATGCGGTGTTGCTGCCACCTTCGCTTGCTTGTCTGGATTCTATATCTGAGTAGTTAATAGCCGCGCCGAGCGTCCATTCACTTGAGAGTCGGTAGTCGACACCGATACTGAGGGCGTTGTTCTTGAAGGTGTCTTTTCCAGGGTCGAGCCCAGGCCCAGGCATCTGCGAATGGTCGGCCCCATTAGCGACGCCACCGTTGATAAAAACGGTCCAGGGTGAAGCCTGATTACGCGCCTCAATATCGATACCCCGCAGGTCATATCGACTAATCAGCGGTTGAAGAAAGTTGGCGCCTGCCGAACCGACCATGGTCGATTGCACGCTGAGGGTGTTTCGAGCATTGATGATATTGGCGATATAACCTGCAATCAGTCTTTCAAAGCGATCGGTGTAATGAATGCTGTCCTTCATTAAATAGGTGTTCTGTTGCGCAAGGGACAGTTTGTCGCATTGGTTGGCCTCGCAATTATCCAGGCTGGTGATATGAGTGAAACCATATTTCCCGGGGTCACTGACCGTGTTTTTCAACAAGCTCAGTACATCGAAATAGTAGATGTTGACGTTGGAAATATTAAGCGCCAGCAGTTTCTGGTTGAAGGTCTTGGCACTAATTGAAAGCGCTTCAAGGGCCGGGTCTGCCGCAAGCGACGGGGCTGCCAATAACGAGACGTCATCAGAACCGATCAGCACAAAGTTATGTGCACCCAGTGCCTGAAGTGTTCGGATGCCGGTTTCTATATTGCTGACGTAGGTATCCAATGCGGCGAGGGACGCATCATCGAAAATATCGTTGGTGCCAATCCAGATGCCAATCAGATCATTTTTGCTCAAGGATTTTTTTCCACTGACCACGTCACCGCTGAACTTTTCTATTTGGGTCAGAAAACCGGTGGGCGCCCCCACCAAGGCGTCGTCAAAACCGGTATATCCGCTCTTTGCGCCGCCGATTGCATAACCGTTGGTATCGCTGAAGGCCAGCCCGGACAGGCCGGGTAGTACTTCGGCCCATGTGTTGCCATTGGTGAATTTCCCATCCGCGCCCGGGTAGCGACCAGGCGCGTTGCCGATGGCTGCGCCAAATTCACGCACAGAAATGCCATTGTCGGTGAGGCTGTCGCCGAAGGAATAGAAAGAATTGCCCTGGGCGGAGTAAGACGATAGCGACAATACGCCGGCGATCAGGATACTGCGGACTCGCGTGTCTGTGATGTTCACTGTCTCTACCTGTTTTTATTGTTTTGGCAGCGTTTCCGAAAATACGGAAAAAGTGTGTTGGTTATGCAGTCACATGTTTCTGTCAGCGAGGATTATGCGCAGGGCAAGGCGTGATAAAAATGTCAGAATTCAAAAAATCACTTATGTGTTTTCTAAACTAAACGACTGACACTTGTACGTTTGTGTATTAGCAACTTATTTATTGCCGTCGTGAGGAAATCTTGCAGGAATTCATGCTGTTGGTGCTGATTCAACGCTAAACCCGTCAGCCAGGCGGGTGCACACTGCAGCAAGTTTGCGATAATTCTGGCAATCGGTACTGCTTGAGGATCAACGGTTTGGACAGGTGCGCCCAAGGTCATATAAAGTCCGCCTTCGTAGTCTTCACGCAGCCTGTACAGACGCTGCTGTTGTTCTTCGGTCAAGCACCCAATGTCCCGCTCCGCCAGGCGCAAGTGCCACGGCATTTCTGCATGCAGGCGCAGGTGTACCTGGATCAACAGGTTGAGTTTTTCCGGCTTTTTTACTGCTGCGCGCCTCACGCTGGCGACGGCGGCAAGCAACTCCTCATACAGCTCTTCAATCAGGTCGAACAACAGCTCCTGCTTACTGGGGTAATGGTGATAAAGCGCACCCGGTGACAGGCCCAGGGAGGAGGCAAGTTCACGCATGCCGACCTGACTGAAACCTTTGCTGGCCAGCAGTTCCAGCACCTGAGGGCGGTACTGTACGAAATGCGATCGTCGCTCAGAAACAGGCATCGTCGGCCTCCCCATAACGCAAAAAAAGGAGCGTGACGCGATTGCGCCACGCTCCCGCAAGAAGTTTTCAGTGTTGTGCGGCTTTCTCAGCCCCCCAGCCGGTTTCGGCACGCACGCTTTGCTGCTCATAGGCATCCCGTTCGGTAGTTGTGCTCGGGCTGCGATCCAGGCAGGAAACGCCCCACGCGACGGCGAAGGCCAGCGGCATCGAGAACAGGGCGGGGTAGTCGTACGGGAACAAGGCCTCTGGGTGATGCAGTACCTTGACCCATACCCCCGGCGACAGCAGCACCAGCGCCAGGGAGCTGACCAGACCGCTCAGCCCGCCCCACAGTGCGCCACGGCTGGTCAGACCTTTCCAGTACATGGCCAGCAGCAGAATGGGGAAGTTTGACGAGGCCGCAATACCAAAGGCCAGCGCCACCAGGAACGCCACGTTCTGCCCCTTGAACAGAATCCCCAACGCAACTGCCAGCACACCCAGGATCACGGTGGCCCAACGGCTGACACGCATTTCCTTGCCGCTGTCGGGTTTGCCCTTGCACAACACGTTGGCGTAGAGGTCATGGGAGATGGCGGACGCGCCGGCAAGCGCCAGGCCCGACACCACGGCCAGGATCGTCGCGAAGGCGACGGCGGCGAGGAAGCCGAACATCAAATCACCGCCCAAGGCTTGCGCCAGATGCATGATTGCCATATTTACGCCGCCCACCAGTGGCCCGCCGATCACGCCTTGGTCGAAGTAGCTGGGGTCGGTGCCGACGATGCTGATGGCAGCGGTGCCGAGGATGCACACCAGGATAAAAAACAGACCGATCAAGCCATAGGCCACCAACACCGATTTGCGCGCCGCCTTGGCGTCCGGAACGGTGAAAAAACGCATCATGATATGCGGCAAACCGGCGATGCCGAACAGCAGCCCCAGGGACAGGGAAATCATCGACACCGGGTCCGTGGCGATCTTCAACGGCCCGAGAATCAGCTTTCCGCTCTGGTGTGTCGCGACGGCGCTGTCAATCATGCGCTCCATGCTGAAGCCAAAGTGCTGGAATGCCAGCCCGGTCAGCAGGATGCCGCCACTGAGCAACAGCACGGCCTTGATGATCTGCACCCAGGTGGTCGCCACCATGCCGCCGAAAGTGACGTACACCACCATCAGCACACCGACGCAGACCACCGCGACTTCGTAGTCGAGGCCGAACAGCAAGTTGATCAATTGCCCGGCGCCGACCATCTGCACAATCAGGTAGAAACATACGATGACGAACGAGCTGAACGCCGAAAACAAGCGAGTGGTCACCGGGTCGAGGCGGTAGGCGATGATGTCGGCCAGGGTGTAGCGCCCCAGGTTGCGCAGACGCTCGGCCATCAGGAACATGATCAAGGGCCAGCCAAGAATCGCGCTGACCGAGTAGATCATGCCGTCGAAACCGGTTGAAAACACCATGCTCGACACGCCCAGCAGCACGGCGGCGGACATGTAGTCACCGGCAATCGCAAAGCCGTTTTGTACACCGCTGATGCCGCCGCCGGCGGTATAGAAATCCGCCGCTGAGCGTGTGCGGCCAGCCGCCCAGTAGGTGATGCCGATGGTGGTCACGACGAAGGCCAGAAAAATCGCAATGGCAGTCATGTTGGGCTGACGCGCAACGGCTTGGCTGGTTTGAGCCAGGACCGCAAAGCTGCACAGGCAAAGCACCGCCGTGGCTAATAACAGGCGAGGGGCCTTCATGGTTGCACCTCCGACAGCAGCGCCTGGTTCAGCTTGTCGAATACGTGGTTGGCGCGAAACACATACAGCCCGGTCAATAGCCAGGAGCCGAAAATCAGGATAAGTGCCGACCAGATCCCCACCGTGATGCCACCGCCTACAGGCACATGCAACAGGACATGGGGGAACCAGGACACCGCCGCCACAAACAGCGAATAAAGCGCTAACACAATGGCACTGAGGGTGAAGGTCAGGCGAGCGCGGCGCCGGACCAGTTCGCGATAACGCGGGCTGCTGCGCAACGCCTGATAGGCAGGGTGCAATGACATGTTGAGCTCCTTGATACCTTGATTGTTATTGGCTGGAGTTTTTTGTTATTGGGTTGCCGTGCTTGCGCACAGCGGGTGCTGCATTACGCCCCGCAGCGTTTCCATCACGTGCGGGGTGCATGTCGGACTCAGCCTTGCAGGTGTGATGAGGACGTCATGTCCGGTGTAGGTGGCGTTAGCTTATCCAGTGCGTCACTGGCATTTAAATAACCCGATGCGCCGATTAACTTGCATAACCCGCCAGTTCATCGCGGCGCCTGCCCCTCAGGTTTTCGCGGGCTGCACCAGCGCGTGGGGGAAAGGCCGAAGGCCTTCTTGAAGTGCCGGGTCATATGACTCTGGTCGAAGAAGCCGGCTTCGATCGACGCATCCGACAACCCTTGCCCGGCCTGGACGAGAGCCTTTACGCGATCGAGGCGACGCAGCGTCAGATAGCGATGGGGGCTGGTGCCGAAAAACTCGCGGAAGTCACTCGACAGGCTCCAGCGGTCGCGCCCGGCGCAATGAGCGAGGTCATCGAGGGTGATTGCCTGGTCGAGGTTGTCGTCGATGTATTCGCGCGCGATGGCAGCAGCCGCAAAGTGATGGGACGTACTGACAAGGTCACTGCTGGCGACGCTGGCGAGGGTGATGACAAACGTGTAGAGCGCGTCATCCTCGGCCATGGAGTCCAGGTCAGCATCCAGTGTGTTGAGCAGTGCGTCGGCGGCCACCGCCAGTTGCTGATTCTGAGTGATACCGGCGCCGAAAAAGGGCAGGGCGCTGCCCTTGATGATGTCTTGAACCAGCGAGGGCGGCACATACACGCCGCGATAGTGGAAACCAGCGTCGGAGCCGGCGCAACCATCATGGGATTCATCCGGGTGAATGATCATGGTTTCGCCGGGCAGGCACAGCTTGGATTCGCCCCGATAGTGAAAGCGGTGTACGCCCGACAGGGTCCGCCCGATTGCGTAGGTATCGTGTCGGTGCGGATCAAACGCGTGCGAACCGAAATAGGCTTCAAAACGCTCTACTTTTGAGGTCGGCGCTGCGTGTTTCACCCAGTCTTGTTTCGGTTGGTCGTTTTGCATGTTGGCGCACCGAGGCGATACCGCTGTTGTCGGGCAGAGCATAAGCAGAGGCAACGCCGTTTGGCTTGGACGTTTGTGGGTTTAACCTGGCCTGGCGGTTTTTGCGGGGCAAAAGCCGACCGGTGGGTTACATCCGCTCAAGAATGGCGGCACTCCCTTGGCCACCGCCAATGCACATGGTGACCAGGGCATAGCGCCCGCCACTGCGTTGCAGCTCATGGATCGCCTTGATTGCAATCACTGCACCGGTCGCCCCCACCGGGTGCCCGAGGGAGATGCCCGAACCATTGACATTGACCTTGTCCGGGTCAAACTCCAGTTGCTGCGCCACGGCACAGGCCTGGGCCGCAAAGGCTTCATTTGACTCAATCACATCGATGTCCTGGATGCTCAAGCCGGCGCGCTTGAGGGCCAGGCGGGTCGCCGGAACAGGGCCGATGCCCATGTAGTCCGGATCGACACCGGCATGGGCATACGCGACCAGGCGCGCGAGGGGCTGCAGGTTGTGTTGCTGGATCGCGCTGGCGTTTGCCAGCACCACAGCCGCCGCGCCGTCGTTGAGGCTTGAGGCATTGCCGGCGGTGACCGTTCCGCCTTTCTGGAACGCCGCATGCATTCGGCCCAGTTGTGCGAGGTCGAGATTGGCGCGCACGTTTTCATCGGTATCGAACAGCACCGTCTGGCGCTTGACTTGCACCTCAACCGGGACGATCTGCGCCTTGAATCGGCCTTCGCTTACCGCGCGAGCAGCGCGTTCCTGGCTCTGCAGGGCCAGACAGTCCTGCATGTCACGGGTAATGCCATAGCGCTCGGCAATATTTTCGGCGGTCACGCCCATGTGCGTGCGCTTCCACGGGTCATGCAGGATGCCATTCATGTAATCCACGGCCTGGCTATCACCCAGACGGCTGCCCCAGCGCAGGCCGGGCAGCAAGTAGGGGCCACGGCTCATGGACTCCGCGCCACCGGCTACGGCCACTGAATAATCCCCCAGCAGAATGCCCTGCGCTGCATTCAGGATGGCTTGCAGCCCGGAGCCACACAGGCGATTGACGTTAAAGGCCGGGGTTTCCTGGGGTATCCCGGCACCCATCGCCGCGACTCTGGAGAGGTAGGCATCCCGGGGCTCGGTGGGCACCACATTGCCCATGACAACGTGGCCGATAGGCTCGCCACCGATCCCGGCATGGATCAAGGCGCCTTTGACGGCGACGGTGGCCAGGTCAACCAGTGGCACATCTTTCAGGCTGCCGCCAAAACTGCCGATGGCGGTACGCGCCGTGCCAACGAAGAACACATCTGTGTGGGCCATGGAAGGCTCCCGTTTTGAGAAGTAAAGGTTCGAGGGGTAGTCAGATCGAGTAGTTCGCCAGCTCGCGGGCAATCAGCAACCGCTGGATTTCGCTGGAACCTTCGTAGATCTGAGTAATACGGGCATCGCGGTAATAGCGCTCCACCGGGTAATCCTCCAGGTAGCCATAACCGCCATGAATCTGGAGGGCTTTGGAGCACACGCGCTCTGCCATCTCCGAGGCAAACAGCTTGGCCTGGGAGGCTTCGGACAGGCAGGGAAGGCCCGCGCTTTTCAGGCGTGCAGCGTGCAGGATCAACAAGCGTGCGGCATTGAGTTGTGTGTGCATGTCGGCCAGCAAGTTGGCAATGCTCTGGTGCTCGTTGATCGGCTTGCCGAACTGCACGCGGTCGCGGGCATACACCAGTGCCGCCTCAAACGCCGCGCGGGCGATGCCCAGCGCTTGGGCGGCGATGCCGATGCGCCCGCCTTCCAGGTTGGACAGGGCAATCGACAAGCCCTTGCCACGTGCGCCGAGCAGGTTGCCTTCGGGTATACGGCAATCGTTCAGGGTGACGGCGCAGGTATCGGAGGCGCGAATGCCCATCTTTTTCTCACTGCGCTCAACGCTGAAACCTGGGGTGTCAGTGGGTACCAGAAACGCCGACAGGCCTTTCTTGCCCAGCGCAGGGTCCGTGACCGCAAACACAATCGCCAGCTTGGCCCGCTTGCCGTTACTGACAAACTGCTTCGCGCCATTGAGCACCCAGTGCCCCTCATGCAGTTCTGCGCGGGTCCGCAGGTTATGCGCCTCTGAGCCGGCCTGGGGTTCGGTCAGGCAAAAGCAGCCGATGGTTTTGCCGCTGGCCAGATCCACCAGCCACTGATCCTTTTGGACCTGGCTGCCGTAGTTCAGGACCGGGCCGCAGCCCACCGAGTTGTGGATGCTCATCAGTGCCCCCACTGCACCATCGCCTGCGGATATTTCTTCCACGGCCAGGGCATAGGCCACGTAGTCGATGTAGGTGCCGCCCCATTCCTCGGGCACGACCATCCCGAGCAGACCCAAGTCGCCCATTTGAGCTACCAGCTCATCCGTGATCCAGCCGGCTTTCTCCATGGCTTCGGCCTGGGGGGCAATCTCGCCACGAGCGAAATCGCGGGCCATGTCGCGGATCATGCGTTGTTCGTCGCTCAGTTCTAGATCGTGCATGCCAGTGCTCCTGGATAGCGGCGAGCAGCGCCGGCGGCGAAGTCGCAGAAAAAATCCTGCACCTGTGCAGGCTCAAGCTGGGCCAGGGTCGCCGGACGCCAGACTGGGGTTTTGTCCTTATCGATGAGCAGTGCGCGAACGCCTTCCATCAGGTCTCCCGCCGCGAACCACCGAAGGTTGAGTTGCAGCTCCTGGGCAAAACAATCGCTTAGAGACAGTTCGCGGCCACGGCGCAGCAGCTCAAGGGTGATGGCCATCGCCATAGGCGACCGGCTATTTAGGACATCGACCGTTTCTTCGGCCCAGTCCTGAAACTCCGGCGTCGTTTCTGCCTGGAGTGCTGCGTGAATCGACTGCACGTCTGGGTGCGAGAAGTGCTGATCAATGGCGGGCTGCATTGCCTTAAGCTCCGACCCAGGGAATTTATTGACACCCAGTGTGGCGATCAGCGACCGCAACGCTTGTCCGGGTTGCTGGGGCCAACTCATGTTGTTCAGGCAGTGATCCAGCTCCGCGATCTGCGTGCTGCTGATGCACCAGTCTGCGAGCCCGGCATACAGGGCGTCGGCAGCGCGCACCTGAACACCCGTTACGCCGAGGTAGTCGCCCAAAGCGCCCGGCAGGCGCGACAAGAAATAACTGCCGCCGACATCGGGGAAAAAACCGATCGCAACTTCAGGCATGCCCATTCGGGTGCGCTCGGTGATCACGCGCAGGCTCGCGCCTTGGACCAGTCCCATGCCACCCCCTAGTACCAGGCCGTCGATCAGCGCCAGGACTGGCTTTGGATAGGTATGAATGTATTCATCCAGCGCGTATTCCTCGGCGAAGAACACCTGGTGCACGCCATCAGCTACTTGTTGGCTTTCGTACAACATGCGGATATCGCCGCCGGCGCAGAAGGCCTTCTCGCCAGCCGCGCGCAAGACCACTGCCACCACGTCCGGGTCCTGCTCCCAGGCGTGCAGGTGTTGCTGGAGCAGGCGCACCATGGTGAGTGTCAGCGCATTGAGGCTCTGCGGGCGGTTCAGGGTCAGGTGGCCTATGCGATTACGGACGGTTGCCAGAATCGAGGGTTCAATTTCTGTGCTGCTCATGCTGAGTCCTCGGCCTATCAGCAGTGTTTGAACTGCGGCGCCCGTTTTTCGACGAAGGCAGCCATGCCTTCCTTCTGATCGGCAGTGGCAAACAACGAATGGAACACCCGGCGCTCAAAACGCACGCCTTCACTGAGGCTGGACTCGAAGGCGCGGTTGATACTTTCCTTGACCAACATGGTGGCTGGCAGGGATTTTTCGGCGATGGCGCTGGCGACCTTGAGGGTTTCCTCCAGCAGTGTTTCAGCCGGAAAAACGCGCGCGACCACGCCGGCGCGCTCGGCTTCTTCTGCGCCCATATGGCGCCCCGACAGGCACATTTCCATGGCCTTGGCTTTGCCAATCGCACGGGTCAGGCGCTGGGTACCACCCACGCCCGGCAACACACCCAGGGTAATCTCCGGCAAGCCGAAACGCACATTGTCGGCCGCGTAGATGAAGTCGCACATCAGGGCGAGTTCGCAGCCACCGCCCAGGGCATAGCCGGCCACAGCGGCGATCAGTGGCTTGCGGCGACTGGCAATGCGGTCGGCGGCCGAGAAGAAATCATCGAGAAACACTTGGGGGTACGTGAACTCGGCCATTTCCTTTATATCGGCACCAGCGGCAAAGGCTTTGGTGGAGCCGGTGATGACCATGCAGCCGATCGCCGGGTCCTTTTCCAACTGATCCAGGGCCATGTTCAGCTCGGTGATCACCTGGGTGTTGATGGCATTGAGTGATTTAGGGCGGTTCAACGTGATCAGGCCCACACGCTCATGGACTTCCAGCAGCAGGGTTTCAAACGGCATGGTTCAGACTCCGTAGATTTGCATTAACGGCCAGACAATGACGACCCTTTTAAGGTGGCCATTCGAGTTAGGTTGCTTTAGATATTGAATTTGGCCTAGCTTAGCCAGCGTGACCGGGGTCTTGAAATAACCCGATCCGCCGAATAGTTTGCATATCGCGCCATGTCAGCCGTCAACAGAGGAGTGCAGCAGGTGGAGCATCCCGTGGACAACACCTTACCCATGACCTTCGTTCAAGGCTTGCTGCAAGGGGCTCTTAACATCTGCAGCGAGGGCGATATCCGTGCGTTCGTCGGCGCCGCAGGCATTGCCGGGCACTTGCTTGAGGCGCCGGGCGCGCGGGTGACCTACGACCAGTTCGTGCGCTTGTACCAGCAGGTTGCGTTGGGCACCGATGATGAAGTGATGGGGCAGTTTTCCAGGCGCATGCGCAGCGGCACGCTCAAGTATTTGTGTTCGAGCCTGCTGGATGCTCGCTCGCTGGGGAACGCGATGTACCGCTTCACACGGTTCTGGAACCTCTTGCTGGACGACTATCGTTTTGGCTACAGCGAGCACGACGGCCAACTTGTTATCTCGCTGGAGGCACGCGATCCTGGCGCCAACGCCCAACGCTGGGGGCACGAATTGATGATGAAACTGGCGCACGGCGTGGCGTCATGGCTGGCCGGCCAGGAGATCCCGCTGCACAGCGTGGCGTTCTCCTTCGCCACGCCGGTATATGCGTCGGAATACATGCATATGTTCCCTGGCCCCATCCGTTTCGAGCAGCCGTGCACGGCGTTATCGTTCGACGCTGCGTGGGGTGCACTGCAGTTTCGTCGCAGCAAGGCCGAGTTGCTGCCGTTCCTGCGCGAAGCCCCACGCTACTGGCTGTTCACCACGCTCAAGGAGCGCCTGGTGGCGCAACAGGTGCGACAATACCTGCTGGCCCATCTCAAGCAGGCTGACACCATCCAGGGCGCGGCGACCGCGCTTCTGCTGTCCACCCGTACGTTGACGCGCCGGCTCAAGGAGGAGGGCACCAGTTACCAGATGGTCAAGGACGCACTACGCCGAGACATCGCCGTGCAGCAGTTGATCCACACAGATCTTTCCATCACGCAGATTGCCTTGGGCTTGGGGTTTGATTCCACAGCGGTGTTTCACCGTGCCTTTCGCGGCTGGACCGGCAGTACACCTGGCACGTATCGACGACCAGGTACGGACCTACAAACGTACAATCCAATTGCAGCGCCAGCCGATAAAGTCAGCTCCACATGACGGCTGATCCAGGCTGTCATCGCTACGGAGCAAGGTTATGACCCTCTATCTGAGTTTGATCATTCGCCCTCATCGCAAACGCAGCGACAGTGTTTACCTGCTGCTGGCGCTCCTGATGGGGGGCTTCTTCGGTGGCGTCATGGGGGTCAAGATTTCACTCGCGGCAGGGCTGGCGATTGGTGTGTTCTCCACGCTGGTGCTCTACACGATGTGGCGTTCGCCGGGCTAGCCAGCCCTCTTACCGCTTAGCCCCAAGACAGACGTAAGACGCGCGGCCGCTCCATGCAGCCGCGTGAGGTCAAGTCGCGCCTGCTCTTAACTAAAAACAATAAATACCCCAACCAAGGGGGGAGTTGAATGATGACCCTGAAGACCGTCCAGCTCGACGATAAATACACGCTTTCCCAAGGGCGTATTTTCATCACCGGCACCCAAGCCCTGGTTCGATTGTCGATGACCCAGCGTCAGCGTGATCAGCAAGAGGGCCATCACACGGCCGGCTACATTTCCGGCTATCGGGGCTCGCCGTTGGGCGGTCTGGATGATCAGTTGGACAAGGCGAAAAAGCACCTTGAGCAGCACCACACCCTGTTTGTGCCGGGTATCAACGAAGATCTGGCGGCCACCACCATCTGGGGGGCGCAACAGGCTCACCTGAGCGGTGAGGGCAAGTACGACGGCGTGTTCGGCATGTGGTACGGCAAGGGCCCCGGCGTTGACCGCACCGGTGATGCGTTCCGGCATGCGAACCTCGCGGGCACCGCGCAGTTGGGCGGGGTGCTGGTGCTGATGGGCGATGACCATACCTGCGAATCGTCCAGTACCTGCCACCAGAGCGAATTTGCCATGGTCGACGCCATGATTCCGGTACTCAGCCCGTCCGGCGTCCAGGAAATCCTCGACTTCGGTCTGATCGGTTGGGCGTTGTCGCGTTACAGCGGCTGCTGGGTCGGCATCAAATGCGTCAAGGACACCGTCGAAGCTACGGCGACCATTGACGTTGACATAAACCGCGTGAAGATCCATATCCCCCAGGACTTTGCCCTGCCGCCGGATGGCCTCAATATCCGCCAGCCCGATACCCCCCACGCCCAGGAAGCGCGGCTGCACCGCTACAAGCTGAATGCGGTGCGCGCCTTTGCCCGTGACAACGCGCTGGACCGCGTAGTCATTGACGCCCCTGGCGCTACGCTTGGCGTGATTACCCACGGCAAAAGCTACCTGGATGTACTGCAAGCACTTGACGACCTGAACCTGAGCGAACAGGCCGCCGCTGTCATGGGCTTGCGCATTTACAAGGTCGGGATGGTCTGGCCTCTGGAACCTGAAGGCGCGCTACATTTTGCCGAAGGCCTGAACAAAATCCTGGTGGTGGAGGAGAAGCGCAGTCTGCTCGAATTCCAGCTCAAAGAGCAGTTCTACGGCCGTGCTGGCGCCCCGGTCATTGTCGGCAAACAGGATGAGGCGGGCCAGACGCTGTTCCAGTCGGAAATGGCCCTCGATTCCAACCAGATCGCTATCGCCCTGGGTGAACGCCTGCTCGAATTGGGTAGCAGCCCCAGCCTGCGTCTGCGCATTGAAGAGCTGCGTGCCTACCAAGTGGTCAAGGGCGACACCGAGTTGCTGGCACGCAGTTATTACTTCTGCAGCGGCTGCCCGCACAGCTCGTC
>NZ_JBAWDE010000182.1:0-2243 GCF_049590575.1 Pseudomonas sp.
CGCCACGCTCGCGCAGCATCCAGGCCAGGCGATTGGCGCGGGCGTCGAGCTCGGCATAGGTGAGGGTCGCACCGGCAAACGTCAGGGCCGGGGCGTCGGCGCGCTTGAGCGCCTGTTGGCTGAACAACTGCTGGATGCACTGGTCGAGGCGATGCTCACCGGTTTCCACACCCAGGCTGTCCTGCAAGGCACGTTGGTCCGCAGCGGTCAGCAATGGCAATTCGCTCAGACGCTGTTCGGGGTTTGCGATCAATGCTTCCAGCAGGTTGCGCCAATGCTCGGCCATCCGCGCAATGCGTGGTTCGTCGAACAGGTCGGTGCTGTAGGTCAGGCAGCAGCCCAGGCGATGGTCGAGGTCGGTTACTTCCAGGTTGAGGTCGAACTTGGTCGCGCGCGCATCGTTGG
Organism: Pseudomonas sp.; assembly: GCF_049590575.1. Lineage (GTDB taxonomy): Bacteria > Pseudomonadota > Gammaproteobacteria > Pseudomonadales > Pseudomonadaceae > Aquipseudomonas. The sequence goes on from NZ_JBAWDE010000182.1 coordinate 406, forward strand.
CCAGGTACTCGACGGTCATGCCGGCCAGTTGGCGACTCTGCTGGAACTCCCAGCGCTGCACGTTGCACATCACCTGGAACAACGGGTTGTAGGCCGCGCTGCGCGGCGGCTGCAGGGCTTCCACCAAATGGTCGAACGGCAGGTCCTGGTGGGACTGGCCCTCGATCACGGTGTGGCGCACTTGCTCGAACAACTCGGCGACATTCATCTGCCCAGTGAGCTGGCAACGCAGCACCTGGGTGTTGAGGAATGCGCCGATCAGCCCTTCGCTTTCCGGGCGAATCCGGTTCGCCACCGGCGCGCCGATACGCAGGTCGGTCTGGCCGCTGTAGCGGTAGAGCAACACGGCCAGGGTGGCGGTCATGGTCATGAACAGGGTCAGGCCGCGCTCGGCATTGAAGGCGCGTACGCGGGCGGCCAATTCATCGCTCAAATCAAAACGGTACAGCTCGCCCTTGTGGCTTTGCACCGCTGGGCGCGGGCGGTCGCCGGGCAGTTCGAGCAGCGGATGTTCGCTGCCCAGTTGCGCGGTCCAGTAGTCCAGCTGGCGCTGGCGTTCGCCGCTTTCCAACCATTCACGTTGCCACACGCTGTAGTCGAGGTACTGCACCGGCAACGGCGCCAGCGGCGACAGGCGCTCGTCGATAAAGGCTTCGTACAGCGCGCTGAGCTCACGGGCAAAGATGTCCATGGCCCAGCCTTCGGTGACGATATGGTGCAGGGTCAGCACCAGGTAGTGTTCCTGCTCGCCGGCCTTGACCAGGCACGCGCGCAGCAACGGCCCGGTCTCCAGATTGAAGGGTGTATGGGCCTCGTGATCGGCCAGCTGCTGCACGCGTTGCTCGCGCTCGGCGGGGTTCAGCGCCGAGATATCCTGCCAGTCCATGCGCAGGCCGGTCTGCGTCGAGACCTTCTGATAGGCCACGCCGTCCACACTCGGGAAGGTGGTGCGCAAGGTTTCGTGGCGCATGATCAGGGCCTGCAAGGCGGCCTCGAAACGCCCCACGTCCAGCACGCCACGCAGGCGCGCCATGCCGCCGACGTTGTAGGCCGGGCTGTCGGGTTCCATCTGCCACAGGAACCACATGCGCTGTTGGGAATAGGACAGCGGCACCGGCTGGCTGCGGTCGACCTGGGCGATGGCCGTCTGTTGGTTGCGTTGGCCCGCCGCCTGCATCAAGCCGACTTGCTCGGCAAACGCGCCGAGTTCGCTGGCTTCGAACAAGGTGCGCAACGGCAGCTCGACGTCGCAGGCCTGGCGGGTGCGGGAAATGATTTGCGTGGCCAGCAACGAATGGCCGCCGAGGGCAAAAAAGTCATCGCGCAGGCCGATCCGTGGCACGCCCAGCACCTCGCGCCAGATCGCGGCAATCTGCTGCTGCAAGGCGGATTCGGGTTCGATGTGCTCGCGGGTTTGCCACACCGGGTCCGGCAGCGCGCGGCGGTCGAGTTTGCCGCTGGGGCTCAGGGGCATGGTGTCCAGACGCATCAACAGTGCAGGCACCATGTAGTCCGGCAGCTCGGTGGCCAGGGCGGTTTTCACGTCCTGTTCATCCAGGGCGATGCTCGAGGTGTAGTAGCCGATCAACTGCGCATCACGCACCAGCACCACGGCCTGGGCGATACCGCCAAGGGCCAGCAGGCGCGCTTCGATTTCTTCCGGCTCTACTCGAAAACCTCGCAACTTGATCTGCTGATCGAGGCGGCCCAAGTATTCGAGCACGCCATCGGCGCTCCAGCGTGCGCGGTCACCGGTGCGATACAGGCGTGCGCCCGCTTCGCCCAGCGGGTCGGCGACAAAGCGCTCGGCAGTCAGCCCGGCACGCCCGAGGTAGCCG
>NZ_JBAWDE010000183.1:0-15692 GCF_049590575.1 Pseudomonas sp.
CGCCATCGCAGGCAAGCCAGCTCCCACATTTGTTCGGTGGTACCTGTTAAATAGCGGTCCCAAACAGGAGCCGATTCAACCTTGCGGCGCCGGACTGACCTGCTCCAACGCTCTATCAACCAGCAACTGACCCAGCTCGGCCATTTGCTGGATGCCGAGCATGATTGCGCGCTGGGAGGTGTTCAGGTCGAAGGCCAGATTGCAGGTCATAGCGTTAAGCGAGGATAAGGTTTCGCTGGCGTTGACCAGCAGGGCTTCGGTGTTTTGGTGGGGGTTTACGGTGAAGAGGGGCGGATTCGGCGTAGGTTTGATCATGATGAAGCTCCTAAACAGTTAGTAAGGAGCGCCACCGTTCGCTTGCACGCGAATGAGGGTGGCGACCGTGCGCAGGTGTGCAAGACCGGGCCTGTTTAGGACACCCAGCAGGTCCGAAGACCTCCTGCGCGCAGCCGCCATAAAGCAGCGAGCACAAAAAACGCCCGTGGTTGGCTGGGCGTTCGTACGCCTAAACAGTTTCATCGGACTTGCACGTCCGTGTCACCGTTTTTCGATGACAGGACGAAGACTAGGCCCACAGACTGCGCCCGACAAGTTCATGCACGGCCCAAAATCCTGCAGGAAAAATCCGAAGGCCAGCACAGCCCTCAAGGAAAAAGACCTTCCTGTGGCGAGCAGGCTTGCCTGCGATAGCGGTGGCTCAACTGTTGATACAGTGACTGACAAGCCGCCATCGCAGGCGAGCCAGCTCCCACATTGGATCTTTACAAGGCTTAGGGTCAGGCCAGGCCGGACTCTACCAATAAGGCTTCCAGCCCCATAAGGTCAGGCACCTTCGCCACATGCTCGGCCACTTGCACCGCCGCCAGTTCCAGCGGGCACAGCGGCACGTCGACGTAACTCAACTGGCTGTCGAGCTTGTACGAGCGCGGAATCCCCTGGATCACCAGCGCAATAAACTTCAACGTCGGCCGCCCGCCCAGGGCGTTCAACACCACGATCCGCGAGCGCTCGCCGGTCACGCTGGCCTCGCCGCAGGCCGCTTCGAAGCTGATCAACGGCAATTGCCGATCACGCCACGTGACCTGCCGCAGGTACCACGGCGGTGCATCGCTGGCCGGTTCGCCGCGCTGAAAGTCGATCAGCTCGGCGATGGCGACGTTGGGCAACACCAGGTGGCGGTCGGCCAGCGGCAGCAACAGGCCGGTGAGTTGGCTGGTGCGGTGGTCAAGCATGGGACTTGCTCCAGTAGGCGATGCTTTCCAGCAGCACCGACTCTTGGTACGGCTTGCCGAGGTAGTCGTTGACGCCAATCGCCATGGCGCGGTCGCGGTGTTTCTGGCCGGTGCGCGAGGTGATCATGATGATCGGCAGGCGCATCAGCCGTGGGTCGTTGCGCACCTGGATGGCCACTTCGAAGCCGTCCATGCGCGGCATTTCGATGTCGAGCAGCATCAGGTCCGGGGTGTGTTCTTCAAGCACGGCGATGGCGTCGATGCCGTCTTTGGCGGTCAGCACGTTCATGCCATTGCGCTCCAGCAGGCGGCTGGTGACTTTGCGCACGGTGACCGAGTCGTCCACCACCAGCACCAGCAACGGGCGCTTTTTCAGCGGTTCGTTGAGGATCAGCGGCGCGTCGAACGTCTGGGCGGGCAAGGCCGGTTGCCGCGCGCGGATATGCGCCAGCAAGTCGATGATCAGCACCACGCGGCCGTCACCGAGAATGGTCGCGCCGGACAAACCCTGCACGCCGGCAAACTGCGGGCCGAGGCCTTTAACCACAATCTCCCGGGTACCGGCCATGGCGTCCACGTGCACCGCCACGCGCCGCTCGTTGCATTGCACCAGCAGCACCGGCACCGGTTGGTACTGGCCGAGCAGTTTCGGGCGGGCGACGGTCTGCAGCAGGTCGCCCAGGTAGAACAGTTCATAGCGCTGGCCCGCGTATTCATAGCGCGGCGGGTCTTGCTGGTAGTGCCCGGCCAGCTCATGGGGCAGCACGCGCACCAGGCCTTCGATGGTATTGAGCGGGATCGCGTATTGGTCGTCCGCGCACTGCACCATCAGCGCCCGGTTGACCGACACGGTGAACGGCAGACGGATGCGAAAGTGCACGCCCACACCCGGGGTCGAGTCGATGAACATTGAGCCGCCGAGCTGGCGCACTTCTTCATGCACCACGTCCATGCCCACGCCGCGCCCGGAAATCTGCGTGATCTTTTCCGCCGTGGAGAAGCCCGGCTGCAGGATGAACTGCAACACGTCGCGGTCGCTGATCTCTTGATTGGGATCGAGCAGGCCGCGCTTGATCGCCTTGCGCCGCACCGCGGCCAGGGGCACCCCGGCGCCGTCGTCGCGCATGTCGAACACGATGTCGCCGCCTTCATGGGTCAGGTCCAGGCTGATGCGGCCCTTCTCCGGCTTGCCGGCCAGCAGGCGTGCCTCGCGGGATTCCAGGCCATGGTCGACGGCATTGCGCAGCATGTGTTCCAGCGGCGCAGCCATGCGCTCCAGCACGTTGCGGTCCATCTCGCCCTCGGCATTGCCGACCACGAACTCCACGTCCTTGCCCAACTCGCCTGCGACTTGGCGCACGATGCGCTTGAGGCGCGGCAGCATGCGTTCAAACGGCACCATGCGCGTGCGCATCAGGCCTTCCTGCAGCTCGGTGTTGATGCGCGCCTGTTGCTGCAACAGGTCGTGGGCATCGCCGTTGCGCCGCTCAAGGGTGTCCTTGAGGTCCAGCAGGTCGGAGGCCGATTCGGACAGCGCGCGCGACAGTTGCTGCAACTGCGAATGGCGGTCCATTTCCAGCGGGTCGAACTCTTCATAACCCAAGCGCTCGGCCTCCGCTTGCTGGCGGCTGAGGAGGCGGCCCTGGGTCTCGGTGTCGAGGCGGCGCAGTTGGTCGCGCATGCGCTCGATGGTGGTTTCCATTTCCGTCAGGGCGATGCGCGCGTCGTTGACCTGCTGCTCGATACGGCCTCGGAAGATTGAGGTTTCACCGGCCAGGTTGACCAGGTCGTCGAGCAAGTCGGCGGAGATTTTTACCATGTCCGCCGCAGGGTCCACCGCCGCTTCGGCCTTGCCCGTGGGCAACGCCACCGGCACGACCGGTTCGTCGCCGGGGTGCACCAGGCTTTTGATGCGCTCGATCAGTGTGTCGACCGAGCCCACCGGCAAGCCATCGGCCACCGCGTCGATCATCTGCGCCAGGCGGTCGTGGCAATTTTGCAGCAACGTAAACAACTCGGCTGACGGCGCCAGCAGCCCGGCAGAAAGCCCTTCGTAGAGAAATTCCAGCTCATGGGCCAGGTCGCCAATCGGCCCGATCTCGACCATGCGCGCACCGCCCTTGAGGGTGTGCAGGTCGCGCAGCAGGGTTTCGACTTCCTGGCGATTGTTCGGCTCGGCCTGCCAGCGCAGCAATGCGCTGCCTGAGCTGTCGAGAATATCGGCGGCTTCTTCGAGGAAAATATCCAGCAGTTCCGGGTCGGCACTCGAGGTTTCTGACGCTTGCGCCGGCGCCGCCGCGGTGCCGCTCTGACGCAGCGCCCGCAGCTTGTCGACCAGTTCCGCGCCGTCGCTCAAGGGCTGGTGGTGTTGCAGTTCTTCGAGCTGCAACGCCAGCCGTTCATGGCTGGCCATCAGCACCAGCGACAGCTCGGGGGAGTAGCTGTAGCGGCGGTCCACCAGCCCTTCGTAAAGGCATTCCAGCTCATGGGCCAGGTCGCCGACCGGGCCGATTTCGGCCATGCGCGCGCCGCCCTTGAGGGTGTGCAGGTCGCGTTGCAGCGAGGACAACGGCGCCGCGTTGTCGGGCTCCAGCAGCCAGCGCTTGAGCGACTGCCCGGCGCTGTCGAGGATATCCACCGCCTCTTCGAGGAAGATCTCGACGATCTCGTCGTCCATCGAGGTTTGCTGATCCAACTGTGCGGTGGCGGCGCCCAGCTCGGCGATGTTCAGCGCGCGGCTGCCGTCGCTTTTGATCAGGCCCGTGGCGGACGGGTCGAGGGCTTGGTCCAACAACTCGCGCAGGGCCTCGACCCGTGCTGGCGCCGGGCTGATTTCCTGCCCGGCGGCCAGTTGGTCGAGCATGCTGATCAGCGCTTCATGGGCCTGTTCGGCCTCATGGAAAAACCGCTCGCTGACTGCCAGGCTGCTTTCTTCCACGGCGCCATACAGGTCGAGCAGGGCTTCGCAGAGTTCATCGATGGCGTAGAGGTCGGCGACGTGCGCGCCCTCCCCCAGGGTGGTCAATTCGTCCAGCAGCGCGGTCAATTCCTGGCGCTCGCCGGGGTGTTGCTGCCAGCGGCGCAGCAGGCTTTCGGCGTCGAGCAGGATGTCCATGCCCTGGGCCAGGAAGTCGGCGATCAGCTGCGGGTCACGCTTGACGCGCAAGCCGGTGTTCGGCGCTTCGAGCAAGGCTTCAAGCTGCTGGTCGAGCAGGTTTTGGGTGCGGGTGATCAGGTCCTGCGCGCCCTTGATCGGCGCCAGGGGATCATTGAGGTGCCGCAGCCCGCGCTGGAGCAAACCCTCGGCCTCCAGCAACAACTCCACTTCGTCCAGGTCCAGCGGCAGGCGGTGGGCCTTGTACTCGCGGGTCAGGTGATCGAGCGGGCGCGCCAGTTCGGCGATGGGCAACACGCCGGCCATATAGGCGCTGCCCTTGAGGGTATGCAGGGCGCGTTGCAGCTCATCGCTGACTTGCAGCGGCACGTGCTCGGCGGCCTGTTGCAGGAAGTGGTTGAGGCTTTCCAGGTGGCTCTGGGCTTCGTTGCGGAAGATCTCCAGCAGCATCGGGTCGTGGGCTTCGACGGCCGGCACCGGGGTGCCGCTGGCCAAGGCGTGGGCACGGGCAGCCAGGGCGTCGACTTCATCGCGCTGGCGTTGATCATCAATGGCGAAGTCAGCGATCAGTTCCGGCAACAGCGCCACTGCCTCATCCAGCACCTGCTGCACGTCAGGGCCGAGGACCACACTGCGCTCCAGCACGCGGTTGAGCAGGTTCTCCACGGCCCAGGCCAGCTCGGCCAGCACCAGGGCGCGGACCATGCGGCCGCTGCCTTTGAGGGTATGGAAGGCGCGGCGCATTTCGCCCTGGGCGGTTTTGTCGGCGCTGTTGGGCAGGTGGCGGTGCAACACCTCAAGCACTTCATCGGTTTCTTCGAGGAAGACTTCGCGCAACTCATCGTCGATCGGCTCTTCACCGGGCGGCGGCGGTAGCAGGCTGCCGGGCCGATGCTGGGCGGGTGGGTTCAGGCGCGAGGTGGGGCTGGCCAGCGCGTCGAACTGCGATTGGCTCGGCGCAGCGTGCGTCGACAGCGCGCCATCCGGCGCAACCAGTGCCTGGCGCCAGGGCTTTTCGGCGGGCAGGTAACCCAGGGCGGTGAGGCCCTGGGTGGCCAGTTCGAGCACGCGCTCACCGGCGGCATCGGGGTCTTGAAGCATGCGTTCGAGGTAGTACTCCAGGCTGCTGATCACGTCGGCAAAATGCGCCAGCTGCACCTCGGAGGGCGGGCTGTCGTGGATCATCAAGTGCTCGTCGACGTAAGCGCTGCAGCCACGCATCAGGCTTGCCGCGCGTGGCAGCGGGATCATCGCCAGCGCGCCGCGCACTTGGCTCAACAGCTCAGGCAGGGATTCGAGGCGCTGGCGATCCCACTGCGCCTCAACGCAATCAATCACCAGCTCTTTGGCTTGGCGCAGGCACTGGCAGGACTCGCGGATCACCAGTTGGTGGATCTGCGTCAGGTCGGTGGTGGGCAGGCGGCTTTCTTCGCGGCTTTCCGGCTCGACGGTGCCGACCATCCCGGCCAGGGTGGCTTCGACGTACAGCAAGGCACCGGCAACGTCCATCAACACGGCGTCATTCGGCTCGCGCTGCCCCTGGGCCAGGCTCAACACCACGGCGAGTTGGTCGATGATCACTTTGCGCGGCTGGCCGAAACCCAGCACGGCCAAAGTATCGGCGATCTGCCGCAGCGGCGCGAGCAATGCGTCGAGGTCACCGGCGTGTTGGCGGTCGCTGCGCACGAACAGGTCGAGGCGCTCCTTGACCCGCACCAGCTCCTCACACAACGCGCCGAGCACCGAGCCCATGGCATTGCGGTCCGGCCCGGCCAGGCGCGCGCGCTCGGCGTCGACCACGGCGCTGTCGGGCAAGGCCTCATCCAGGCCGTAGCGTTCCTTCAAGCTTTGCATGCGTGGCGTCGGCCGGGTGACCTTGGCCACGTAGAACAACAGGCTCTTGAGCAGTTCGTCCGGCGCCGGTCGGTTGATCCCGCCGATGCCCTGGGCCAGCAGGCGCTTGAGTTGCTTGTCGCTGGCCTTGAGCAGGCTGCGCAGCGCCGGGCTGTTGGCGATCACGCCGGTGAGCATGCCTTCGACCAGCGCCGAGGTGACTTGCCACAACGGTAACAGCGGCGCGCCCTGGCACAGTGCTTCAAGGCGCGCGAACACCCGTGCCATGTCTTCCAGGTTGCTGGGGCCGTGGTCTTCGCGCAGCAGCCCGGCCAGGGCTTGTTGCAGTAATTGGTGCCACTGGCGCAGTTGCTCTGCCAGGTCGGGCGCCATGCGTTGGGCCAGGGCCTCGTCGGGCAACGGCGCAATCGACAGCAATTGCGGGCTGAACAGGCTGGTTTCCGACAGCAGGCTTTCGCCGCGCGCACTGCGCAGGTCGTTGAGCAGCGGCAACACCACCAGCGGCAGGTCGCGGCGGGCGCTGTGGATGCGGTCAAGGTACAGCGGCAATTGACCGAGGGCCTGTTGCAGCAGGCGAATGCCTTCGTCGCGTTGGCCAACATGCCCCGCTTGGAGCGCCAAGGCCAGTTCTTCGATTTCTTCCGCCAGCAGGGCCGCGCCGTAGAACTCGACCATTTGCAGCGCGCCATGCACCTGGTGGATGCAGGCCAGGCACTCGCCCAGGGCGTCGCCGTCGCGGGTGTCGACAAAGGTTTCGAGCGCCGAACGGGCCTGTTTCAGGGTTTCGGCAATCTCGCCCTTGACCCATTCGAGGGCCACGTAGTCGTGCCGATCAACCATAACTGCTCCGCTTAGAATTCGTGGGTTGCTGGTGGTACGAGATCTCAAGACAGATAGAGATCAAATGTGGGAGGGGGCTTGCCCCCGATGGCGATGCATCAGTCAAAGATTGGGTGACTGACCCACTGCTATCGGGGGCAAGCCCCCTCCCACATTGGCACTGCATTTCAATCGTCGACCTGCTTCGGTGGTGGCAGGGTGAAGCCCGACACCGACCTGCGCAACTGGCTGGCCATTTTCGCCAGGTTGCCAATGCTTTCGGCGGTGGCGGTGGAGCCCGATGACGTCTGGGTGGTGATCTGCTGGATCACGTTCATGGTCAGGGAGATCTGCCCCGCCGACGAGGTCTGTTGCTGCGCGGCGTTGGAGATGCTCTGGATCAGCGCCGCCAGGGTTTTCGACACGCCTTCGATCTCCTCCAGCGCCACCCCGGCATCCTGGGCCAGCCGCGCGCCGCGCACCACTTCGGTGGTGGTCTGCTCCATGGAAATCACGGCTTCGTTGGTGTCGGTCTGAATCGCCCGCACCAGGGTTTCGATCTGCCGGGTCGCGGCTGACGAGCGCTCGGCCAGCCGCTGCACCTCATCGGCCACTACCGCAAAACCGCGCCCGGCATCCCCGGCCATGCTTGCCTGGATCGCCGCGTTGAGGGCGAGGATGTTGGTCTGGTCGGCAATGTCGTCGATCAGGCTGACAATATCGCCAATCTCCTGGGAAGACTCGCCCAGGCGCTTGATGCGCTTGGCGGTGTCCTGGATCTGCTCGCGAATGTTGTCCATGCCGTGGATGGTGTTGTGCACCACCTCGTTGCCTTTGTTGGCAATCTCCACCGAACGCTCGGCCACCGCCGAGGACTCCGCAGCATTCGCCGAGACCTGATCAATCGACTGGGCCATCTGGTTGATCGCGGTGGAGGCTTCGGCGATCTGTTGGGCCTGATGCTCGGAAGCTTGCGCCAAGTGCATGGCGGTGGCCTGGGTGTCCTGCACGGCGCCGGCGACCTGGCCTGCGGTGAGGTTGATGGTCGCGACCAGGTCGCGCAACTGGTCAACGGAGTAGTTGATGGAATCGGCGATGGTGCCGGTGAAGTCTTCGGTGACCGAGGCGGTCACCGTAAGGTCGCCATCGGCCAGGTCTTCGATTTCATCCAAAAGGCGCATGATCGCGGTCTGGTTGCGCTCGTTCTTCTCGGCGGTTTCATGCAGTTGGCGGTTGGTTTCACGCACCATCACCAGGCCGATCAGGATGATTGAAGTCAGCGCCAAAAGCCCCAGCACATAACCGCCGATGGTGTCGAAGCTGCGCCCATCGGCCAGGTTTTCAAAACCGGTGGCCAGGTGCGAGGCTTCATCGAGCAGGGTTTGCGACAGGTTGAAAATATTGCTCGCCGAGGCGCGCACCTGGAACAGCTGCGGCGAGGTTTCGAGGATTTCATCCACGGAACCGGAGACAAATTCGAACAGCTCGGCGATTTCCGCCAGCCGCGCGCGCGCGTCGCGGTCTTCGACCTGGGTGATGCGCAGCCCTGGGTTGCCGTTGAGCATGCCGTTGAGCACCTGGCCGAAACGGTTGGCGTCGCGGCCAAACGCATCGGCGGCCTGCACCGCGGTTTCGTCACCGGCCAACACCGTGTTCACCGCGCCCAAAATACGCTCGGCCAGCAGCGACTGGCGTTGGGCCAAGGCCACCTGGCTGGCCGGGGCGCCGCGTTGCAGCAGGATGTCGACGACTTTTTCCGACTCCATCTGCAATTGCGGCACGGTTTCAGCGAGGGTCGCGGCCACCTGGTGCAGGGACAGCACCGTCTGTTCGCTGGCAAGGATCGCGTCAGTGTTTTTCAGCAGCGCTTCCCAGTCGGTCTGCACCGCGCGCATTTCTGCGCGCACCGCGTTAGGCGCGGCAGGCAGGCCGGTTTCCTGATCACCTTTTTTCAGGTAGCCCCAGCGCCGGGCAAAATCGTTGCGTGCATCACCGAGCAACTTGAACGCCGCCGCCTTGCCGGCAGCGGCTTCGGTGGCGTTTTTGGCGATGCGTTGCGACAGCACCCGCAGCTCACCGGCGTGGCCGATGTACTGTTTGTCATAGGTGGACTGGGTGTTGAGGTACGCGAAGTTGGCGAACAGCAGCATGATGAACACGATCAGCGCGATGAACAGCACGATGATCTGCGAACGGCTGCGCGATGCGGCCTGCGGTTTTGGCGCGGTAACGGTGGTCATGCGGCAACATCCATGAAACCTGGGGCCTGGGCCAGCGCGAAGGGGCTGAAGACCTGCCATTGCCGTTCGCCGTCAAATCGGCCCTGGATAAACGGCGCGCCGGGAGCAGCGCTCGCCAGCAGTGCGTCTTGTGCGAAATGCTGCATGCCCACCACCTCGTCGACCAGCAGACCGACAAACAGATCGTTGTACTCCACCACCAGCACCCGCCGTTGTTTGCGCGCCCTGGACAGCTCAAGGCCGAGAAACCCGCCCAGGTCCATCACCGGCAGCAAACGCCCGCGCAGGTTGGCCACGCCCTTGACCCACGGCTTGACGCCCGGCATCAGGGTGCAGCGCGGCTCATGCAACACCTCGGCGACTTCGCCCATCGGCGCCACGTACCAATGCTGGCCCAGGCGAAAGCCAATCCCGCTCCAACGCTGCAGGCGGGTTTCCTGGGACGGCAGGTCGGCGGCCAACAGCCGGCAGCGGCGGTCGATGTCCAACAGCAGCTCGAAGGCGGTTTGCGACTCGGTCATGATGGCGTGCCGTCAGCCGGCCAGCACCTTGTTCAGGGTGGCGATCAGGGTTTCTTCGTCCACCGGCTTGGTCAGGTAGTCCTTGGCGCCCTGGCGCGCGCCCCAGATCTTGTCGGTTTCCTGGTCCTTGGTGGTGATGATGATGATCGGGATGCCATTGGTTTCCGGCTCCTTGGACAGCTGGCGCGTGGCCTGGAAACCATTGAGGCCCGGCATCACGATGTCCATCAGCACGGCGTCGGGTTTTTCCTGGCGGGCCAGGGCCACGCCGTCCGCGCCGTTCTCGGCCTTGAGCACCTGGTGGCCGTGCTTTTCGAGCATGCCGGTGAGTTTGTACATTTCAGTCGGCGAATCGTCGACGATCAGAACGCGTGCCATGGTTTTCCCCACTACATTGGTCGGCGCCGGCCCTGGTGGGGCGGCGTCAGTGTGCTTGTTCTACTGCGGCGAAACCGGGCACGTAGGCCTTGATCGCGCCCAGCAGTTCTTCCTTGCTGAAAGGCTTGGTCAAAAACTGATCGACACCCACGATGCGCCCCTTGGCCTTGTCGAACAGGCCGTCCTTGGAGGACAGCATGATCACCGGAATCGACTTGAACGCCGGGTTGTTCTTCACCAGGGCGCAGGTCTGATAGCCATCCAGGCGCGGCATCATGATGTCGACAAAGATAATGTGCGGGTGATGATCAACAATCCGTGCCAGGGCATCAAAACCGTCGATGGCCGTGATGACATCGCACCCTGCGTTTTTCAACAGGGTCTCGGCAGTGCGGCGGATCGTTTTCGAATCGTCGATCACCATCACTCTCAAGGCGTTGGAATGCTGTTCCATATCTGCTCTACCATCGCCACAGCGAATCGGTTTTCGGTGTGTACTGCCTGATGTTGCACAGGATGAGCGCCACAAGCCTTGGAATTCAAGGGCTGCTGCACCGTGCCAGTCTTTTTAGCACAGTCTCGGGGAGCAATCTATCGAGCGGCCCGCCCGGTGGTTTTTCCTTGACCCACAACAGCCGCAGCGCCACTCTGACGCCACTTTTATGCGCCCTAATTTGCTAGAGGAAATCCCCCATGAGCGTTCGCGTCGGCATTGTCATGGACCCTATCGCCAGCATTTCCTATAAAAAGGACAGCTCGCTGGCCATGCTCCTGGCCGCCCAGGCCCGCGGCTGGAGCCTGTTCTATATGGAGCAGCCGGACCTTTACCAGGGCGACGGCGAAGCCCGCGCACGCATGCGCCCGCTGCAAGTATTTGCCAACCCTGAGAAGTGGTTCGAGCTGGCGGACGAAATCGACAGTCCCCTGAGCGACCTGGACGTGATCCTGATGCGCAAGGACCCGCCGTTCGACATGGAATTCGTCTACTCCACCTACTTGCTGGAGCAGGCCGAACGCGCGGGCGTGCTGATCGTCAACAAGCCGCAGAGCCTGCGCGACTGCAACGAAAAGCTGTTCGCCACGCTGTTCCCGCAGTGCACGCCGCCGACCGTAGTCAGCCGTCGCGCCGATGTGTTGCGTGAATTTGCCGCCAAGCACGGCGACGTGATCCTCAAGCCGCTGGACGGCATGGGCGGCACCTCGATCTTCCGCCACCGTGCCGGCGACCCTAACCTGTCGGTGATCCTCGAAACCCTGACCGCGCTGGGCACCCAGCAGATCATGGGCCAGGCCTACATTCCGGCGATCAAGGACGGCGACAAACGCATCCTGATGATCGACGGTGAGCCGGTGGACTACTGCCTGGCGCGTATCCCGGCCGCTGGCGAGACGCGTGGCAACCTGGCCGCTGGTGGTCGTGGTGAAGCGCGGCCACTGTCGGACAAAGACCGTTGGATCGCCGCCCAAGTTGGCCCAACCCTGCGCGAAAAAGGCCTGCTGTTCGTAGGACTAGACGTAATCGGTGAGAACCTCACCGAGATCAACGTCACCAGCCCGACCTGTATTCGCGAGATCGACAACGCATTTGGCACCAACATCGGCGAAATGCTGATGGCCGCGATTGAGCGCAAGCTACAAGCCAAGTGACATAGAACAGCCGGACATCAACCAACATTGCGTTATCATGCGCCACCTGTGAAACGCGCGATGTTGGTTTTTTTGTCATGACACTCCCGTCCGATCTGCCCCCCGAACTCTCCCACAGCGGCGTGCGCCCGGCTGATCGGCTCGGATTTACCCTGTTCCTGGCGGCACTGATCCACCTCGCACTGATCCTCGGCCTGGGCTTCACCTTTGCCGAACCCAAGCAGATCACCAAGTCCCTGGAAATCACCCTCGCCACGTTCAAGAGCGAAAAGCCGCCGGAAAAGGCCGACTTCCTCGCCCAGGACAACCAGCAGGGCAGCGGCACCCTCGACAAAAAAGCGCTGCCCAAGACCACCGAAGTGGCGCCATTCCAGGACAACAAGGTCAATAAAGTCACCCCGCCACCCGCGCCCAAGCCCGAGGTCCAGCAGACCGCCCCCAAAGCCGCCGTGACCACCGTGGCGCCCAAGCCGCAGAAAGCCCCGACCCAACGCGAGAAAACCAAGACCGAGCCGCAGCCCGAGCCGGTAAAACCGGCGCCGACCTTCGACAGCTCGCAGCTCTCCGACCAGATCTCCAGCCTCGAAGCGGAGCTTGCCAACGAGCAGCAGCTGTACGCCAAGCGCCCGCGCATCTACCGGCTGAACGCGGCCTCGACCATGCGCGACAAAGGTGCCTGGTATAAGGACGAGTGGCGCAAGAAGGTCGAGCGTATCGGCAACCTCAACTACCCGGACGAGGCCCGGCGCCAGCAGATCTATGGCAATTTGCGCTTACTGGTGTCGATCAACCGCGACGGTACGTTATATGAAGTGCAGGTACTCGAGTCGTCCGGCCAGCCGCTGCTGGACCAGGCCGCCCAGCGCATCGTGCGCCTGGCCGCGCCTTTCGCGCCGTTTACCGGCGACCTGAACGACGTCGACCGCCTGGAAATCATCCGCACCTGGAAGTTTGCCCGGGGTGATCGGCTGTCCAGCAATTGATGACAATTGCCACATCAGCCGCATCCCCAGCTTGTCAGTTCGCCCCTCCAACGCCACACTAGCGGACATGAAAAATGTCAGCCCGACCTACCTCAAGCACCAATTCCTGATCGCCATGCCCCATATGGCCGACCCGAACTTTGCGCAGACCTTGACCTATATCGTCGAGCACACGGCCAATGGTGCGATGGGCCTGGTGGTGAACCGCCCGCAAGAGCTGAACCTGGCGGACATTCTTGAGCAACTGCGCCCCGAGATCGACCCACCGGCGCGCTGCCAGCACGTGCCGATCTACATCGGCGGGCCGGTGCAGACCGATCGCGGTTTTGTGCTGCACCCCACCGGGCCGAAGTTCCAGGCCACGGTCGACCTTGACGGCGTATCGCTGTCGACGTCCCAGGACGTGTTATTCGCCATCGCCGACGGCGTCGGCCCTGAGCAAAGCGTGATCACCCTGGGCTACGCCGGCTGGGAGGCCGGCCAACTTGAGGCGGAACTGGCCGGCAATGCCTGGCTGACCTGCCCGTTCGACGCCGACATCCTGTTCAACACCGCCAGTGAACTGCGCCTGGAAGCGGCTGCGGCCAAGCTGCGGGTCAACCTCAGCCTGCTGACCAGCCAGGCGGGGCACGCCTGATGGCATTGCGCTTGATCCTCGGGTTTGACTACGGCACCAAACAGATCGGCGTAGCAGTCGGCCAGGTCATCACCGGCCAGGCCCGCGAGCTGTGCACCTTGAAAGCCCAGAACGGCATACCGGACTGGAACCAGGTCGAAGCCCTGATCAAGGAGTGGAAGCCCGACGCCGTGGTGGTCGGCCTGCCCTTGAACATGGACGGTACCCCCAGCGACATGTGCCTGCGCGCCGAGAAATTCGCGCGCCGCCTCAATGGCCGCTACAACCTGCCCTTCTATACCCACGACGAACGCCTGACCACCTTTGAGGCCAAGGGTGAGCGCCGCGACCGTGGCGGGCAGAAAGGCAGCTACCGCGACAACCCGGTGGACGCCATCGCCGCCGCCTTGCTGTTGCAGGGTTGGCTGGATGAAAACACCGCTTTATTTGAATCCTGACTGACGCGGCTTGCCGCGTCTTTTTACGTTTGAGCCCGGACCTTGCCTGCGCGAGGCCTAGAAGGAGCACCCATGAGCCTGCCCAATCCCGCCGAACTGATCAGCCAGATGGCGACCAGCCTCACGGCCCATCTGCAACACCGTGCCATCAGCGAGCCGCGCTTTATTGGTATTCGCACCGGCGGCGTGTGGGTGGCCCAGGCGCTGCTGGAAGCGTTGGGCAACGATTCGCCTCTCGGCACCCTGGACGTGTCCTTCTACCGCGACGACTTCAGCCAGAACGGCCTGCACCCGCAAGTACGCCCGTCGGCCCTGCCCTTCGAGATCGAAGGCCAGCACCTGGTGTTGATCGACGATGTGCTGATGAGCGGCCGCACCATCCGCGCCGCCCTCAACGAGCTGTTCGACTACGGCCGCCCGGCCAGCGTGACCCTGGTGTGCCTGCTCGACCTGGACGCTGGCGAGTTGCCCATCAGCCCGGACGTGGTCGGCGCGACCCTGTCCCTGGAAGCCCACCAGCGGGTAAAATTGTCCGGTCCCACGCCGCTCGAACTCGAACTGCAAGACCTTGCCCTTTAAACCGCCTTGTAAAGAGTCCCCGCGATGACGCCTCTAGATGCCAAGCGCCCGCTGCAGCTCAATGCTCAGGGCCAGCTGCAACACTTCTTGTCCCTCGACGGTTTGCCCCGCGAACTGCTCACCGAAATCCTCGACACGGCCGACTCGTTCCTCGAAGTCGGCGGCCGGGCGGTGAAGAAAGTCCCACTGCTGCGCGGCAAGACCATCTGCAACGTGTTCTTCGAGAACTCGACGCGCACCCGTACCACCTTTGAACTGGCAGCCCAGCGCCTGTCGGCTGACGTGATCACGCTGAACGTGTCGACCTCGTCGGCGAGCAAGGGCGAAACCCTGCTCGACACCCTGCGCAACCTCGAAGCCATGGCCGCCGACATGTTCGTGGTGCGCCACGGCGACTCCGGCGCCGCGCATTTCATTGCCGAGCATGTGTGCCCGAACGTGGCAATCATCAACGGTGGCGACGGCCGCCACGCCCACCCGACCCAGGGCATGCTCGACATGCTCACCATCCGTCGGCACAAGGGCAGCTTTGAGAACCTCTCGGTGGCCATCGTCGGCGACATCCTGCACTCGCGGGTGGCGCGCTCGAATATGCTGGCCCTGAAGGCCCTGGGCTGCCCGGACATCCGCGTGATCGCGCCGAAAACCCTGCTGCCGATCGGTATCGAGCAGTACGGCGTGAAGGTCTACACCAACATGGCCGAAGGCCTTAAGGATGTGGACGTGGTGATCATGCTGCGCCTGCAGCGCGAGCGCATGGCTGGTGGCCTGCTGCCCAGCGAAGGTGAGTTCTACCGCTTGTTTGGCTTGACCACCGCGCGCCTGGCCGGCGCCAAGCCGGACGCCATTGTAATGCACCCGGGCCCGATCAACCGTGGGGTGGAGATTGAGTCGGCGGTGGCCGACGGCCCGCAGTCGGTGATCCTGAACCAGGTGACCTACGGCATCGCCGTGCGCATGGCAGTGTTGTCCATGGCCATGAGCGGGCAAACCGCGCAACGTCAATTCGAGCAGGAGAACGCCCAGTGAAGCTCAGCATCCTCGGCGCCCGCGTCATCGATCCGGCCAGTGGCCTGGATCACGTCACCGACCTCCACTTGGAAGCCGGCAAGATCATCGCCATCGGCGCTGCGCCCAGCGGTTTCAGCGCCAGTGAAACCATCGACGCCACAGGCCTGGTGGCCGCGCCTGGCCTGGTCGACCTGAACGTCGCGCTGCGCGAGCCGGGTTACAGCCGCAAAGGCAGCATC
>NZ_JBAWDE010000184.1:0-1657 GCF_049590575.1 Pseudomonas sp.
TTACTATAGAGATGTCGAAGATACCTACAAGGCCGTTCGAGGCCGCCCAACTATTCCCGTTCCCATTAAAGCGGGCGTCACTGTGTCTTTCAAAGCGCCGAGCCACAATAGCAACGGAGTTTAAAGAAAGGGGCATCGCAGTCGCCCCTTTTTATTTTTGGCGTTCCTGCCGGGCAAGCGGCGCCATCGCCGGTTTATTCTCCTCCACTTTTTGAATGGTTACATTTGCCACAACATCTACCGCCCTTGTTGTTAACAGACGAAACTCTGATCCCGACCTTCAATACACCGCCCTCGTTCGCTTCAAACAGCTTATAGGCTTCCTGGATCTGCGCTAGCGGATAGAAGTGCGTCAACAGCGGCGTCAAATCGATTCTCTGCGCCAGCACCAGCCGCATCAACGTCTCCATGCGCTCCTTGCCATTGGGACAATCTTGCCCGCCCAGTCCGGAAAGCGGGGCTTGTTGAGGCAGAGTCAGATGCCCGGAATAGATATCAATGCTCGACAATCGCCCACCCGGTCGGAGAGCGCGTAAGGCCTTCTCAAACGCTTCTTGAGACCCTTGCGCTTCGATCGCCACGTCCACTCCCCGGCCCTCGGTTACCTCTCGAATTTCTTCCAGGGGATTTCCCTCAGACAGAACTACCGCAGTCGCTCCGAAATGCTGCGCCATCTTCAGACGTTCCGGATCGTTATCTATGGTGATAATTTCAGACGCTCCCATCAGACGCGCACCGAGGGTCGCACACAACCCGATCGGTCCCTGCGCAAACACCGCAACCGTGTCGCCCAACCGGACTTGGGCGCTTTCGGCTGCCGCGAACCCGGTCGAGGCGCTATCAGCCAGCAGAATCACCTGTTCGTCGGAAAGCGCCTCGGGAATGATCGCCAGGTTTGCCTGAGCATCGGGTACCAGGGCATACTCCGCCTGTACTCCGTCAATCTTATTCCCAAGGCGCCAACCTCCGAGCGGACGGCCACAACGAGACCCGTCACCCCTTAAGCAGGCCTCGGATTGTCCGAAGGTGTAATCGCCCCAACCAGCACTCGCTGGCCAACCCGATATCCGGTAACGCCTGGGCCGAGCTCGTGAATTACTCCGACTGCCTCATGGCCCAGCGTTAAGCCTTCCGCTACCGGATATGCGCCACGCGCGATTTGAACGTCAGTCCCGCAGATCGTAGTCAACTTTACCTGAATGACTGCCTCCCCCAGGCCGGCGCTTGGAATCGGTTTGTCTTCCAATCCAAGCTCGCCCGGCCTCCGGAAGACATTCGCCTGCATCACTCCGCAAGGAGGTCCTTGAGGCAGTTTCTTGTCTGTAAGTGTTAAGAGCATCTCCGAATCTCCTTTAA
The DNA here is from genome assembly GCF_049590575.1 of Pseudomonas sp. Taxonomy (GTDB): domain Bacteria; phylum Pseudomonadota; class Gammaproteobacteria; order Pseudomonadales; family Pseudomonadaceae; genus Aquipseudomonas. The sequence continues at coordinate 1,357 of NZ_JBAWDE010000184.1, forward strand.
GACCACTGCTTACGGCGCAATTCGGGTTCCAGTACTTTCGCTTCAAACGCGTCAAGGAGTGATCATCGCGTGCGTAGCTTCGCTCAGATGATGCGCATCTTGACTCAGACGAGGGAGCGACTATTTGATCTGGATATCCCTGAGATAGCGCGCCAGGTTATCGATTCTCACGCGACCGAGATCCTGATCCCGATTTACTTGAGAAAAGACCGGCCCCCAAATGGGCATGGCCCGGGTCCCATGGCCGCTCAACACCGCTGCTTCACCGGAAATGATGCGATCCACCTGCGCCAGCGGAAAC
>NZ_JBAWDE010000185.1:0-16895 GCF_049590575.1 Pseudomonas sp.
GGACCACGCCGTCGATCAGCCCCAGGTGCGTCACGCGTTCCGGCAAGGCGCCGGCCAGCACCAGCGAGACGATGGCGCCGAGGGAATGGCCAAGTAATGCAAAACGTTTCCAGCCCAACTGCTCGGCCACTTGCAGCACATCGAACACGTAATCCCACAAGGAATACCCCGCGCCTGCCGGGCGATGCGCCGAATGCCCGTGCCCGGCCATGTCCAGGGCGACAATGCGCAACCCGGCAAGCTTGGGCGCCAGCCGCGCAAAGCTGTTGGCGTTGTCCAGCCAGCCATGCAGGGCGATCACCGGCAAACCGTCCTCGGGGCCGAACAGATGGGCGGCCAGCTCGATATGCGGCAGGCTCAGGCGCACTTCTTCGACGGGGGTACTCATGCGCAACTGCGCTCATGGGCTTGCCAGCGGCTGAACAGGTGCTTGATCAAGGTTGCGGTGTCCTGCGGGCGTTCAAGGGGGAACATGTGGCCACCGGGCATGGTGAGCATTTCGCCCATCGGCAGGCGCCCGACGCCGCTGGCGTGATGGCGCATCACCACGCGGCTCTGGCGGCCACGCACCACCGCCAGTGGCACCTGCAATTGGCGCACCTGGCCGGGGCTGGTATGGGGTACGCCGCGGTAGATGCTGATTTCGGTGGCCGGGTCGAAGCGCAGGCGCAAGCGATCGCCTACCTGTTGCAGGCCGTGTTGCAGATAGGCGTCGAAGCATTCGGGGTCGAACCCGCGAAACAGGGTTTTGCCGGCAAAGTAACTGCGCGCGGCGGCCAGGTCGGTGAACTCCTCGCGCCGGCCCAGCGTGCGCCCGGCCGGGGTCAGCCGGTCGATAAAACCGAAGCGCTTGGCCGCGCGGATAACCCAGCGGTCGGCACGGGTCAGCACCGGCGAATCAAGCATGACCACGCCGCGATACAACTGCGGGCAGCGCATGGCCGCGTGCAGATGCAACACGCCACCCAGGGAATGGCCCACGCCCCATACCGGCTCCGGTTGCAGCTCAAGATGGTGGATCAACTCGTCCACCAGGTTCTGCCAGTTATCGTCCACCGGAAACCGCGGGTCGTGGCCATGCTGCGGCAAGTGAGCCACGGCGTATTCAGGGGCCAGGGCGGCAAACAGCTTGCCGTAGGTGGCCGAGGGGAAGCCGTTGGCGTGGGCGAAAAACACGTGCTGCGACATAGCCGACCCATCTTTAAAAACAGAGATTGATTGTCACCAGCCCCGAGCGGCACAGCAATGACCGTAACCGCCAGGAATGATGACACTCACGCCACGCCTATCGTGCCGGCGGGTTCTCGCCCAGGGGCACCACGGCCATGGTCAGGCGCGAAATACAGCTGGCTTTGCCGTCGTCGCTGGTCAAGCGGATATCCCACACCTGGGTGGTGCGCCCGATATGAATCGCCTTGGCCACCGCCGTCACGCGCCCGCTGCGCACACCGCGCAAGTGGTTGGCGTTGACCTCCAGGCCCACGCAATAGAACTTGCTGGGATCGACACAGAGGTAGGCCGCCATGGAACCGACGCTCTCGGCCAGCACCACCGAGGCGCCGCCATGCAGCAGACCGAAGGGCTGATGGGTACGGTGGTCGACCGGCATACTGGCGGTCAGGGAGTCGTCGTCGAAGCTTTCGATGCGGATGTCCAGCAATTCACCGATGCTGTTTTTCTGGCCGGCATTGAGTTGCTCGATATTCGGTTGGGTGTGCCACAGGCTCATGCGCAGTGTCCTTATTGGTTTTATTACGACCCTAATCCTGCCACACAATGGTCTCGGTGCGCTCGCTCCAGGCGTGAAATTGCGCACCGTAAGTCGACTCGATCACGTTGCGCTTGATTTTCAAGGTCGGGGTCAGGAAGCCGTTTTCCACGGCCCAGTTGTCTTTCACCACCACCAGTTGGCGCAAACGCTCGTGCTTATCCAATGCCGCGTTGACCTGTTCCAGCCAGCGTTCAAGGCTTGAGCGCAATGCTTGCCGGTCCTGGCCCAGCGCAGACACGACGCACAAGCCCATGGGCGCGGTCAGGCCATCCCCGACCACGCACACCTGCTCGATGCGCGAGTGTTCGGCCAAGCGGTTTTCAATCGGCGCCGGGGCCACGTACTTGCCTTTGCTGGTCTTGAAGATTTCCTTCAGGCGCCCGGTCAGGCGCAGGCGGCCGTCGGTGTCCTGCTCGCCCTTGTCGCCAGTACGCAGGTAGCCATCGGCGGTGATGGTTTCGGCGGTTTTCTGCGGGTCCTTGAAATAGCCGAGCATGGTCGCGCCGCTGCGCACCTGCACTTCGCCCAAGGGGTCGATGCGCACTTCGACACCGGGGCACGGCAGGCCGATCCAGCCGAGGGTCTGCTGGCCGGGGCGGCACACGTGGGAGTAGCCGCAGCTCTCGGTCATGCCATACACCTCAAGCACATCCAGGCCCAGGCGTTGGTACCAGCGCAGCAGCGCCTCAGGCACCGGCGCGGCGCCCGACAGGGCAATGCGCAACGCGTCCAGCCCCAGCCCGGCCAGCACCTTGTGGCCCACGCGCTTGCCGATAAAGGGCAGGCGCAACAGACTGTCCAGGCGCCTTTGTGGAATCTTTGCATAAACGCCCATCTGGAATTTGCTCCAGATGCGCGGTACGCCAAACAATGCAGTGGGCCGCGCCCGACGCAGGTCGGTCAGAAAGGTCTCGAGGCTCTCGGCAAAAAACACGGTTTGCCCGGTGTAGATCGAGGCCATTTCCACAAACATCCGCTCGGCCACATGACACAGCGGCAGGTAGGACAGCAGCCGATCACCCTCCCCCAGGCCGAACAGCTCGGTGCCGCGCGTAGCCGCAAAACCCAGGGCGCCAAAGCTGTGCATCACGCCCTTGGGCAGGCCGGTGGTGCCGGAGGTGTAAATGATGGTCGCGAGGTCGGACGCTGCGGGTAACGGGTCGTCTTCGATTGGAGTACAGGCTTGCAGGTCGGCCCAGCTGAAGCTGAACGCGCCGGCCGGGCACAACGGCAGGCTGATGGTCGGCACACCCGCCGGCACGCCGGGGGCCATGGCCGGCCAGTCGTCGAGCTTGCCGATGAATACCAGCGCCGCCTCGGAATGGCTCAGTACGTGGGCCACGGAATCAGCGGTGAGGTTGGGGTACAGCGGCACCGAGACATGCCCGGCCATCCAGATCGCCAGGTCGGCGATGATCCAGTGCGCGCAATTTTTCGAGATCAGTGCAATGTGCGAATGCGCGGGCAGTTGTCTGGCGCGCAACCACTGCGCGGCGCAACGGGCCTGGTGGCCGACATCGGCCCAACTGAGGGTTTGCACCTCGCCCGCGCCCACCGGCTGCACCAGCAAGGTTTTGCGCGGATGCCGCGCTTCACGTTGGTAAAACACCTGCAACGGCAAACGAAAAGCGACGGGCATGGGACGCGCTCCTGTGTGGTCCGATCATAGCCAACCAAGCACTTGCTTGGTTGACTATATAGCACACAAAAAGCCGCAATAACGCCTACGGGTTCTTCACACTCACCAGGCTCATCGCCCCGGCCAGCGGGAAGTCGCCTTCCAGTTCCGCCAGGCTGGCGGTGTACATCGGCTGGGGCTGACGCTGATGGCCGTGCTGCAGGACGCTGATCAAACTGCCCACCAACGGCTGATGGCTGACCAGCAGCACGTTGTCATCGGTGTCGAGTTTTTGCAGCACCTGCAGCGGGCTGCCATCCGGCGTCAGCCACGGCACGGTGCGAATCTGCGGCTCAAAGCCCAACGCGTCGCGCACCAATTGCGCAGTTTGCTGCGCGCGTACATAGGGGCTGGCAAAGATCGCGCTGATCGGCTGGCCGATCAGCTGCGCCGCGCTGCGCAACACTTCGCCGCGGCCATGCTCGGTAAGGTTGCGTTCGGCATCCGTGCGGGCGTGAGCTTCGGCCTCCCCGTGGCGCAACACCCAGAGTTTCACAGCTTGGGTTCCTCATCACGCACCGGGTGCGGCGCGGGTGGCACGCTGTGGGGCGCCTCGCCCTCGGGTGTGCGTGGGGTTGGCCAGTCGGCGAACGGCCAAGGCTTCTGCTCGGTATGAAAGCTGCCGAAACGGCCGATCTGCGCGAGGAACTGGCTGAGGCTGTCGCCAAAATTCATCAGCCCCAGGTTCGGCGCCCCGTACACCAGGCGGTAGATCAACTGCACCACTACCAGCGCGCCGAGCAGGAATTGCGCCACCTGCCACACCAGCGCAAACACCAGCATCCACAGGATACGCAGGAGGATGGACTCATACTTGGGGGCTGCTTTCGGATCGTTCATGGCGCGTTCCTCAGTTGAAACCACTGGTGGAAATAAAGTCGACATCGGTTTTCGGCTCGGCCCGCATCAGCAGCTCGATGACCTGGTTTAAAGTGCGCCCTTCGAACAGGATCGCGTGCAACCCGGCGACCAGCGGCATGTACACGCCGACTTCCTGGGCCTTGGCCTTCAGCACCTTGAGGGTGTTGACCCCTTCCGCCACTTCGCCCAGGCGCGTCACTGCGTCTTCCAGGCTCAAGCCCTGGCCCAGGGCGAAACCCACCTGGTAGTTACGGCTTTTCGGCGACGAGCAGGTCACGATCAAATCGCCCACGCCCGCCAGCCCGAGGAAGGTCATGGGGTTGGCGCCCTGGTTCACCGCAAAGCGGGTCATTTCCGCCAGCGCGCGGGTGATCAGCATGCTCTTGGTGTTTTCGCCCATGCCCAGCGCCACGGCCATGCCGGCAATGATCGCGTAGACGTTTTTCAACGCCCCGCCCAGCTCCACGCCAAAGCGGTCGCTGCTGGCATACACACGGAAGGTGCGGCCATGCAGCACCGCCTGCACGCGCTCGCACAGTGCTTCGTCTTCACTGGCGACCACGGTGGCGGTCAGCGCGTGTTCGGCCACTTCGCGCGCCAGGTTCGGCCCGGACAACACGCCGATACGCGCTTGGGGCGCGATTTCTTCGAGGATCTCGCTCATCAGCTTGAAGGTCTGCGCCTCGATGCCCTTGGTCAGGCTGACCAGCATTTTGCCGGCCAGGCGTTCGGCATGCGGCGCCAGCACCGAGCGCAAGGCGCTCGACGGCAGCGCGACAAAGCACAGGTCGCAGTCGGTCAGGGTGGCCAACAAGTCGGTCACCGGCTCGACCGCCGGGTGAATCTTGATGCCTTTGAGGTAACGCGGATTCTCCCGGTGCACGCGGATGGCCTCGGCCTGCTCGGGGTCACGCATCCACTGGCGCACGGGGTGCCCGTTTTCAGCCAGCAGGTTAGCCACGGCGGTCCCGAAACTTCCGCCTCCCAGGACCGCAATAGGGCGCTGTTCAGTCATATGCAATCCGTTAATCCATACCAGTGGCGATGGCGGCATTATACGGAGCGACCCGCTTGCGGCCAGCCCCCGTCGCAATTCGTACGCCTGTCGGAAAATGCGACAGTTGGGTGAACTAATTGCAAGTCCGGCGACTGGCAAAAGGCCCCACCTCAGTTAACATGGGCGGCTATCCGCAATTATCAAGGCCGTGCCGTGTATTTGGGCCCTCCTCCTCGCTCATCTCTCTTGTTGATGCTGTTGTCGTGCGGCGCGCCCGCGCTGGCTGACGACCTGTTCCTCGACAGCCAGCCATTGCCGCAAGTGTTGACCGCCACCCGCCTCAAGCAATCGGCCGCCGCGGTGCCCGGCAGCATGACCGTGATCGACAGCGAGCTGATCAAGGCCAGCGGCGCGCGGGACATCAGCGAACTGCTGCGCCTGGTGCCGGGAATGATGGTCGGCTACACCACCGGCAACCAGGCGGCGGTGAACTACCACGGCACCAGCGCCAGCGATGCTCGGCGCATGCAGGTGCTGATCGACGGCCGTTCGGTGTACCGCGCGGGCCTGGCCACTGTGGACTGGAGCGACATTCCAGTGGCCATGGAAGACATCGAGCGCATCGAAGTATTCCGTGGCCCCAATACCGTCAGCTACGGCGCCAACGCACTGATGGCGGTGGTGAATATCCTCACCCGCTCGCCGGCCAACAGCCACGGCTCACGTGTGAAGGTGGTGCGTGGCGAACGCGGCATCAATGACTTTTATGCCAGCCAGGGCGTGGGCTGGGAAACCGGCGACCTGCGCCTGTCGATGTCCGGGCAGCAGGACGACGGCTTCGACAGCGATGACGCCGGCGCCGACCGCCGTGACAGTCGCCGTCTCAGCCGATTCAGCCTGGCGGTGAGCCAGACCTTGAACACGCAGCAGAGCATCGACCTGCAACTGGACGCGAAGGAAGGCACCAACCAGCGCCCTTATACCTACTCTCCGGTATTCGCCGGGATTACCGAAGGCGGCGACAATTCCGACGTCACGGCCAAGGACTATGCCGGCTCGCTGCGCTGGAATTTCGACTTCAACCCCGATCACAGCCTGTATATCCAGGGCTCGGCGCAGCAGTGGGACCGTCGGCAAATCTGGAAGGCGTGTGACGCCAAAGTCTCGTTCAGCCCGGAGCTGACCCAGCTCTGGCAGCTCAACCCCAACTATGCCGAAAAGCTCGCCCGGCACATGGACACCTACAGCCAGGGCACCGCGCCACCGGGCAGTGCCGCCGAGCAGGCGCTGGCCAATGAAGTGCTCAACCAGTGGCGTAACGGCGCCAGCCAGAGCGTGTGCGGCGACATTGACCAAAGCACCCGCGAAAGCCGCTACGACCTCGAGGTCCAGGACACCCTGAGCCTGTCCGACAGCCTGCGCCTGGTCAGCGGCATGAACTACCGCTATGACCGCGCCGACTCCGACACCTACTTCAACGGCACCCTGGACGACACCACCTGGCGCCTGTTCGGCCAGCTCGAATGGCGTGCCAGCGAACATTGGCTGCTGCAGGGCGGCGCCATGTATGAAGACACACACCTGAGCGGCAACTCGCTGACACCACGGGTGGCGGTCAACTACCTGATCAACCCGCGCCACGGCCTGCGCGCGGTGTATTCCGAAGCCATCCGCTCGCCGGACATGTTCGAGAACAACGTCAACTGGAGCTACCGCGTCACCAACCTCAGCTCCCCGGCCTATGGGCAGACCACCGGGCAATATTTCGTAAAGACCCGAGGCCCGGGCAACCTCGATAAAGAGATGATGAAATCACGGGAGCTGGGCTATAACGGTTTCTTCGCCGACATCGGGCTGAACATGGACGTGAAATTGTTCTATGACGAAATCACCGACATGATCAGTTCGCCGCTGCGCAATAACCAGTACATTGCCAGCAATGCCAACAGTTCACGCTTTACCGGCGCCGAAACCCAGTTCGACTGGCGCGTCAGCAATGCCGACCGGCTGCGGTTGACCTACGCTTATGTCGACGCCACCGCCAGCAACCCGCTGGACAAAGCCCAGACCGCGCGCAACAGTGGCTCGGCCGGCTGGCTGCGTGAATGGGGGCAAGGCTGGTCCAGCGCGTTGTTCTACTATGGCGACGACGCACTTAACAGATATCGCTTCGAACGGGTCGACCTGCGGGTGGCCAAGCGCATTGCCCTGGGCAACGCCAACGTGGAGCTGGCCGGCATGTTGCAACAACGTCTGGACAACCAGCCCACCACCTGGGCCGACAACACTTATGACCATCGCCAAGTCCTCTACTTCAGCGCGGAGTTAGAGTTCTGACATGGGCGACTCGTCACGGATGACCTTGTTCTCTCTCTACGCACTCTGCAGGCGCGGTGTGCTGCTGGCCTGCCTGTTGCTGGCGGCGCCGGCGTGGAGCGCCGATATCCTGCTGACCGCCGCCGATGACGGTGCCGGCGTGCAGGCCTTTACCCAGGCCCTGGCCCGGCAACGCCCGCAAGACCACGTGACCTTCACCGCCCTCTCAGACTTGCCGGCGCCTGAGCAACTGCCGGCCAATACGCGCCTGATCCTGCTGGACCTGCCCGCCCTCGACTGGCGCCTGCAGGACACCCAAGGCCCGCCGACCCTGGTGTTGCGCATCAGCCGCTTGCAGGCCCATCAACACCTGGGCACTGCGCAGCCCCCGCGGATCAGCCTGCTCTGGAGCGACCCCCCGCTTGCGCGCCAACTGCGCCTGATCGCCAACATCCTGCCGCAGTCGCGGCGCATCGGCGTGCTCTATGGCGCCGACAGTGAGTTCCTGCTCCCCGAACTGCGCCAGCACGCCACGCCCCTGGGCCTGGAAATCGTGCCGCAGCGCTGGGATAACATTAATGACAGCCGTCCGCTGCAAAGCCTGTTCAGAAACAGTGATGTGTTGCTCGGCCTCGACGACCCGCAGCTGTACAACCCGAAAACCGCGAAGAACCTGCTGCTCAGCAGCTACGCCCAGCAATTGCCATTGGTAGGGCCAAATGCGGGATTTGTGCGCGCCGGCAGCCTGGCCAGTACCTACAGCGACCAGCTCGACTGGCTGGCCGTGCTCGACAACCTGCTTGACCACCCACCGGCCACCTGGCCGCGCACGCTGTACCCGCAGCACTTCAAAGTCGTGGGCAACCCGCAAGTTGCACGCTCACTGGGAATCGAACAGGTGGACGAGGCCAGCGTCGCCGCCCGCTTGGCCGAAGGAGAAAAACGCCCATGACCTTGCGTCGCCGTTGGGATATCAATACCCGCACCCAGCTCATCACCCTGGGCCCGGCGCTGCTGCTGACGTTGCTGTTGATCAGCTTCTTCACCTTCGTGCGAATCCAGGACCTGCGCCAGGAACTGGACCACACCGGCCAGTTGATCGCCAACCAGCTGGCGCCCGCCACTGAATACGGGGTGATTTCCGGCAACAACGATGTACTCGACAGCCTGCTGCGCGCCACCCTGGCCACGCCGCATGTGCGCTTCCTGGAGATTCAGGACAGTAGCGAAAACATCCTGGTGTACGTCGAACAGCCTTCGGAGAAACATGACCGTTCGTTGTCGGTGAAAGTGTTCCAGGCACCGATCCGCTTGCAACATATCCAACTGGGCAACGACTTTTTCCAGGACAACCTCAACGAACCCAAGGCGCCGCGTGCGGACTATCTGGGCCGGGTGATTGTCGGCATGTCCAACGACGCCTTCAGCCAGCGCCAACAGGAAATCCTGTTCAAGGCCGGGATCCTCGCGCTGTTCGCCCTGCTGTTTACCTTCCTGCTCGCACGGCGTTTGGCCGCCAGCCTGTCACAGCCGATCAGCGCCATGGGCAACGCGGTGAAGGCCATCCAGCAAGGCGACTACAAAACGCCGCTGCCGATCGTGGACGACTCGGAGCTGGGCGACCTGTCGCGGCACATCAACAACCTCGCTGAAGGCCTCAACCAGGCCAGCCGCGAACAGCAGCAGGCCATGGCCCAGTTGATCCAGACTCGCGAAGAGGCCGAGCGCGCGAACAACGCCAAGTCAGACTTCCTGGCGATGATGAGCCACGAGCTGCGCACCCCGATGAACGGCGTGCTAGGCATGCTGCAGTTGCTCGAAACCACCGAGATGACCGAGGAGCAGACCGAGTACGCGGCGCTGGCTTCCGAGTCCACCGAGCATCTGCTCAAGGTCATCAACGACATCCTCGATTTCTCGCGCATCGAGCGCGCCGCCCTGGAGCTGGAGCACATTGCGTTCAACCTGGCGGACCTGATCAACAGCTGCGCCCAGGCCTTCCAGCACAGCGCCCAACAGCGCGGCCTGACGCTGACGCTGCCGATCCCGCCGGGCATGGACGCCTTGCGAGTGCAGGGCGACCCGACGCGTATCCGGCAGATCCTGGTGAACCTGATCGGCAACGCGCTGAAGTTCACCGAGCACGGCACCGTGAGTGTCGAGCCGCACTGGCAGACCCTCGACCATGAACTGCTGTGGTTCACCTGCACCGTGCGCGACAGCGGCATCGGTATCTCCGCCGAACGCCTGGAACTGATGTTCGATGCGTTCCAGCAAGCCGACAGTTCCATTTCAAGACGTTACGGCGGCACCGGGCTGGGCCTGCCCATCGCCCGCACCCTGGCCGAACGCATGGGCGGCACCCTGCGCGCAAAAAGTGAAGAAGGCCGCGGCTCGGTGTTTACCCTGGAGATCCCGCTGGCCATCGACCAACACAGCGTGCCGGCCATCGCCGCCGATGCCGAAGGCAAGACCAGTGCGGGCAATGGCCGGCATGTGTTGCTGGTGGAAGACAACCCGGTCAACCGCACCGTGGTCGAAGCCATGCTGCGCAGCCTGGGCTTCGAGGTGAGCCTGGCCACCGATGGCGCCGAGGCGATCCGCAGCGCCGAGAGCCTGATTTTCACCGCGATCCTGATGGATTGCCGGCTGCCGCTGATCGACGGCTATGAAGCCACGCGGCAGATTCGCCAGTTGCCGGGCTGCGCCGACCTGCCGATCATCGCGCTGACGGCCAACGCGTTGCAGGGCGACCGTGAAGCGTGCCTAGCAGCCGGAATGAACGATTACCTGGCCAAGCCGTTCAAACGCACGGATTTGCAGCAAATCCTGCAACGTTGGGTGCAATAGCGCCGCGCCATCAGCCAAGTCTGACTGGCGTGAAAGGCGAAAGTGCGGCAGTCTTAGGCACCCAAACGGGCCGATAAACAGGCCCGGTTTAAAATTTCAGTGAACAAGTGTACATTGAGTGCCTTGCCGCTGTGACTTTCACTACAACGCAATAGTCTATGTGTAGGCTGCCGGCATGAGGCATGAACGCCTCAGTCGGTTCGGGAAGATTTGCCCTACCCTGCCGCATGGGATTATTGAGGAGCTCGCATGACCAAACAAAACGCCTTTACTCGGGAAGATCTGCTGCGCTGCAGTCGCGGTGAGCTGTTCGGCCCAGGTAACGCGCAACTGCCCGCCCCGAACATGCTGATGGTGGATCGCATCACCCATATCAGCGAAGAGGGTGGCAAGTACGGCAAAGGTGAATTGGTCGCCGAGCTGGATATCACCCCGGACCTGTGGTTCTTCGCCTGCCACTTCGAAGGTGACCCAGTGATGCCAGGCTGCCTGGGCCTCGACGCCATGTGGCAGCTGGTCGGCTTCTACCTTGGCTGGCAAGGCCTGCCGGGCCGCGGTCGCGCCCTGGGTTCGGGCGAAGTGAAGTTCTTTGGCCAGGTCCTGCCGACCGCCAAGAAAGTCACCTACAACATTCAGATCAAGCGCGTCCTCAAGGGCAAGCTGAACCTCGCCATCGCCGATGGTTCGGTGACTGTCGACGGTCGCGAGATCTATACTGCCGAAGGCCTTCGGGTCGGCGTATTCACTTCCACTGACAACTTTTAAGGGTTATCCGCATGCGCCGCGTCGTTATCACTGGTCTGGGCATCGTTTCTTGCCTGGGCAATGACAAAGAGACCGTCACCGCTAACCTGCGTGCAAGTCGCCCTGGCATCCGCTTCAACCCGGAATATGCCGAAATGGGTCTGCGTAGCCAGGTTTCCGGCTCCATCGACCTGCCCCTCGAAGAACTGATCGATCGCAAGATCTATCGCTTCGTCGGCCACGCTGCCGCTTACGCCTACCTGGCCATGAAAGACGCAATCGCCGACTCCGGCCTGAGCGAAGACCAGGTATCGAACGTACGTACCGGCCTGATCGCCGGTTCGGGCGGCGCATCGACCCTGAACCAGATGGAAGCGCTGGACATCCTGCGCGAAAAAGGCGTGAAGCGCGTTGGCCCGTACCGTGTTACGCGGACCATGGGCAGCACCGTCTCGGCCTGCCTGGCCACGCCGTTTGCAATCAAGGGCGTGAACTACTCGATCTCCTCCGCGTGCGCCACCAGTGCTCACTGCATTGGGACTGCCGTTGAGCAGATCCAGCTGGGCAAGCAGGACATCGTGTTCGCCGGCGGCGGTGAAGAAGAGCATTGGAGCCAGTCGTTCCTTTTCGACGCCATGGGCGCACTGTCCACCCAGTACAACGAAACCCCGGAAAAGGCCTCCCGCGCCTACGACGCCAAGCGTGACGGTTTCGTCATCGCCGGCGGTGGCGGCATGGTGGTGGTCGAGGAGCTCGAGCACGCTCTGGCCCGTGGTGCCAAGATCTACGCGGAAATCGTGGGCTACGGCGCGACATCCGACGGCTACGACATGGTTGCGCCAAGCGGTGAAGGCGCGATTCGTTGCATGCAGATGGCCATGTCCACTGTGGATACGCCAATCGACTACCTGAACACCCACGGCACCTCGACTCCGGTCGGCGATGCCAAGGAAATGGAAGGTGTGCGTGCGGTATTCGGCGACAAGGCGCCGGCCATCAGCTCCACCAAGAGCCTGTCGGGTCACTCCTTGGGCGCCGCCGGCGTGCACGAAGCGATCTACTGCCTGCTGATGATGGAAGGCAACTTCATGGCCGGTTCGGCCAACATCGACGAGATCGACCCAGTCGTCGCCGACATGCCGATCCTGACCAAGACCGTTGAGAACGCCAAGATCGACACCGTGATGAGCAACAGCTTCGGCTTTGGTGGCACTAACGCCACCTTGGTGCTGAAACGCTGGCAGGGTCAGTAAGACCTGTAGGTTGATCACCTGAAAAAGCCCCGACTGGTTCGGGGCTTTTTTTTGTGGGCAAGCCAGCTCCCACATGTTGAATTGTGAACACAGTCAAATGTGGGAGCTGGCTTGCCTGCGAAGGCGCCACCTCCGCCACCCGCCCTACACCGAAAACCGCGCCACCATCGAATTCAAATCCACCGCCAACCGCGACAACTCCTGGCTCGCCGCACTGGTCTGGTTCGCCCCGGTCGACGTCTGATGCGCCAGATCGCGAATATTCACCAAATTGCGATCCACCTCACGGGCCACCGCCGCCTGCTGCTCCGACGCGCTGGCAATCACCAGGTTGCGCTCGTTGATCAAGGCAAACGCCGAAGCAATCTCCTCCAGCGCCAACCCCGCCGACTTGGCGATATCCAGCGTAGAGCGCGCCCGCGTATTGCTCTGCTGCATCGAGCTGACGGCTTGATCGGTGCCCTGCTGAATCCCGCTGATCATCTGCTCGATCTCCTGGGTCGACTGCTGCGTACGGTGGGCCAACGCCCGCACCTCATCGGCCACCACCGCAAAACCACGGCCTGCGTCCCCGGCACGTGCCGCTTCGATCGCGGCATTCAGCGCCAACAGGTTGGTCTGCTCGGCAATCGAGCGGATCACATCCAGGACCTTACTGATGCCATACACCTTCTGCGCCAAGTCCTCGACCTGATTCGCATTGGCCGTCACGTCCGACGCCAGCGCCTCGATCGACACCACCGTCTGCTGCACCTGCTCGCGCCCTTGCTGGGCAATCCGGTCCGACTCCCGCGAGGCCTGGGACGTGGCCACGGCATTGCTCGCCACCTCTTCCACCGCCGCCGTCATCTGGTTGACCGCCGTAGCGGCCTGTTCGATTTCCTGGTTCTGCTGGTGCAGGCCGCGCGTGGCGTCTTCGGTCACACAGCTGAGCTCTTCGGAAGCCGAGGCCAGTTGGTTCGAAGACTCGGAGATACGCCGGAGGGTGTCGCGCAGGTTTTCCTGCATGCCCTTGAGCGCTTGCTGCAAGCGCGCCGGCTCATCATGGCCGGTGATGCTGATCTCGCCGGTCAAATCACCACTGGCCACGCCCTGGGCAACTTTCAGCGATTGGGCCAGCGGCAGCACGATGCTGCGCGTCAGCCACACCGCCAGCCCGATAGTGATCAGCGCGGTGAACACAATCATGCCCACCACCCAACTGCGCGACTGGCTGAACACGCGCTGCGCCAGGTTCGCCGCCTGGTTGGCGTTGGATTTATTCAGGTTGACCAGATCGCGCAGGGTCGCGGCCATTTCATCGGCCTGTTGATTCATCTCGCCGTTGACCACCCTGATCGCGTCTTCCAGCTGATTGGCCTTGGAAAAGCCCATCACCTGGTCCTGGCGTTGCAGGTATTGCTGCTCCTGGGCCTTGAAACGATCGAACAGCGTGCGTTCCTCGGGCAGCACGATCAGCGCCTCGTACAGGGTCTGCGCGCGGTGCAGGCCGCTCTTGAGGTCATTGAGTTTCTGTTCGTTCTGCGCCAGCGCCTGGGGCTCACGGTTGAGCAGCAGGCGCAAGGTCAGGGCACGCACCCGCAGCAAGTCCTGGCTCATCTCGCCCACGGCCATCACGCTGGGCAGCCAGTTGTTCTCCACCTGGTCCGACTGCTGGCGCATATTCGCCATCTGCAACAGGGCAAAGCCGCCCAGGGCGAACACCATCAATGCCAGCACGCCAAAGCCGAGGCCGGCGCGCGGGGCGATATTCAGACTACGCACATTCATCACATCGGTTCCTTCCAAAAGCGCTGCATCCACCTGCAGCAGGTCTCTTGAAAGTTATCGGCGCTCTAGAGGATTAACCTAAGACCAAAACGCGATATCAACGCGGGCTCAAATCGCGCGGCGGTTTAGGCAGAATCGCCAGGAAGTTGTCCCGCGCGACCTTGCGGGCAACGTTCTCGGGCAATGCATCGAGGAACGGATCGAAGCGGCGCATTTCCTTACCCAGCTTATTGAAACGCCCTACAACGTCCGAGCCCAGCATAAAGCGCTCCGGGAAGCGTTCCACCAGCTTTACCCACTCCGGCCGGGGTTGGCCCGCGTCATCCAGCAAATAGGGCGTGAGCATGCTCCAGGACAGGTCGATGTACAGGTTTGGGTAAGCCTCGAGCAGGCGGCTCAAGGTGGGTAGCAGAAAATCCATCTGTACCTGGTGGCGGTGGATCTCCTTGCTGGTGCCGGCATGGGCCCAGATAAAGCGCGTGTGCGGATGGTTGCGCAGCGGTTCTTCCACCTCGGCCAGGTACAGCGGGTTGCGCTCGCGCTTGGAGGTGATATTGGAATGCAGCATCACTGGCAGGTCGTTCTCCGCAGCCAAGTGATAGATGCGCGTCATGGCCTCGTTGTTGGCGCGCGGGGTATCGCCCGAGGTGAGGGCTGTGAGGTCATCGTGGCGGGTGAACACCTCACCGATGCCCTGCCACAGCCCGGGGTTGAGATCGAGCATGCGCTGGATATGCGCGGCGGAGTTCTTGTCGTTGGGGTTGAAGCCGGACAGGAACGGATGAAAGTGCTGACGCTGCTCTGGTGTCAGTTTGTTCACGGCCGCGGCGACGATCACGTCGGTGGCGCTGTACCAATACGCATCGGCGTCGTCACCGGCGTAATAGCGCGGGCGCTTGGGCTCGTCTTCGTGCCATTTCTTGGCCACTGGAATGCCGGAAATCATCACGTGCTCGATACGGTTGTCGGCCATGGCCTGGAGCAGCTTGTCCATGCCGGCCGTCTCCTGGAAAAAATCCACGTAATGCAGGTGCGCATCGCTGTAGGCATAGTCGCGGGCCTGCACAGCGCAGCTGCCGACGGCAAATAACAGGGCAAGACTCAGGCGGGTCCAGGGCACGGTACAACCTCAAATGGGGCGAATACGGGTAGACCTTACACGGCATAAACCGGTTCACCGTTAAAAATCGTGGAACACCCCAGTGCCAGCATGCTCTATAACTGCATGACCTTCATCCTGCCGCTTGTGAGGTTCACCATGTCAGTTACCGTCAATACTCTGAACCACGACAACTTTCGCCATAGCGTGAATATCAACAACCACGAACTGTTCACCGACCTGCCCAAGAGCTTGGGCGGCGACGACTCGGCGCCCTCCCCGCATGATTACTTCGATGCCGCACTGGCATCGTGCAAGGCCTTGACCGTCAAGCTCTACGCGCAGAAAAAAGACATTCCCCTGACCGGCGTGACCGTGGAAGTCACCCACGACGCGACCGAAGAGCAGAAAGGCAAATACAAGCTCAGTGTCAAACTGACCCTCAAGGGCGTGCTCACCGACGAACAGCGTGACGAGCTGCACCGCGTAGCCGATCGTTGCCCGGTGCACAAACTGATGACCACCGCCGAGGTCACCATCGAGACCAGTCTCTCGGAAGGCGCCTTCAGCCAATAGCGGCAACGGCCCGTCGGGCGGGTTATGCTCAACGCATCCAACCCGCTCAGACTGGGACGCACCATGACCACCCTCACCGTGATCCGCCCTCGCCCCGAAGATGTCGAAGGCCAGCCCATCCTGCGCCCGCTGCCGTCGCGCGAATGCCGCAGCGTCGGGCCGTTTGTGTTTTTCGACCACATGCTGCCCACCCGTTATGCGCCAGGCACCGGCATGAATATCCGCCAGCACCCGCATATCGGCCTGTCGACCCTCACCTACCTGTTTGAAGGCGCGTTGCAGCACAAGGACAGCCTGGGCTCGGACCAGGTGGTGCAGGCTGGCGATGTGAGCTGGATGACCGCCGGCAGCGCGATTGCCCACGTCGAGCGTACGCCCGCCGCACAGATGGCCGAGGGTTTCAGCCTGCATGGGCTGCAAGTATGGCTGGCTTCGCCCAAGCACCACGAAACCGGCCCCGGGCATTACAGTCATCACCCGGCGGCGAGCCTGCCGGTGAGCGATAACCTGGGTGTACGGATACGTCTGATTGCCGGCAGCGGCTTCTGCCTCAAGTCACCGGTGCCGGTGATGTCGCCTACGCTTTACGCCGATGTGCAGATGCAAACCGCCACCACTCTATTGATCCCGGACGAATACGAGGAACGCGCGGTGTATGTGCTGGAGGGTGAAGCGCAGTTGGACGGCGAGGCAGTGGAGGTGCACAGCCTGGTGGTACTACCGGCGGGGCAGGAAGTGACCCTGTTCGCCGAAACCGATTGCCACCTGGTGGTGTTCGGCGGCGCGCCGCTGGATGGGCCACGGCGGATCAACTGGAATTTCGTGGCCAGCGACCCTTTGAAGATCGAGCAGGCACGGCAGCGCTGGGCAGCTGGGGATTGGCCGACGGTGCCGGGGGAAACTGAAAGGATTGAGTTGCCGGTGAGATAGCCATCGGGGGCAAGCCCCCTCCCACATTGACTGTATTCACAAATCAAAGG
>NZ_JBAWDE010000186.1:0-8214 GCF_049590575.1 Pseudomonas sp.
CGCCATCGCAGGCAAGCCAGCTCCCACAGTTGACCAGTGTTGGCCTTGAGGAGGCGCCTCTCAGGTCCACCAGTAGCGTACGAGGTGGAAGAAAATCGGCGCGGCAAAACACACCGAATCCAGCCGATCCAGCATGCCACCGTGCCCTTCGATCATATGGCCCCAGTCCTTGACGCCACGGTCGCGCTTGATCGCCGACATCACAATGCCGCCGGCAAACCCCAGCAGGTTGATCAACAGCGCGATCAGGAACGACTGCCACGGGTTGAACGGTGTGGTCCACCACAGCGCCGCGCCGATCAGCGAGGAGAGCAAAATCCCGCCGACAAAGCCTTCCACGGTCTTGGACGGTGACAGGTTGGGCGCGATCTTGTGTTTGCCGAACAGTTTGCCGCACACGTACTGCAGCACGTCCGACAGCTGCACCACGATCACCAGATAAGCGATCAACAGCAAGTTGCGGCCCTCGTAGCCGGGGATGTCGAGGGTCAGCAGGGCGGGCACGAACGACACGCAGAACACCGCGATCATCAGGCCCCATTGCACCTTGGAGGCGCGTTCGAGGAAGTGCGTGGTGTCGCCGCCCAGCGAAGCGAGGATCGGCAGCAGCAGGAACACATACACCGGGATGAAGATCGAGAACAGGCCGTACCAGTCCGAGTAGATCAGCAGGTATTGCAGCGGCAAGGCCAGGTAGAACGCGGCGACTAGGGCCGGGTAGTCGCTGCGGCGGGTGGGCGTGAGGGTGAGGAATTCGCGCAGGGCGTAGAACGACACGGCGTAGAACAGCAGGATCACTGCGCCGGTGCCGAGCCAGAAGGCGATGCCGATCACCACCACCATCACCCACCAGGCGTTGATGCGCGCGTTGAGGTTCTCGATCACCGCGTTCGGCGTGCCGCGGGTGCGCAGTTTGAGGATCAGGCCGATCAGCGAGGCGAGCACCAGGATCGCGCCGATCCCGCCGAACAACATCAGGGTTTGGCTATCCATCTCAGACATGCTCCGGGGCAAGGGCAAGCAAGGCATCGCGGGTGCGGGCGAGGAAGGCGGCTTTGTCTTCACCGTCTTCCAATTGCAGCGGCGCGCCGAAGCTGGTGGTGCACAGCAAGGGCAGCGGCAACACACGGCCCTTGGGCATGACCCGGTTGAGGTTGGCGATCCACACGGGGATCAGTTCGGCCTGTGGGTAACTTTTAGCCAAGTGGTAGAGGCCGCTTTTGAACGGCAGCAGGCCGTCCTCGAGGTTGCGCGTGCCTTCGGGGAAGATGATCAGCGAGTCGCCGCCTTCCAGCGCGGCGAGCATTGGCTGCAAGGGGTTATCCACAGGGTCCTTGCGCTCGCGGTCGATCAACACGCCGTTGAACACACGGTTGATGATGTAGCGGCGCAGGGCACTTTTGTTCCAGTAATCGCTGCCGGCCACCGGGCGCGTGAATTTGCGCAGGTTTTGCGGCAATGAGGCCCACAGCAGCACGAAGTCGCCGTGGCTGCTGTGGTTGGCGAAATAGATGCGCTGCACCGGCACCGGCGCGCAACCCAGCCACAGGCTGCGGGCGCCGGTGACGGTGCGGGCCATGGAAGTAATCAGCGTGGCGACCACGGGTTCGAACATGGGGATTCCTTATCCGGGGAAAGGCAGCCAGGGGCTGGCGAGGATCACGGCCAGGGTCAGCAGCGCTTGCGCGCCCAGCAGCCAGGCTTGTTTACGCAACAATTTGAGGGCGCCGCGACGGCGCTCGGTCCAGGGTCGGCCCGCCCGCTTGGGTGATTGCAGGCCAAGATTCTGCAGGGCCTGGTCGAGGTCCGCGGTACGATCAAGGTCGCGGGCCAGCAGGGCGAACAGGTCGGCGTCGAAGGCCACGCGCAGCGCCCAATACTTTTGCAGCAGCCCGAGAATAATCATCCACAGGCTGAGCAGCAGGCAGAGGGTCGAGATGCTCGCCATCAGCAGCTGAGCCAGGCCGAATAACACACCGGCCACGGTCAGGCCTGTGGATAACTGATCCAGCGAGCGGCCACGGCGCAGCAGGCTGGCGACTACCTGCAGTTCCATATCAGCGGGCATTGGGCAAACCCTCCAAAGCTTCACGGTGAGCGGGGTGCAGGACCACATGGGCCCGCGCTGTACGAATAATAGCCAGTGCCTCGTCTACCGTAGCGGCGCGTCCGCTGTGCAGCAGCCAGGCGGCAACGGCGGTGGCGCTGCGTGAGTAGCCCAAGGCACAGCACACCAGCAGCGGGCCGCTCAGGCGCAGGCGTTCGATGGCTTCAGCGGCCTGCAGGCATTCGGCCGGGGTCGGGGCGATCAGGTCCAGCACGGGCACCGTGTGGTAGGCACGGCCCTGTGGATTAATTGGCAGTTCAGCACACAGATCGACGATTGCCTTGAATGAATCCTGCTCGTTCATCGTGGGAATTCGCCCAAGCCAAACGTTATCCACAATCAGATCCGGCTGTGGATGTTTACGCGTCCACAGGCGCGAATTGATCCACGCACAAACCGTGTAGGGCGCATACAGCCAGCGTGCGGCGGGCGTCAGCCGGCCATCGGCGCGTTTCTGAAAGCCCGCCGCGCCAAGTACGAAGTAATTCGCCTTGATCAGGCCCAGGGACACCGCCGGCCACAGCAGCCACAACCACCAGCCGCCCAGCACCAAGGCCGGAATCACCAGCACCAGTGCGCCCAGCCCATAGCGCACGCCCAGCCGCCAGCGCTTGCGGTCTTGCGTAAGCCGCGCACTCAGCAGCGGGCTCGGATGTTCCACCGGCCACAGCCACACGCACAGCCAACCGGCGAGAGCGCCTGTGGGTAAGTCGATAAAGTGATGTTGATAAGTGGTCAGTACCGAAATTCCGATCAGGGCGAACCAGCCATGCACCACCCAGCGCCATAAACCCTGGCTATGGCGTTGGTACATGACCCACAGGATCACCAGCAACGCGATATGCAGCGACGGCGCCTGGTTGAACGGCTTGTCGAACCCCGCCAGCACCGCGAACAGCCAGCCAAATACGCCGTCCAGTTCCGGGCGCTCGAAGGTGAAGCGCAGCGGCCAGATCAGGAAGCAGCTTACGGCGATGAGTTGGGCGGACAGCAGGCGCAGGGCGTGCTGTTTCAATTCATGACGGCTGTTGGGCAGCAGCAGCGAAAAGCCGTAAAGCAGGTCGATGGACCAGTAGGGCACGATGGTCCAGGCCAGGAACGGCATATGGGTTTCCCAGCCGAACACCAGCGTGCCGACGTCGCTGCGCTGGCTGGTGACCCAGGTGGCAAAGCCGTAGGTGCTGAAAAACAGCGGTGCCAACAGCAGCAGCCACAGCACCGCTGGTTTCAATAAACCGGGTTCGCGCATGTTCAGATCTTCTGCGCCAGGGACACGGTAAAGATGCCCCACTCATCCACGCGTTGGGTGATCTTGCGGAAGCCGGCAGCCTCGACCAACTGATCCATTTCCGCCTGGCTACGGCGGCGCATCACCCAGGCCTGGCCCTGGCGATGGCTGGTCAGCGCGCGGGCGATCAACTCAAGCTGCGGGTGCCACGGCTGGCCGGTGTAGACCAGATAGCCGCCCGGCTCCACAGCTTCGGCGAGCCCCGCCAACGAGCCACTGACCATGCTGTTATCGGCGAACAATTCGTACAAGCCGGACACCACGGCCAGGGTCGGCTTGGGCTCAAGCGCTGCCAGGTCGGCACGGTCAAATGCATCGCCTTTGACGAACTGCGCGATATCCCCCAGGCCTTTCTCGCGGATCAGTGCGCCACCGTCGCGCACGTTGATGTCGCTGTAGTCGCGCAGCAGGATCGATTCCGGCAGTGGCGACACGCCCTGCAAGGCTTCCAGGATGTAGCGGCCATGGCCGGCGGCGATGTCGACGATGCGCACCTCCCGCGCTCCGGCGCGCAACTTGGCCATGGCCAGGCGCAGCAGCTCCTCGACGTTCAGCTTGCGTTGGCGAATGCCGCGCCAGCCGATGGAGTTGAGGTAGTTGGTGTCGATCATTCGCCCCAGCCCGCCCTTGCCGGTGGGTGTGTTGCGGTACACGTAGTCCAGGGTGCTGCCGGAGTCGAAGCCGGTGTCGAAGCCCAGCTTGACCCCGTCCGACAGGTTCTTGCCCAGGCCCATGCTGGCGCGGGTCAGGCGCCAGTACAGGTCGCGCAGGGAGTTGCGTGGCAGCGGCGCGGCGAGGGATTCGGACTCGGCGCAGGTGGCGCCGAGTTTGTCCGCATCCAGCAGGGACGCGCGGTCCAGCGGGTGCGTGAAGTTCTGCAGGATAAAGCGCTTGGCGCTGCTCACGGCCACGGCGCGGTCGCGCTCGCCGAGGGTGTCGTGGAAGAAGCCGGGCAAGATGTGCAGCTCTTTTTTCAGGCTGCCGAGGCGGTCGAAAAACTGCTGCTGGGGTTTGCGGTGCACCACAAAGTCGGAGCCGGAGACCAGCAGCTGGGTCGGCACCTGAATCGCCTGGGCATCGGCTACAACCCGGTCGGCCGCTTCGTACAGGCCAAGCAGCACATTCACCGAAATCGCCTTGGTGATCAGCGGGTCGCTGTCGTAGGACGCCACGCGCTCGGGGTCATGGCTGAGGAACTTGGCCTTGACGTAACTGTTGACGAAAAAATTGCCGCGAAACGTGCGCATCAGCGCCAGGCCCGGCCGCGCGAAGGGCACGTAAAGCTTGACCTTGAACGCCGGCGAGGCGAGCACCAGCGCGCGGATTTTCGGCGCGTAATCGTGCACCCAGGTGGCCGCGATCACCGCACCGACGCTTTGGGCGATGACCGCGAGGTTTTCTGCTTCGATGCCGTAGGTGGCGCCGATATGGTCGCAGAAGGTCTGCACGTCACGGGCGCTGGTGGCAAAGCTCGGGCTGTCGCCGCGCGCGCCAGGCGATTGGCCGTGGCCACGGGCATCCCAGGCGAAGAAGTCGAACTGCGGCAGGTCGAGCTCATCCACCAGGTGCGCGATGCGCCCCGAATGCTCGTGGCCGCGATGGAACAGCAGAATACCCTTGCGCGGCTCGTCGCCCTGCGGGGCGGTGGCCGGCCAGTGCCGGTAGAAAAGCTCGACGCCATCATGGGTACTGAAGGTGTGTTCTTGCTGTTCGCGCATCGCAAAATCCTTATGCAGAAGGGGAGATGTCTTGTTGTTCGTTGAGGCCTTGGCGCACCCGGTTGACCAGGGTATAGGCGAGCAGGGCGGCGACCAGCCACATCACCGTGTCGACCCAGCCGGCGCCGAGCCAGCCCAGCGCCACACCGGTGGCCAGCACGCCGAGTACGAACGCCCGATCACTTTTGCCCATCGGCCCGTCGTAGCGCCGTGAGGCACCGACCATCGGCCCGAGCACGCCGGCGTATTCGCTGAACACCGCCAGCAGTGCCACCAGCAGCACCGGTGCCAGGCTCACGCCGGGGATCAGCGCGAAGGGCAGGATCAACGCGCTGTCGGCGATCACGTCGCACAGTTCATTCAAGTAGGCGCCCAGGCGTGACTGCTGGCCGAATTCCCGCGCGAGCATGCCGTCGATGGCGTTGAGGGCCATGCGCAGGATCATCCACAGCGGGATCAGCGCAAACAGCCACAGGTGTTGGGCAAAGCTGGCGATCAGCAGGCCGACCAGCAGCGACACCACGCCGGCCAGCACGGTGATCTGGTTCGCGGTGGTGCCGTTGTCGTAGAGGCGCTGCACCAGGGGGCGCAGCAGGTTTTGAAAACGCGGCTTGAGCTGATAAATCGAAATCATGGGGAGTGACGCTTCCTTGTCCGTGAACCCGCGAAAAACTGGTTTGGAGTGTGCCCGATTAAGCGTGGCTTGCACCAGTGATGGCGCGTGTTTATGGGGGTTTAGTCACGGTCTTGGCAACGATGAGGAGCAAATGTGGGAGGGGGCTTGCCCCCGATAGCGGTAAGCCGGTCAGCACATCTATCAACTGTCCCGCCGCCATCGGAGGCAAGCCTCCTCCCACAGGGGATGTGGGGGGTGTCTGACAACGGTGTAGGTCGAACAAAAATTTCACGCCCTGTGTTATATCGTAACCAATTGTGTACAAACGGGCGTTGAGTGGATGCAAGTGGATCTGGATGCTGACGGCGCTTCGGTTGAGGGCCTCGCGCGTTTTCAACAAGGGCTGTTTCATGCCCGTCGATTGCGGCAAGCCGGAATCAGCCTGACGGCTTTGGCCCTGGCTGGCTGGGTGCTGGCGCTGTTTGTCGCGCTGTTTGCGCCGTTGTCGATCTGGCCCGTGGTGTTGATCAACTGCGCATCCGCGTTGTTGGTGTTGGTGGCCGGGCTGCAGTCGGCGTGGTGGGTGGCCGATTGGCGCGCTCAGGCGCTGGAAGAGCCGGCGGTTGAGCTGCTGGCTGAAGAGGCCAGCCGCTACGCACGCCTGGCGGGGCGTGTTGGCCAGCAGATTGGCGCGCCGGTGTTGTGGCTGTGTGGTTGGTCGTTGCTGGCACTGGTCAGCATTATTGAGTTCTGGAACCTGGGCTTGCCTGCTGCGCCTGTGGGGCAATCGGCAAGCGTTGGCGCCGCGTTGGGTTTGGCGCTGGCGTTCGGCTTGCTGGTGTTCGAGCGCCGCCTGGCCCAGGAAACCGCCGCGCAATGGCCGGAAGCCGCGCAGTTGGCACAGTTGAGCCGGGTAGCGCTGGGGTGCCTGGTGACCAGCAGCGTGTGTTTGTTGTTTGCGGGTGAGCAGTCTGTCTGGCCGCTGCGCCTGGCGGTGTTGACTGGCATGCTGCCGGCACTGGTGGCGCTGGAGTTTTTGCTGCGCGGTGTGCTGTCACTGTTCAGCCCACGTCAGCCACGCCTCGAACCGCGTTTGATGGCGCAGAGTTTTATCGCCGACCTGCTGCGTTGGCCGCCACAACCCTGGCTGGCGTTGCAGCATGAATTGCACAACCGCTTCGGCATCGACCTGCGCCAGATCTGGGCGTTTACCTACATGCGCCGGGCGTTCCTACCGGTGCTACTGGTGGTGCTCGCCGTGGGCTGGGCGCTGACCGGCGTGCACGAAGTGCCCCTGCAGGGCCGTGGGATTTATGAGCGCTTCGGTAAACCGGTCGAGGTATTCGGCCCTGGCCTGCATGCCGGGCTGCCCTGGCCGTTGGGCCGCGTGATCAATGTGGAAAACGGCGTGGTGCATGAACTGGCCACCAGCGTCAGCGAAGCCGCCACCCCGGAGTTGGCGCCCACCGAAGGCCCGGCGCCGCTGATCGCCAACCGGTTATGGGACGCCAGCCATGTGAATGACAAGTCCCAGGTGATCGCCAGCAGCAGCGGCGACAAGCAGAGCTTCCAGATCGTCAATATGGACGTGCGTTTCGTCTACCGCATCGGCCTCACCGACCAGGCTGCGCTGGCTGCCACCTACCACAGCGCGGATGTGCCGAGTCTGATTCGCAGCACCGCCAGCCGCATCCTCGTGCATGACTTTGCCTCGCGTACGCTTGACGAATTACTCGGCGAACAACGCACCCACCTCGCTGACGAGATCGGCCGCGCCGTGCAAGCCGACCTGCAACAGCTCGACAGCGGCGTGGAAATCCTCGCCACGGTGGTGGAAGCCATCCACCCGCCGGCCGGCGCCGCGAATGCCTACCACGGCGTGCAGGCTGCGCAAATCGGTGCCCAGGCGCTGATCTCCCGCGAGCGCGGGGCCGCCAGTGAACAGACCAACCAGGCCTTGCTGCAAGCCAGCACGGCCCGCGACCAGGCGATTGCCACGGCCCGCGAAGTGAACGCGGGCGCCCAAGCAGCCGACCTGCGTTTTGCCGCCGAACAAAAAGCCTACGCCAGCGCAGGCCAGGCCTTTGTAATGGAACAGTACCTCGCCCAACTCAGCCTGGGCCTGGCCCACGCCAAGCTGCTAATTCTGGATCACCGCCTGGGCGCCGATGGCGCGCCGACGATCGATCTGCGTTCTTTTACCTTGCCGGCCGATCCTTCGGTGCCGCGTAAAGCCGTTCAATAAGGAGTCTGTCTGTTGAGCGCTCATTCTCACGATCACCATCATGGCCATCACCACCATCATCACGGCGATGAACACGCGGCTGGCCCGTTTCCCTGGCGGCGCATGGCCTGGGCCGTGTTGCTGGTGCTGTTTGCGGTAGCGGCGGCGAGCCTGGTGCAGGTGCGGTCTGGCGAAGCCACGGTGATCACGCGTTTCGGCAACCCGTCGCGGGTGCTGCTGGAACCGGGCCTGGGCTGGCGC
>NZ_JBAWDE010000187.1:0-5964 GCF_049590575.1 Pseudomonas sp.
TTTAGAAGCTCATGTCCACCTTGGTCCAGAGCGTGCGCCTCGGCTCCTTGATGGCGTGCGGGTCGTTGGCCGGGTAGCCGAACCCGGCGTTGCCGGCCAGGTTCAGGTGCTCGGCGTAGGCCTTGCCGAAGAGGTTGTCGACGCCGCTGCTGACCTTGAAGTTTTTGTTGATGCGGTACGCCGCATTCAGCGAGAACACGCCAAAGCCGCCGCTCTTGTCGAAGTCCTTGCCGACCACGTTGCCCTTGTTCCGGTCGATGCGGTTTTGCGCCGCAACCACGCGCCACAGGGCGCCGGCGCTCCAGTCGTCTTCGCTGTAGGTCAGGCCGAAACGCGCATCCAGCGGCGGCATTTGCGGCAGCGCCTTGCCGTCGCTGCTGTTCTTGCCCCAGGCGTAGGCGAGGGTGGCGTCGGCCTTCCAGTTGCGGGTCAGCTTGTACGCCGCGCCGAGTTCGCCGCCCATGATCCGCGCGTCCACATTGCGCGCCTGGGAGGTGGTGCCCATCATGCCCGGCTGGTAATCGAACAGGATGAAGTCGCGCACCTGGCCGATGTAGCCCGAGGCCCAGGCGTCGAGGTCGGCGGTTTTGTATTGCGCGCCGAAGTCGAGCTGGGTGGTCTTCTCCGGCTTCACGCCGTCGAACGCATTCACCGCGCCGGCAGCACCGGTGTCGGGGGAGAACAGCTCCCAGTAATCCGGGAAGCGTTCCGCATGGCCGAGGCCCGCGTAGAGCGTGGTGGGGCTGTTGGCCAAGTCGTGTTCATAACGCACGAAGCCCGACGGCAGCGTATCGGCGCGGGTGTCGCCTGCGGTGGCGCTGGCCTCGCGAAAATCCTTGGCCGAGGCACGGTCCAGGCGTGCGCCGGTGATCAGCCGATCACGCTCGGCGGCGTACCAGGTCAGTTCACCGAAGGCGCCGTAGTTGTGGAAGTTGGCGTCCTTGACCTTGGGCAGGTCCTTGTAGGTGTCGATGCCCATGCTGCTGCGCTCGCGGTGTTCGTTGGTCTGCGCATCCAGGCCGCCGATCAGTTGCAGATCGGTCCAGCGCCAGGTCGCCTTGACCCGCGCGCCGAGGGTGCGCCGGTCGACGTTCGCCGCCATCGGCCCGGCCATCATCCCGGTGCCGGACGGCGTGCGCAGGCTGTAGTTGTCCATCACGTGGTCGGCGTAGTTGTAATAAACCTGGGCCTCGACCTTGTCCAGCACCTCGCCGATGTTGGACTTCTCGAAGCGCAGCCCCAGGCTTTCGCGCAGGAACTGCGAGCCGTCCATGCCGCGCCCGGCGTAGCGCGCTTGGCCATCGCCACGCCCGGCGGTGAGTTCCAGCAGGGTGTCGGCGTCGGGGGTGAAGCCCACGGCAACGTCGCCATTCCATTTGTCGTAGCGCGAGGCGACGGTGGCGTTGTTGCCGTCCTGGTAATCGTCGGCATGCGCCTGGTTGCCGATCACCCGCACATAGCCCAGCGGGCCTCCGGCAGCGGCATCGATGACCTTGTCGAAGCGCCCGTTGGAGCCGGCCAGCACGCTGGCGTTGACGCGTGTGCCCAGCTCGCCGAACTGCTCCGGTTCGCGCTCGAACAACACCGTGCCAGCCGACGCGCCCGGGCCCCAGAGCACGGTTTGCGGGCCTTTGATGACCGTAAGCTTGTCGTAGGTCTCCGGCGAAATGTACGAGGTAGGGGCATCCATCCGGCCTGGGCAGGCGCCGAGCATCTGGCTGCCGTTGGTGAGGATGTTCACGCGTGAACCAAACATGCCGCGCAGCACTGGGTCGCCGTTGGTGCCGCCGTTGCGCACCAGGGCGAAGCCGGGGATGGTCTTGAGGTAGTCGCCGCCATCGCTGGCAGGCACCGGTTGGCGCGGGTCCTTGGGGTTAGTGACCACGGTCAGCGGTGAGCTGGGCGCAATCGCGGTGATCACGGTGGGCGTGAGTTCGTGCTCGGCGTGCTCATCGGCCTGAGCATGGGGGGTGAGCAGCGCGCCGCAGAGGGCAGCGAGCACGGGCGCACTTACCAAACGAGCGTTGCATCCCAAACGGGTGTCAGCAGAAAACCTGGACATAAACATTCCATCAATCAATCGTAAACAACACGGCCAGCAGCCTGCGGCTGTCTGTCTAAAGTCGGCCGGGGTGAAGTAACGCTGTGAAGTGCTTACGCGATGATGGGCGGCGCGCGGCTGCGGGCGCCGGGGAAGATGCTCTGCCGGGCATGGCCCAGGCGTGTGGCGGGGGTCAGGCCGTTGGCCGGTGGCGGGCTGCTCAGGGTGAACGTGGAAATGCCGCCGGGCAGGGCCGGGCAGCTATAGAGCAAGTCGCAATAGCCGCACTTGGACCAGAGGGCGTGGTGCTCGTCAGGGGCTTTTTTGTGATGGGATTCGCCGTGGTCCATCGGCATGTCCATGGACATGCTCATCGACATACCGGCGTGATGATCCATCGGCATCGCTTGGGAAATCAGCGGACCGATAAAGATCATCAGCATGGCGAACAGGCTGATCCAACTGCCGCGCTTCACGCGGTGGTGGGGGGATAGCCTGGCGCGAGGGGCGCCCATCGCGTGTTGGCCTATTGGACGTGCTTATGCTCGTTGGGCGCCGTCGGCGGGACTTTCTGTACCGACACTTCCACGTCAACCTTGCCGGCTTTCTCGAAGGTCAGGGTCAGTGGGAATTGTTTGCCGTCGGCCAACAGGCTGCGGTCTTTCAGGCCCAGCAGCATCACGTGGTACGCCATGGGCGCGAAGGTCAGGTCACCCTTGGCCGGCACAGCGACGCTGGGTACTTGCTGCATCTTCATCAGGTCACCCTGCATCACATGCTCATGCAGCTCGGCCTTGTCCGCCAGCGGCGTCTCGACACTCAGCAGGCGATCCGGGGTTTCCCCGGTGTTATGAATCACGAAATACGCCGCAACCGTCGGCGCATTCGGTGGCAACTCCTGGGACCAGGGATTACTGACTTTCAGGTTGCCGACCTTGTAGTCCTCGGCATTCGCAGCACTGAACACCGGCAGCAACAACGCAGCCAGAAGCAGGGAAGATTTGAGCATGGCAGTTCTCCAGAACGGTTCTAAACGCAGTTCACTTGCGAAGAAAATCAGACCGTTGGAGAGGCGCGCGGGTTGAGGCTCGGCCATTGCTGGCGCGGGGTAGGGCATTGCAATGACGGCGGCGGCAGGTCTTGCACCGCGTCGAATCTTGCGAAATACAGTGTTGGTGAATGCCCCGGCAATGCCACTAATGGCGCCGAGCCCGAGCAGCACCAGCAATGCTGCATGGTGGAGTGATCGTCCTGCTGCGGCGCCGGAATCTCCAGCTTGCCCAAGGCAATGGCCGTCAGCTTGTTGGCATTGGAGGAGCAGAAACCGCCCCAAAGCAATTGCTTAACCGGGTCATCCGCCTGCTGCATCGCACTCGCCAGCGGCATGGCAAACGCATTGAACAGCACTGCGAGGCAGGCTATCCAGGCAATTGCAACGCGTTGACGGGCCATGGCGGACAATCCGTAGGGTTAAGCGATCAGGTGGGTATTTAGCCTGATCGGGGAGGATAAGTAAAAAGGGGCGGTGTGGTTTGGTGTCGCAGTGCTGGGTTTGAGGATAGACGGGAACTGAGGGATTGTGGATCAACCAGGCGTTGCGGCTCAAAATGTTGGAGCGGCCCCCCTTCCTACCACAGAAATTTCCGACAGTGATTTGAGGTTGTCCCTAGGAAACGCAATCTCTAGTCTCCGTACACCACTGCAAACTCAGTGGTCGGGCGTCGCGGCCCGGATCCTATAGGCGCTAAGCGCCATCGTCTGCTTTCAGTTGACGCTTTTTTATCGTCTACTGTGCGGCGCTATGGTGGCTGTGCGCGGGATACCTTCGGGTATGCCGGGTTGCCTAGGGACCGGTCCGCGAACCTGCGCACAGCTGCCACCCTCCATCGCGTCGCGGCGATCAGTGGTAGCTCCACGTCCCTTAGGAGCTTCACAATGATTAAACCTACCCCCAATCCCCCCTTTCGGCTGTTCACCGTAACCGACGGAATCAGCACCGAAGACTTGTTGGTCAACCTCATTGAAACACTCGCCTCGGCCAACGCGCTGAGTTGCGACTTGGCGTTTAGCCTGGAAGGATCGAAGCGAGAGGAGTTGTTGGGCGTCGCTCAGTTGATCGAACTGGCGCAGTTACTGGCTGATCGGGTGCACGATGCAGCCGGACAAACGGTTGCCGCGAGGAGCTAACTGACCGACGCAGATTAGTGTGGGAGCTGGCTTGCCTGCGATGGCATCGCTGCGGTGTATCTGAACGACCGCGTCGTCTGTATCGCAGGCAAGCCAGCTCGCACCTTTGTTTCGTGTTGCGTCATACAGACTGGAATGCTTCCAGTACCGAGTTGACTGTTGTGAATTCCCTATCCACCCTCGCCAACACCGGCCGCCTCAACACCAACACCGGCACCCCCCGCTCCCGTGCTACTTCCAGCTTCGGTTCGGTCGCCGTGCTACCGCTGTTCTTGCTGATCAACACATCAATCCCACGCCGTTCAAACAGCACGCGCTCGTCTTCGATCAGAAACGGCCCACGCGCGCCGATGACTTCACAGCGCGCATTGCCCGGATACACCTCCAGCGCGCGCAAGGTCCAGAATTGTTCAGCAGGGATTTCGTCGAGATGCTGCAACGGCTCGCGCCCTAACGTGAACAAAGGACGCTTGAACGGTCGCAAGGCCTCGATCAACTCGGCCCAGTCACTGACCTCGCGCCAGTCATCCCCCGCCTGCGGCTGCCATGCCGGGCGGCGCAAGGCCCAGCACGGCACGCCACTCAAACGCGCAGCCTGGGCGGCGTTGGCGCTGATCTGTGCTGCGTAGGGGTGGGTCGCGTCGAGGATCAGGCTGATAGTTTCATCCCGAATAAACTGCGCCAACCCCTCGGCCCCACCGTACCCGCCCACGCGAACCTGGCACGTCAGGTCGGTCGGCACTCGGCCCACACCCGCCAGGCTGTAGATATGCTCAGGCCCCAGGGTGCGAGCGATTGCCAGCGCTTCAGTCACACCGCCCAACAACAGGATACGGTTCATCGCGGCTTGACCACGTCCAGCAGGGTGATCGGCAGCGCCTGGCGCCAGGTGTCGAACGCGCCCAGCGGCTGGGCCTGGGCCACGTGGATGCGGGCCAGTTCGCCGCCGTGTTGGGCGCGCCAGTTCATCAAGGTCATTTCGCTTTGCAGGGTTACGGCGTTGGCCACCAAGCGGCCGCCGGGGCGCAGGTTTTGCCAGCAGGTGTCGAGCACACCGTCGCGGGTGACGCCGCCGCCGATGAAGATCGCGTCCGGTGCTTCCAGGCCATGCAACGCGTCCGGGGCCTTGCCGCGGATCAGTTGCAGGCCAGGGACACCGAGGGCGTCGCGGTTGTGTTCGATCAGGCTTTGGCGCCCTTCGTCAGCCTCAATCGCCAAGGCGCGGCAGCTTGGGTGGGCGCGCATCCACTCGATACCGATGGAGCCGCTGCCCGCGCCCACGTCCCACAGCAATTCGCCGGGCATCGGGGCGAGGCGGGCGAGGGTCATGGCGCGGACGTCGCGCTTGGTCAGTTGGCCGTCGTGCTTGAAGGCCGAATCCGCCAGGCCCGCCAGACGTGATAAACGGGGTGTTTCGCTCGAGGCCAGGCAGTCGATGGCGACCAGGTTCAAATCGGCCACCGAGGTGTGCTCCCACGTCTGCGCCAGCCCGTCGATACGTCGCTCATCCGCGCCGCCCAAGTGTTCAAACACGCTCAGTCGGCTGGGCCCGAACCCGGATTCAGCCAACAGCGCGGCAATCGCAGCAGGGCTTTGCCCGTCATTGCTCAACACCAGCAACCGCACGCCACTGGCCAGGTGCGCATTCAGCGCGGCCAATGGCCGCGCGACCACGGACAGCGTCACCACCTCCTGCAACGGCCAGCCCAACCGCGCCGCCGCCAGCGACACCGACG
>NZ_JBAWDE010000188.1:0-1552 GCF_049590575.1 Pseudomonas sp.
TGTGTTCGAGGTCTGCTCGTTTCTGCCCCTGATCGGAATCTTGACCTGGTTCCTGCCCGATGTGGAAAGAAAGTAGACGTGGGGTCCATAGGACTTATACGACGAATGCGACTTATGGGACGCAGCCCGTCCCCTTTGTCCTATCCGTCATATAAGTCCCATCGGTCCTACGAATGCAGATACGAATTCACGAGATTTTCGAGATACTCCTGACGTCCGCTCTTCCGCTTTGGCTCGCCGAGCTTCTTGAGCACCAGCTTCTCGAGTTCCTTAAAGCCGATCTTCCCGTTTTCGATGGCCTGGCCATAATCGATGTCAAAACTCGCGTAGCGATCGGCGACGAAACCTTCCAGCTTGCCGTCGGCGCGGATTTTCAGCGCCAGCTTGTAGGCCAGCGCGTAGGCATCCATCCCGCCGATGTGCGCATAGAACAGGTCCTCCAGGTCGATGGAGGGACGGCGCAGCTTGGCATCGAAGTTGAAGCCGCCGGAACCGAGTCCGCCCGCCCTCAGGATCGAGAGCATCGCCAGCGTCAGTTCCTTCACGTCGGTGTTGAACTGGTCCGTGTCCCAACCGAGCAGCATGTCGCCCGCGTTCGCGTCGATCGAGCCGAGCATCCCCACCGCCGCGGCCACTTCGATTTCATGGTTGAACGTATGGCCCGCCAGCGTGGCGTGGTTGGTCTCGATATTGAATTTGAAATGTCCGTCGAGGCCGTAGGTGCGAAGAAAAGCGATGCCGCTGGCCACGTCGAAATCGTACTGATGCTTGGTCGGCTCCTTCGGTTTCGGTTCGATCAGGAACTGGCCCTTGAAGCCGATTTTTTTCGCGTAATCGACCGCCATGTGCAGGAACGCGGCCAGGTGGTCCTGCTCGCGCTTGAGGTTGGTGTTGAGCAGCGTCTCGTAACCTTCGCGCCCGCCCCAGAAAACATAATTCTGGCCGCCGAGTTCCCGGGTGACTTCGAGCGCTTTTTTGACCTGCGCCGCCGCGTAAGCAAAGACGTGCGCGTCGGGGTTCGTCGCCGCGCCGCACATGTAGCGGGGATTGGAAAAAAGGTTGGCCGTGCCCCAGAGTAGTTTCACGCCGGTCGATTTTTGGAGGCCCTTGGCGTGGGCGACAATTTTATCGAGATTGCGATTCGATTCGGCCAGCGTCCGGCCTTCGGGCGCGATGTCACGATCGTGGAACGCATAGAATGGCGCCCCGATTTTCGTGAAAAATTCAAACGCCGCGTCCATGCGGACCTTCGCGATGGAGACCGGGTCTTTCCCTTTTTCCCACGGGCGAACAATCGTGCCGGGACCAAATGGATCGGAACCGACGCCGCGAAAAGAGTGCCAATAGGCAATGGAAAAACGAAGGTGGTCCTGCAGCGTCTTGCCCTTGATGATCTCAGTGGGATTGTAATGTTTGAAGGCAAGCGGATTGGCGCTTTTCGGTCCTTCGTAGCGAATGGTTTTGATTTTTGGGAAATGCGTTTTAGCCATGAGAGGATAAGGGTGCACATTATTAGGATAATTGTACAAGTCGATTGTTGCCAAAAGCGTCA